>NZ_JBNCMT010000037.1:0-57672 GCF_049846925.1 Brevibacillus nigriterrae
TGGCGATTCCCTTTCGTAGAGAAAGAGCGGACTGTATGATCTTCTTTGCGAACTTCCACAGAGCGTAAAGGGACGAAGTCTTTTCTTGCTTCCAATCCGATATTCGTTCACAGCTCCATCCATCTGAAACGGACATGAAAGGGCTTACTAGAAGCTTATGTACACTATGGAAGGAATCATTTGGAGGGCATGGGCTGACGTGCTATACTGTCAAAAATATTAGGAGTTTGTGGAGGAGAATACGATGCAACGCTTTATCAATCAAGAATGGGAAATGCACCAACAAAAACATAAAGACCGTGCACGCATGCTGGTCGCTTGTCCCGATCAACCGGGGATAGTTGCTGCGATCACTCGCTTTTTATACGAACATGGGGCCAATATCGCTCAGTCCGATCAATATTCGACGGACCCTGAGGGCGGCCGTTTTTTCATGAGAATCGAATTTGACATACCTGATTTGGCAAACTGCTGTGGAAGCTTGCGAGAAAAGTTTTTACCAATTGCCAATCAGTTCCAAATGGATTGGAGAATCGTCGAAGCCAATAGACGCAAACGAATGGCAATCTTCGTTTCCAAGGAAGATCATTGTCTGCTGGAGCTTCTTTGGCAATACAATTCGGGAGCACTTTACGCAGACATCGCAGCAGTAGTGAGCAATCATGAAGACATGAGGTCAACAGTGGAGTCATTCGATATCCCGTACTACCATATCCCTGTAACCAAAGAAAACAAAGCGGAGGCAGAGAAACAGCAACTGGAGGTCATTTCGGGACAAGTTGACTTAATCGTCCTTGCCAGATACATGCAGATTCTGTCGCCTCGCTTCCTGGTCGATTATCCGAATCAAATCATCAACATCCACCATTCGTTCCTGCCTGCCTTTGTGGGAGCCAAACCGTATGAGCAGGCATACAATCGGGGAGTCAAGCTGATCGGTGCGACAGCACACTATGTGACAGAAGAGCTGGATGCAGGTCCCATTATCGAACAGGGAGTACAGCGTGTTACTCACCGAAATGATGTAGAAGAGCTAAAGCAAATCGGTAGACAAGTGGAACGAACAGTCCTTGCCCGTGCGGTTACCTGGCATGTGGAGGATCGTGTCCTTGTATATAACAACAAAACCGTCGTGTTTCCATAACTAGAAAAACGTTGTCCAATCCAGGTCTCCCTGGCAGCTTGCACAGGAGAATTAACTGTCCGACTTTCCTAATCGTCAGGAAGTGGTCAAACACGTTGCGGCCTCTTATGTTCCGCTGGTTGCCCACGTTCTTCCCTGACGATTTAGGAAAATCTGGGTAGGCGCAGCCAAAGTCGCTTTGGAGTGGACAAGCATTTTTCTAGCTGGCTCCGCAAATGGAAGAAGGATCAATTACTTTACAGTGATAAAGTAATTGATCCTTCTTTACTGTAATAGGCAATGGACTTAGATTAGTGTCGAGCGTGGAAGCTTGGACAGCTTCTCTACAATCAGCTCGATCGCCTGTCCCGCCTCCGGGCCCTTTAGCAGCAAATGATCGGAGTGGGGGAAGTACGAAATTTGCACATCGGCTGTTCCAACGTTTTGTCGTAGATGTTCGGCACTGATTGCTTTCACCGTATCATCAAGCTGCCCTTGCAGGATGAAGTAAGGGCAAGTAATTTTCGGAAGAATTTGTTTGGTTTCTGCCAACAGCAGGCGGAATTGCAGCATGCTGCGGAACGGGATCTTGAATAAACTGTTCACATATCTTCGGGCGTGTGGTCGATAGTCTTCTCTCAGGTTGCGCCAGACTTGTTGGATGTCCCAATAATAATAGGGAGTATTGATCGTAACGAGTTGCTTCACCGGGTACGTGCTCGCAATGTGAAAGGCGAGCAAACCTCCCATCGAGAAGCCGATCACAATGATTTCGTCCGTGCGCATTTGCAGGCGTTTGTACGCTTCGCGAGCGGACCGAACCCAACTGCTGCGGTGACTTTTTCCGAGGTGTCTGCGACCCATGCCGTGGCCTTCAAGAGTAGGACATTCTACGATATATCCCTGCTCACGCAATGCTTGCGCCAGTGGCAGAACTTCATGTACATCACCTGCAAATCCATGTATAACCAGACAGCCCATCTGCGTCATAATTTTCAATTCAGCCCCTTCAGCCAACGGTAGAAAAGACCAACAAATCGCTTGAACAAGCGGTGTTGGTCTTTTCATTTTCATATAGTATACCAGATTCTAGAAGGAGATAGTTTTTAACGTGTCGGAAATAATGAGTGTCGGTTGTGTACACGCCTGAATATCTTCTACCGTATAGCCTTCTGCTACTTCGCTCAGCACGAGTCCTTCTGGTGTTACGTCGAGGACAGCACGATCGGTAATGATCCGGTTAATAACCTGTTTGCCGGTTAGGGGAAGAGTGCACTCGTTGAGAATTTTGGATTCACCATGCTTATTGACGTGCTCCATGATGACGACAATCTTTTTGGCACCGTGGACGAGGTCCATCGCTCCGCCCATGCCTTTTACCATTTTGCCTGGAATCATCCAGTTTGCCAAATCTCCATTAGCCGATACTTCCATTGCTCCGAGAATTGCCAAATCGATATGTCCGCCACGAATCATGGCAAATGACTCAGCGCTGGAGAAGTAGGAAGCGCCCGGAATAGCAGTCACGGTCTCTTTTCCTGCGTTAATCAGGTCAGGATCGACTTCTGACTCGGCAGGATATGGTCCAATCCCGAGCAACCCGTTTTCGGATTGCAAAACCACGGTTTTCCCTTCTGGAATATAGTTGGCGACTAGTGTCGGCATTCCAATCCCCAGATTGACATAAAAACCATCTTCTATTTCTTGCGCTGCTCGCATCGCTACTTGTTCACGAGTAAGTGTCATGGGATCGTTTCCTCCTAATGTAAGGTTTTTGCTATTTGCGAGTGGTCAGCCGCTCTATTCGTTTCTCAAACGAAGGGGCTTGAATCAATCGCTGTACATAAACACTTGGAGTATGAATGTGGTCTGGATCCAATTCGCCGACTTCTACGATTTCTTCTACCTCGACAATCGTTACTTTACCTGCGGTTGCCATCATTGGGTTGAAGTTACGAGCGGTTTTGCGGAAGATGAGATTGCCCATCTTGTCAGCCTTCCAAGCTTTCACCAATGCAAAATCGCCAGTTATACCTGATTCCAACAGATACTCTTTCCCATGAAAAGTGCGGGTTTCACGACCTTCTGCAATCGGTGTACCTACGCCAGCCGGAGTGTAGAAAGCAGGGATTCCAGCACCGCCCGCACGGATGCGTTCGGCAAGTGTTCCTTGCGGGGTAAGCTCTACTTCCAGTTCGCCAGATAAAAACTGACGCTCAAATTCTTTGTTTTCACCAACGTAGGAAGAGACCATTTTCTTGATTTGCTTTTCGCGAAGGAGAAGTCCAAGTCCCCAGTCATCAACGCCACAGTTGTTCGATACGACTGTGAGATTTTTGACTCCCTTATCACGCAGAGCGATAATGAGATTCTCGGGAATACCAACCAAGCCGAAGCCGCCCACCAAAAGGGTTGCTCCATCATGGATATCGGCAACAATTTCCGAATAAGAGGTATAGATTTTTGCCATGAAGTTCACTCCCACGTTTATACTTATTTTTTGTTGATTTCCTGACTTTACCTGATCTGTATTTGTTTGTGCTACCAATTCTAAATTGATTGTAACAAACCATTGAACAGGCGAAAAGAAAATTTCCTTTCCCAATATAGTAAAAGAAAGCGGTTACAAATGAATTGCAAGGTTGTGTATATTCGCCAAAAGGCGTAAAATTAGCGGCAAAAAGTTGGAGAGAGGTATTTGCTGGATGAAATTGTTCGTAACAGATTTGGATGGCACACTGCTTGATTCGGGCAAAAAAGTAACACAACGTGACCGCTTGGCTCTTCAACAGGTAGCATCAGAAGGAATCGAGATTTGCCTTGCTTCTGGACGGATGGACCAGGAATTGATTTATGTAATGGAAGAAATCGGCGGAGTCTATCATCGGATCAGTCAAAATGGCGCCTATGTCTATACCAAAGAGGGAAAGCTGCTTCAATCCACTACCTTTGATGTGGAAGTTGCTAAAGAGCTGTTCCAGATTGCTCTGGAGTATCAATTCGTAAGCTTGGTCTGTATTGACCAGTCGATCTATATCCCACAGAAAACCGCGGAGTCCCGTCTTGTTGAGAATCGCATGTTTGCGCCGTTTATTGAACAGCCGGACATACTCGACAGGCTTACAAAAGAGTTTTCACCTTGCAAACTGAGCTTCTTCGGTGACCTTGACAAGCTCAAGAAGCTTCAAAAAGAGGTTGAGACCCGTTTTCCGAATGGGATGGATTCGTTTATCTCGGACAAGGATTGCCTCGACCTGATGCCGCCAGGGACATCCAAAGGAGCAGGGCTCGGCGTATTGCTGCAAGAGATTGGGATGAAACCTGCTGAGGTAGCTTGTGTGGGAGATGCATTCAATGATCTTTCTATGTTTGAGTTCACGCCACACAGTTTCGCGATGGCTCATAGCCCTGAAGAAATTCGTAAAAAAGCAAGACACGTTGTGGATTCTGTTGCTGATGCTGTTGCGGCAATGGTGAAAAGCTGATTAGGACCGATGAAATCGGTCCTTTTTTTTATGTGTAAAAAACGGTTAAGGCAGTTTTGTGTGAAAAAGAAAGTTACATCGAATAAGGAGCCGTGTAACAGAAAAACCTACCAATAGGAACAACTGATTGGCAGGATGATGCATGACATGAAAACACATGAAAATAAAGAAGCTGAAACTATCTTTGCTGAATTGTTTCAAAATGTATTGATCGTACAGGATATGTTTGATCATTCCCCGGATTTGGTTATCCGTTCGTTGACGATCGGTGCAACCGGCACCAAAGCAGTCTTGATCTATTTTTGTGGACTCGTCAGTAAAAATGATATACAGCAGCATATCATCAAGCCACTTCTCGATAAGCAGGCGGTATCTCCTGATGAAATCACAATAGCAGGAGTAACCGAAACGGATAGTTGGGCAGTAGTGGAAATTTCCATTCTAAGTGGAAATACCTTGTTATTTGTTGACGGTATGGAGATCGCATATGTTCTGGAGACCCGGGAATGGCCAGAGAGATCATTGGAAGATCCGCAAATCGAACCGTCTCTAAAAGGAAGCCATCAAGGGTTCCTGGAGACAGCCGGAAAGAATCTTGCCTTAATCCGTCGATTGATTCCCAATCGTGAGCTGAAAATCAAGACATATCGGTTGGGGAGACGGGGAGAAGTTCTATTGTATATCTTGTACATTGCTGATTTGACGAACAGCGAATTTTTACAGGAGATCAACGAAAGGTTGGATCGACTGGATATTGATACGGTACTCAGCACAGGTGCATTAGGAGAGTTGATTGAGGACCACCCGTTTTCTCCTTTCCCGCAATTTATTATTACGGAGAGACCCGATTCTACAGCTTCTCAGCTACTGCAAGGGAGAGTTGCTATCATTGTTGATCGCTCTCCAGGTGTATTAATTGGTCCCACAACGTTTCTCTCTTTTTTACAAAGTCCAGATGATTACGGTACAAGGTGGCTAGTTGCTTCTTTTCTGAGAATCCTGCGATTTGCAGGGTTGTTTATCGCTATATTTTTACCAGCGTTTTACATTGCACTGCTTTCCTATAACTACGAAGTAATTCCGATCAAATTGATATTGTCAATTGGCGAAACCAGGGAGAAGGTACCATTCCCTCCACTAGTAGAAGCATTGCTAATGGAGCTTACTCTGGAAATGCTGAGAGAGGCGGGGATCCGTTTGCCAGCCCCAATCGGGCAAACAGTTGGAATTGTGGGTGGTATCGTCATTGGACAAGCAGCAGTACAAGCAGGAATTGTAAGCAATATCATGGTGATTGTCGTGGCGTTCACAGCAATTGCTTCCTTTATTATTCCGAACTATGACATGGCATCAGCGGTACGATTCATTCGGTTTCCGATGATGCTGCTTGCTTCCATGTTCGGGATTGTAGGTATCATGGTAGGATTGATGGCTTTTATCGGCCATGTAATTACATTGCGTTCCTTTGGTGTCTCTTATGATGATCCGATTGATACGATTCATCTTAGTGATTTGAAAGATACAATCATCCGTTTGCCGCTTTGGCTTATGAAGTCAAGACCATCAAGCACGAAGCCGAAACAAATGAAAAGACGAGATAATGATGGTTCGGTAGGTGAAAAAAGTTGAATAACCATCTGAAACAAAATAGTATCAGTTTACTTCAATATATAATGTTAATCCATGGAGCTCAGGTAGGTATCGGAGTGCTTAGTTTGCCACGAGATGTTGCTCAGATTAGCGGCACTGATGGGTGGATGGCAGTCATAATAGGGGGCATAGTTTCGATTCTCGTGAGCATATTGATCATTCAGATCATGGAACGCCATTCTGGGTTAGATATCACTGAAATTTTTCAGATTTACTTTGGACGATGGATGAGAAAGGTACTGACACTTTTTTTTGTCATCTACTATGCCTGGTCTGGGTTGACCATTCTGTTATATGTAAATGGTATCATTCGGGTGTCACTCCTTTCGCAAACTCCAAGCTACTTGGTAATATTGCTGTTTTTGTTACCAGGCTTCATGATCGCACGTCACGGAGTTCGTGTATTGGGAAAATATGCTGTGGTTATTTTTGTGCTATTTTTATGGATGCCATTTGCTGTGATTATTCCATTGGGGAAGTTTGAGTACCTCTATTTATTACCTATCTTAAAAGAAGGTGCCGGTCCTGTATTAGCTGCAATAAAGACAACCATTTTCTCGTTTCTCGGGTTTGAGACCGCATTCTTCTTTTATCCGTACTTGCGGAAAAAATCTTCAGCTGTTTTGGGGATGACCATTGCAAATCTCATATCCTTGGTCATTTATCTCGTTACCACAGTCGTTTGTTTTGGATATTTCAGCCCCGATGAAATACAGACGTATACTTGGCCTACAATCAGTTTATTTAAGGTAACTGAATTGGCTTTTATTGAACGTTTGGATATTATCTTTTTATCTTTTTATTTGCTCATTGTTTCAGCAGTGTGGTTGCCGTACAGTTATTTAGGAGCATACAGTTTAAGTAGCTTGTTTAAGAAGGGTAGAGAACAAGTGATTCTCTTTCTCTTTTTTCTAGGGTTGCTAATACTGACGTTTTTTTGGACGCCAACTTTTACACAGTTGAAATCGATCGAAAGCATTTCAGGTCATATTGGCATCATAGCAGCCTATGTTTTTCCTGTTTGTATGTGGATTTATCTTCAGTTGCATCGTCTTTTTACAGGAGGTAATAAAACGTATGAATCATAGGCTGAAGTTGATCCTTCTATGTATTCTTCTCGCCCTGACCCAGGCGGGATGTTACGATCAGATCAATCTGGAAAATGCACGCATGACGTTGGTGCTTGGTATTGATCTTGACAATCAAAACAATTTAATCGTTTACAGTACGAGCCCGGTATTTAATCGGGAGGCAAAGAAAAGGACAAGTGTATTCAGTGCAAAAGGAAATACGGTGCGAGAGTCAAGGCAATCTTTTGATGCGATGACACCGGGTTATACGATTGGCGGTAAAGTACAAGTTGTCTTACTAGGCAAGAAATTACTGGAACATGGTAATTGGTTTCCCCTGTTTGATGCGATATATCGTGATGCCAAACTGACGGTTACGTCTCGAATCGTAGCTGTAGACGGGCCAATAGAGTCGATTGTTGTCTCTGAGGCTAGTGAATTGTCGCGGCTTTCCCAATACTTGTCTTTGCTTGTGGAATCAAATTATGAGAAAGGATTAACTGTCCCAACCACCATTCAGGATTTTCATCGTCAAATGTATGACAAGGGAATGACAGCTTCTATCGCCGAAATAAAGAAAGAGAAGGAAGTCATGGTAAAAGGGATCGCTATTCTGGACAAACATGCCAAACATCGAACCTCTCTTAACGTAAAGGAAAGTCTCCTGTTTCATCTTTTACAAGCAAAAGAGACCAAGCAAGTATCGCTTACCATTCCAGTAGGAAGTAATCCCGATCAAGAGAAAAACAAGATGCTGGTGAATAAAAGGGTCAGTTTTCTTGTAAAGAATGCTTCTCGTCAAGTGAAGACAGATTATCGCAATGGGCGCTTTGTGTTTACGATCCCGCTTTCCTTGCAGATTGCCCTGTCAGAGGTTGTATTCCCGATCGATATTGAAAAGCAAAAAAAGCAACTGGAGAAGATGATTGCAGATACGATACAGACGCAAATGTTGCATGTGATACGGAAATGTCAAATGGTTAAGACTGATCCGTTCGAAATGGGAAAGTATGTTAGGGCATATCATTATCCGATTTGGAAAAAGGTTCAGGATCGCTGGCCCGAAACATTCGCTAATGCTGAAGTACATGTCCCTGTACAGGTTGAAATAATTGGAAGGGGATTGACCCAATAATGAGGAGAGGTCCGATTAAACGGGCTTCTTCTTATTTCTCTTAATAATTCTTTAGAAAAAAGAAGTATTCAAGATCGTTTGGAGCAATGTAAAATATATTTTATCAATTCTAAAAATTCCACTCATTAAGAAGGCAATGAAGTTATGGGGGATCGATAATAATGAAAAAAATGATAGCAGTCCTAATGACCACCCTGCTTATTTTGAGTGGTTGTGAAAAACTAGAGGCGGACATTGAAAAATTAAAAGAGAGAGAAAAAGAAAGCGTAATCAAAGCGAAAACAGTTGAAGTTTATAAGGTGGAACCGAATGCACAGCCGCTAGTTCAGCAGATCTATGGTACCGCGACACCTTCCAAGGAATTGTCGCTTTCGTTTGGTACCTCTGGCAAAATTGCCAAAATCCATGTGCAAAAGGGAAGCTTCGTCAAGGCGGGCACGGTTCTGGCAACCCTCGATACATCTGTCTGGGAACAACAAATCGCAGCAGCCCAAGGAGCGGTTGAACAAGCCAACGCAAGGAGGAACCAAACCTTGCAAGGAGCCACTTCGCAAGAGATTGCCCAGCAAAAACTGGCAATTGAAAAAGCCAAACAGTCTTTGAAAAAGGCAACCAATGATTACGAGCAGGGAAAACGGCTGTTTGACAATGGTGCCATCTCCAAGGATGAGCTTGATCGTCTCTCCTTTGAGTACAAACAGGCCTTACTGGATGTGCAGGACGAGCAAGTAGAGCTTGAGAAGCTAACCAGATCCACGGACAAGGCTGATATTGAGGAAGCTGATGCCAATGTGAAGCAGGCTGCTGCCGATTTGCTTCGTGCCAAGCAAGATATGAAAGATGCGCAACTGATTGCTCCTTTTTCAGGTGTCGTGACGACTGTCAGTTTTCAGGATGCCGAACAGGTTGGTGGCGGTCAGGAAGTGATCAAGCTGATCGATGCTTCCAAATGGCTGGTCAAGTTGCAAGTGGAAAGTGAACAAAACGATATATGGCGCAAAGGAATGAAAGTAAAGCTCTCCACCTCGAACGGCAAACAGGTGGACGGTGAGGTTACGTATGTATCGGCGGCTTTGGATGAAAAAACGGGAACGTATCCCGTTGAAGTTTCCGTGCAAGGAGAAGTTCCGGATTGGAAAGCGGGCATGACGATCGTTTGCCAATACGAGATTCAAAAACCGCAAGCGCTGTTGGTTCCGATCACAAGTGTCGGTATTTCAGCAGAATCACATTATGTAATGAAAGTAGATGGAACTACGGTTAGAAAGACTCCCGTAACCGTGGGTGGTCTGTTTGGCGAATACTATGAGATTGTTGACGGGCTTACTATGAATGAGGAAGTCATCAAGGCTGGTATTTCCTACGTGATTGATGGCGAATCGGTGCAGGTGCTTGCCGAATGAGAAAATGGATCGATTCACACATGCGCAAACGCCTTACGATGCTCTTTATCATCTTACTTCTGATTACAGGGGTAACGGCCAGTCTGAAGATGAACATTTCCGTGTTTCCTGATCAGCCATTGCCAAGCTTTCAGATTCGCACAGCAGCACCGGGTATGCTTGCCTTTGATGTGAATAACCAGATCACACAACCATTAGAAGAAGCCGTACGCCAAGTGGGAGGGATCGAGAAGCTGACTTCTGTTTCTCGTGCCGGCTCTTCTGTGATCACGATTAAGGGGAAAGTTAACGACCTCACTGCTTGGAAAGAAAGACTGGAAAAAAAGATTGAGACAGCTTCCAGACAGCTTCCTGTGGACCCTGCCAATGTACAGCTTCGTCAGGATAACTTGCAAACGTCTGAATTAGGCTATTATCTCCTGCATGGAGCAGACCTTGCTACGCTAAGTGAGATTGCAGAATTTCAGGTAAAAAGCCAGCTTGCTCAACTATCAGGTGTGTCCAAAGTAGAAATCGAATCTGAGAGCGTAGAAAGCAAGTTGGAAATCCAATTTCGCCCTTCCATGTTGCAAACATACGGCCTTACACCAACGGACGTCACGGATCAACTTCGTGGACTGGGAAAGGCAAGCCAGATCGGTGAAATCGGAGAGGGAAGTGACAAGGCGTATATCCAATGGGTAACGCAACCGGCTAATCCAGAGGAAATCGGCAAGTTGCCCATTGCAACGAATAAAGGATACATCTCTCTTAAAAGATTGGCAGACATCCGTGATCTGCGGGGAAGTCAGTCTGAGCAATTGTCCCTGTACAAGAGCGAGCCTTTTATCGGCATTCGTGTATATGGGCAAGAAATTGGGCAAATGATCGCCGCGCAAAATCGCCTGGATGAGGCAGTGAACGAAATTAATGAGCATGCAAACGGACGTTTTCAACTTACCCAATTTGAGAATCCGTCTACTGTTTTGCATAACAATTTGCAAGATATGAGTCTCTTTATGGGCATCCTTGCACTTTTCTCTATCGTCATAATTGGCCTTTGGATGCGGCAGGCGTTGGCAAGTGTTATTGCAGCCGTTGGTCTCGTGACGGGGATTGCCTGGATGCTGGCAGGGTTATGGCTCTTTGATTACGGTCTTCATACTCAAACCATCGGGCTAATCAGCATTGTTGCGATCCTGATGAATGGAGCCGGTTTATCGTTGTTTCATCGGTACCGTAGGATCGAAGAATGGAATGAGACATCGATTGGTCACTCAACCAAACAGGCTTTGATTCCGATTAGCATTGCCTTCATTAGCCTGATGCTCTTGATGAGCCCGTTTTTGTATACCGATTTTATCAAGACAGCCGACAAAGCCATTTTTTATCTCGCTATCCCCAGCTTCATTTGGGGAGCGATTGGTCTGGTCGTCGTGTACGGTTTTATCATTCCTTCACTTACGCATATGTGGCTGCGTCCGGTGAAAGCGGAGAAGGCCGCCCAACCGTCAGGAAAGCTATCGAACTACTTTGCGGAAATGTGGAGAAGAATTCGCGATCTGCGCTATATGCCATTAGGGATCTCTCTTGTGAGTACGGTTTTAATTGTGGTTTTCTGTAAACCGTTTGTCATTACTCAACCTTTTACCCAGTTGGAACAAAATCAGATGTCACTGAGCTTGGAGATGGTAGAAGGAAGCAAGGTGGAAGATGCATTCAAAGCAGAGAAGTTCATAGAGGAGAAGCTTCGCACCTTCCCGGAAGTAATTGATCTGATTGCAGCTGTCTCCAAGGATGAAATCCAGCTCCAGATAAAAATGGTGGACCGTTATGATCGGACGAGAAGCAAGGGGCAATTTGATAAAGAATTGAAAAATCTCCTGTTGAACGTACCGGGGATCAAGACATATGATCTGGCTGGTGGTGATGAGGATGATGAAATCGTAGAATTCACGGTTAAAGGCACCTCTCTTGCAACAACGAAAACATTGGCAGATCAATTAGCCTATCGAGTAGCCAGATACCCTATCTTGACTCGTATGCCGTACCAAGACCCGTTCGTTACACAAGTGAAAACAAGTTATGAGGGGAAACTGAAACAACTCAACTTCCTCCCTCGTACGGATGTGCTGGCTCGCTATGAGGTAAGCGAAGCTGCGATCAAGGATCAATTGCAAAGCTACCTTGGAGAGCACAATATTGGTACTGTCCGTTGGAATGATAAGGACACACAAATCGTTGCCAAGTTCCCTGATCAAGCTATGCAGCACCCGGATCAGATCAATAACCTGCTGATCCATACCCTACGTGGCGTTGTGCCATTCAAGGATTTGGTTAGCTGGGAGCTGACACCTTCTGCGGAAGAATACAACCGTGAGGACGGCATGTATCTGATCAAGATAACGGGTGTGGTAGATACGGAGTTTACATCTGCCGAGCAGATCTACGCAGCACTTCCACGGATTAAGAAGTTTTTCACGACACCAACAGGCTATTCGATATTGACGGGAGAAGATGTGCGCAAACAGGAGAAAGAAAAAGCAGAAGAAAAAGATGTGACGACCCGTGTTCTCATTAGTTGCATTACCGTATTGTTCTGCTTGGGAGTAAGTGCAGTAGGTTTACGCAGAGTTACCCCAGCTCTGACCCTGTTGCTGACACTGCCGCTCTTCGCCGCTTCCAGTGTGTTGGGTCTCTTGATAATTGATCGCCCCTTATCGATGACGAGTATGTATGGATTAATTGGTGCTGTCGGTCTGATGCTGCAGCAAGGATATTTGCTCATCAATCAAATGGAAAGCGAAAAAGCAGTTCGATTGAGTCTCCCGTTGATTGGAGCCGTGCTGGTAACGGGTCTGATAGCTTCCATACCACTTGCATTGGGATGGGGAACACAGGAAGACTTCCATGCTCCTTTTGCCGCTACATTCTCTTTTGGGTTGCTGCTGTCAGGGTGGATTCTCATCGGTCTGCTGCCAGGATTGTATCCGCCGATGGCGCAAAGCTCGCTTCACCAATCTGTTCGTAATGCCGATCTGTTGCAGCAACAGGTGAAAAACTGGTGGGTGAACGGACAGATCAAGCGGCGTGATGCACGTGCGTTGAAACGAACGGAAAAAGCAAACAAACTGACCTATCAAGAGTCGTCCCAGCAAAAAGAAACAGGAAACAAAAAACACGCAACAAGCTTGTCACCAGAGGATTTCTTGCCATTAAACAAAATGACGGAGTAAATAGAGGAGCGCTGGCATTTCGGTATGCTGGCGTTTTTCTACTTATGGAGGTGAATATGAAACCAAAGAAAAGAAGTCGGTTGCGGATGGCAGCAGGTGTGATGTATTACCGAACTAGAAGATATTTGACATGGACATTTGGCCGCCAAAGGTTTGCAAAAGAACGCAACAGCAAGCCTTTTCCACATGTTCTGTTTCACCATGCGACACCGTTATTGCGTAAACTGGCCAATGTAGATATGTGGATGCAGATCAACAAGATTACGAATCTTCATTTGGCCGTGCAGCAACTCAACGGGATCGTCATCCATCCAGATGAGATATTCTCCTATTGGAAGCTGATCGGGAAGCCTACCAAAAGAAGGGGGTACGTGGAAGGGATGCTGCTTTCCCACGGTCAAGTAACGCCAGGGGTAGGTGGGGGCTTGTGCCAATTGTCGAACCTGATCTACTGGATGACTCTGCATACGTCTCTACAGGTTACCGAACGCTACCGTCACAGCTATGATGTGTTTCCTGACTCGAACCGCAAGCTGCCTTTTGGGAGTGGTGCCACCTGCTTTTACAATTACCTTGATCTGCAAATCGTAAATCCAACCAGCCAACCAGTTCAACTAACTGTTTATCTGACGGAGACAGAGCTGATTGGCGAGTGGCGCTCTGTTGTGCCAAAGACCAGGAATTATGAGGTTTATGAAAAAGCGCACTGGATCACGCATGAGTGGTGGGGAGGGTATATGCGTCATAATACTTTGCATCGCAGAATCAGTGATTTGCAGGATAATCTCATTGATGATGAGTTTGTCACTGAAAATCATGCTATTATGATGTACGAGCCGATGTTGCCTAAATGGGAAACGGCGAATGGATACAGCGGAAAGTAGCAGGTGGTAGGTACGTTGAAGAATAACAGAAGGATCATCATGGATGTATTGTTATTACTATGTTTTCTGGCAGGCATTTTCATTGCATCATCCCAGCCGTACGAGAAACAAGACCTGCGGGGAACGATCCGAAAGTATATTAATATGAATCAAGTACAGGATAAATTAGGAGGCATCCATTTTAATTACGGAAAGAAGGAAATTAGTGTAGAAGAGTCGGGAGCCGATGGATTTGTTGAATTTTTTATTCGAAAAGGAACCCACTTTCTTACGTTTACCTTTTTTGGTATCCTGTTTTATCGTTTGTTTCGCTATTGGACCAAACCGAGAGAGGCGATTGCGTGGACTGGATGGATCGGTACCTTGGTGGCGATTTCTGATGAGTGGCATCAGTCCTTTACACCGAACCGGACAGCAATGATTACGGACGTGATTTTAGATGTATCTGGATTGGTTTTCGCAATGATTTTAATCACAGTTTTACGTGTTTTTAGGCGATGAAAGCGTATTAATAATTTTCACAGAATGATCACAGGTTTTTCATTTCATGTAACGTCTCTTAGTGATAAAATCTTGTACGGTCAATCATATTAGCTAAATATTATTCGATTATAAAATGATCGAGAAATGGACGTGAAGACAGCATGAAAGTACCTGTTGGGGTTTCCAACCGCCATATCCACCTGTCACAAGAACATGTAGAAGCACTGTTTGGAGCAGGATATCAACTTCGTAAACTAAAAGAATTGAAGCAATATGGTCAATACGCTGCAGAAGAAACAGTAACCCTCGTTGGAGCGAAAGGGAAAATCAGCAACGTAAGAATCTTGGGTCCTGTACGTAAAAACACCCAGGTAGAAATTTCCCGTACGGACAGCTATTTGCTTGGTGTAGATCCGCCGATTCGCGATTCAGGCGATATCAAAGGCAGTTCTTCCATTACGATTGTAGGACCAAAAGGCGAAGTTACCCTTGATGAAGGTTGCATCCTCGCCATCCGCCACATTCACTTTTCTCTGGAAGATGCCAAACGTTTTGGCGTTGCGGATAAACAACTTGTTTCTGTATCTGTTGAAGGTGCACGTTCCCTTATTCTGGAGAACGTACTTTGCCGTGTAAATAAAGATTTCCGCCTTGAATTCCATATTGATACGGATGAAGCCAACGCTGCCGGACTCAAGAATGGACAAGAAGTAGAAGTAATCGTACCAGAAAAACAAGATGAAGATTATCTTGATTTGCGTAAACGTGAAAAACAACTTGTACTTGTATTGAACTGCGGAAGCTCTTCCGTTAAATATAAGCTGTATGAAATGCCAACGAAAAAACTGATTCTCTCTGACTACCTGCAAGAGATCAAACGTGATCAATACGAAGCAGCGATTACTTCTGTATTTGAAAAGCTGTCCGGATATGACATTTCCCTTGTTTCTCACCGTGTTGTTCATGGTGGAGAAGAGTTCAAGTCATCTGTAATCATTGATGAAAAAGTATTGAACACGATTGATCGTCTCTCTCGTTTTGCACCACTTCATAACCCGATCAACCTGCAAGGCATTCAGCTTGCACAAAAGCTTTGCCCAAATGCGACACACGTAGCCGTATTCGATACAGCGTTCCACCAAACAATGCCGCCATCTTCTTACCTGTATGCTTTGCCATATGAGTACTATGAAAAATACGGCATCCGCAAATACGGCTTCCACGGCAGCTCACACCGCTATGTAATGCAGCGTGCAGAGCAAATTATGGAAATGCCGAAGGACAAACTTCGCCTCATCAGTTGCCATATCGGCAGTGGGGCAAGCATCGCTGCAATCCGTTACGGAGAATCTCTTGATACATCCATGGGCATGACGCCGTTGGCAGGTCTCACAATGGGTACACGAAGCGGTAACATCGACCCAGGTATCATTCCTTATATTGAGGAAATCGAGCAAACCGATACAGCAGGAGCGATGGACATTCTGAACAAGAAGAGTGGTCTTCTGGGAATTTCTGGTGTATCCAGCGATCTGCGTGATGTAATGAAATGTGCAAACGAAGGCGACCTGCGTTGCCAGTTGGCGATTGAAATGTTCACAACCAAGCTTCACTCGTTTATCGGCTTGTATCTTGCACGTTTGAACGGTGTTGACGGTATTATATTTACAGCAGGTGTTGGCGAAAACAGCCCGGAAGTGCGTCAATTGGTGTGCAGCGGTCTGGAGTTCGCAGGTGTCATTCTTGATCAGGAAGCAAACCGCACGATAAAAGGAGAAGGCTTCATCAGCAGCCCATACTCTCCGATTAAAGTGATGGTTATCCCAACCAACGAAGAGTTGATTATGGCTACAGACGCATATCAGTTGTATTTGGATGCTCCTGTGGTAGTAAACGCATAATCAACGTTAGATTGGACTTTTCAGAGGCTTGTACTCTCTGCTATACTTAAAGAATGAGCCCCTTACTGAGGATCTCGACACTTTTGTGAAAAGGTAAAAGGAGTGTAAACTTAATGGCAGTTGAAGTGGGAAGCATCATTGAAGGAAAAGTGACGGCGATTAAACCATTTGGGATGTTCGTAGCCGTGAATGAAACCGAGCAAGGCTTGGTTCATATTTCCCAAGTAGCAAATGGGTTCGTAAAAGATATTAACGATCACTTTTCCGTAGGAGCCACTGTAAAAGTGAAAGTGCTCTCGATCGATGATGCGGGCAAGATCTCGCTTTCCGTTCGTGCAGCATTGCCAGCACCAGAGCGCGAGGTAAGAGAAGAACGTCGCGGCGGCGGTGGTAACCGCGGTGGCGATCGTGGTAATAAACGCGGCGAAAATGCAGGCTCCTTCGAAGATAAACTCAAAAAATGGCTTAAACATAGCGAAGAGAACCTCGCAACAATCAATAAAAAGCAAAACAAACGCGGTTACTAAGCGTAAATGACAAGAAGAGGAACAATGCGTTCCTCTTCTTTTTGCGTATTTAAGAGTTTATAAGTTGAGGGCCCCGCCCGACGACGCTCAGGACGTGCAAGTGTCGACGATGCAACACGGATGTTGCGTTTAGTCGACTGCCAGCTATCTTCTTGTGTCGGGTGGGTTTTCTTACACTTCTTTGCGTAATTGGAGGTCCAATACGAAGTTGCCAAATGGAATGACAGAAGCAACCAAGGCACCAGCTACTCGCAAAAATGACCAACGAAGTGCATACGTCACGTGTGCAACCGCTAAAAGATAGAGGACGAACAGCAAGCCATGCAAGCCACCTACAACAGTGACGACCTGGGGAATATCAGCAAAGTACTTTAAAGGCATGGCAATTCCCAGGAGAAGCAGAAATGAGATACCTTCAATGAGTCCGATGGCACGCAAGCGCCCGAGTGGTGTTTGTAACACAGCAATACCTCCTGTAAATTGTTCGTCGTGATAGGTGATAAGTGTTATTATAAAACAAAATAACTTAAACATCATGATAATAGTGTTTTATTCATATATTTTTCATTTTTGACTCTCCTGGTTGCTGAAGGATGAAGGTAAACGACATACTAAGCTTTGGAAAGAAAGTGAGCAGAGGGTGTTGAGTGAATGGAGAAGGTACTAGTAGATAGTTCTTTGCTGCTTGCTTGCGGGAAAGAAGAATCTCCTGTTGCAGGTGTGGAACTCTTCACGATTACCTATCGCAGTCAGGGATTGAAAGTAAAAGCACTGCTTGCTCTTCCTGATGGAGAAGGACCGTTTCCCGCCTTGTTATACTGTCGGGGTGGAATGAAACAAATCGGGAAGGTAAAAAAGGAGCGGATCGCCCAATTGGCCTCCTTTGGTTACGCTGTGCTGGCGCCTCATTACAGAGGAAATGAAGGGGGAGAAGGCAGGGATGAATTTGGCGGGAATGATCGATACGATGTATTTGCTGCTTATGACCTGTTAAAAGAAATGAACGTGATCCAACATGACCGAATCAGCCTATACGGTTTTTCAAGAGGTGCCATAATGGCACTCTTGGCCGCCATCGAGCGAGAAGGATTTCACTCGGTTGTGATCTGGAGCGGGGTAGTAGATCTGGAACGTACCTTTCAGGAAAGAACAGACATGCGCAAGATGCTAAGACGAGTGGTTGGTCATCCAGAAAAAAATCGAGAGGCGTATTTGCAGCGGTCTCCGGTACACCGTGTGAAAGACATCACCTGTCCCGTGCTGATTATCCATGGTACAGAGGATTTGAATGTCGGAGTAGAGCATGCCCACCAGTTGGCACGAGAACTGGAGCAGCATTCCAAGCCATATGAATTATGGCTAGCTCAGGGAGCTAGCCATTTGTTTGATTCTGAACAAATCGGAGAGTATACACGTGCCATGTTTGAATGGTTAGAGGTTCCGAACAGGCTCCTTCGGAAGTGAGATCGTAATTTTGGTCCCGATTCCTGGTTTGCTGTCAATCGTCAGTGTACCTCCATGGTTTTTGACCATTCGCATAGAAATAGGAAGACCAAGACCTGTCCCTTCTTCCTTCAAAGAGAAGAAGGGATCAAAAATCCTCGTAACATACTCACAAGGAATTCCTTCACCAGTATCTTCTACACAGATGTACACCCTCTCTTCATCCTGATCAGAGTGTATTGTCAAAATTCCTCCATGTGGCATAGCTTCCAGGCTGTTTTTCATGAGGTTTAACAACACCTGCTTCATTTGCTCAACATCTGCGTGCAACACAATCGTTGGGTCGTATGCTTCGATGATTTCGATGTTGTGCAGGCTGGCTTCCCCCTTCATCAGAGGGAGGATAGAAGCCAACAAATCATCCAGCAGCACTTCTCGATAATTTGGACTCGATGGCTTCGATAGGAGCAGCAACTCCGTAACAATCTTGTTCACTCGCTCGATTTCTTGCAGGATGAGCGGCAAATGATACTTGTCCCGATCCTCACGAGAAAATGCCTGCATAAGCAGTTGCATGAATCCGTAAATGACTGTAAGCGGATTTCGGATCTCGTGTGCTGCACCTGCTGCCAACTGGCCAACAAGCGATAATTTTTCCGATTGATGCATATATTCCTGTACTTTAATTTGTTCAGTTATATCCGACAACACAACCATCCAGCCCATTTCTTCCCGATGCTGGTCCAGTAACGGTACATAGGAGATCAATGCGGTAAAAATGTCTCCCTCTCTGTTGTATAGCGGCTTTTGCTGATTTTCAAACCAAGGTGTTTCCAGTTCCCAACTGGTTGGTGAGATCGGAAAGGAATTGCCGTCCAGTACCACAAGCTCTTCTGCCTTTAGGTTCATGTGAACCTCTGAGGTAGGGTGATGCTTGGTGATGACACCTACAGGAAGCGAGTTGAGGATTTGCTCCCGGATGAGTTTTTCTGCTTCAAGAATGCGATTTTGTTCCTGACCTCTTGCGAACAGATCGGCAATGTTGGAGGACATTTTGTTAATCTCTTTGGCGAGTTCAGAGAAATCGTCTTGCGTGCTATAGGATATTTGTTGTCCGAAGGTACCTTTCGAAACTTCACGCACTTGGCGAATCAGAGACTGAATCGGTCTGAGTAACTCTTTTCGGAAGTAATAAGAACAAAAGATACCAAAGAGAATGGCCAAGACAGAAACGGAATAGGTAATCAACAAGGAAACACGCAATCTGTTTGTCGCTAAAATAAATTCATCATGTGACTGTTTCTCAAGTTGCCGTAATGACAAGGTCAATTGATTTTCCAATTGTTGAATACGTGGTTCTACATCATGTGCCAGCACGTAATTGATCGCAGAAAGATTGTTTGCCTGCAACAAGGGGTCAATTTGATTGAGAAAAATGAAATCAAGCTCGCTCATCAATTGAATGGTTGAGAGCAAGTCTTTTAACTTATGTTTCTCTTTAAATATATCTTTTTCAATTGCAGAGAATCGATTGCGAGATACAAACTGTTTGGAATATTGCTCCAGGTAAGAGGTGTTCTTGGTTAGCGTGTACATTTTTAAAGAATAGGTTTTGGAATAAAGCTGGTTTTTCACCTCAAGAAGGGCGCTCATCTGAGGCAGAATGGATTGTGTCAGATGCGTTTCTTCTGAGGTAACTCTCGTCATTTGATAGCTAAAAAGTAAAGCGACAGAACCAATTAATAAGGTCATTACCATATAGCTTAGAATCATCTTTTTTTGAAAGCCCATTTTACGGAAGGGCAGCATCATACTAGCCTCCAGAGAATGCAGTTATTTCTTTTCCTGTAAAAGCTGCTGCAGTTCTTTCATAATATCATTTTGTACTTCTTTGGGAACCATCGGACCAAAAGGACTTAATCGATTGACTCCCTCTTGCAAGCCATATGTTACCACCCCGGAAGGTAAATTGCCTCCTAAATATTGTTCGAGTATGGTTGTATAAACTTGTCTTACATCTTGAATCAGACAAGCTAACACATGGTTAGGAGCGATGTATCGCTGATCTGCAATGTAGCCGATTGCATAGATATTTGCCTTCTGTGCTTCCATGATGACATCCAGATTGATACTGTCTCCAGTTGTGTAAATGACATCCACACCTTCATCAATTAACTCTTTGGCGGCAAGAATCGCATTGGCTTTGTCATTGAAATCGGGAACTTTCTTTACCACAATTTCTGTATCAGCGTATGCTTTCTTTGCCCCTTGCCTATATCCTTCAATCTGTCTGAATTCGGTAGGTTGATCAACGACGATATAGCCTATTTTATGAGATTTACTCATCAATGCAGCCAGTTTTCCTGTGAGAAAACCGGCAGGCTTCATATCGTACTGAATGGCAGTTTGATTCCGGGAGACGGCTTCGCCATTCAACGTTACAAAGCGGGTATTGGGAAAGTGGGGCGCCATCAGGTTAAAGGGTTTGGAGAAAATGATTCCATGTCCAAGAACCAAATCAAATCCTTCTCTGGCAAAAGAGGTAGCAGAGCTTTGAATTTGATCAGCCTTCAAATTATCGGCAACTTCCAAGGTGAAATCATACTTATCTTGTAAATTTTGTAAACTGCTAAAAGCAGAACTATTCCAGCCCTGATCGTACGTCGGGCCTTCGAGCAGCAATGCAATACGCAAGTAAGGCTTATATGCCATTGCTTCTTGATCTAGTCGATTAAGATTCATCACTAATTGAAATGTCAGTAAACCGAAGAGAATGCATCCAATCAGTATAATTGTTACGATGGACAACGATCGACCACGAAAATACATTGAGCTTCCTCCCTATCTATTCGTATTATAATGAATTGGACAGGTGAGAGAAACAGAAAAAACAAAGAACCGCCTCCAAGGGGAGACGGTTACATATCGAGCTCAGTGTCATGGGGTAAATCCGTTAAACATTGAAGGCGCATCTACCTCCTGGGATAGATCATGCTATCAAAGAGACGGTTTACCATTCGACTTGGGGTGATGCTTAAAATCATCCACGACACATCGCCTCCTAAAAGGTACTTGCGTGTAGATCTAAGCTACCACCGAGCTCGATGATAATAGTATGGACAGATTATGGTTTCCTATACACTACGGTTGAATCGTAAAGATTCTTGTTAGTCGAGTCAATTCAAAAATTTCCTTCACACTACCACTCAGACCTGCAATGGTAATTCCGCCGCCATTCATCAAGGCACGCTTCTGAACAGCTACCAAAACACCTAAACCGGAACTGTCGATAAATTCAAGGTTTCGGACATCGATGACGTAATGCTTGTAGCCATCCTGAATGTAGCGAAGCAGTTCTTCGCGGAGCACAGTAGACTCTTCGACATAGACTTTCCCGGAAAGGACAACATTCACCTGATCCTGAGATGCTTTAATTTGATAAAGCATTAATTAATTCTCCTTTACGGTCATATTACGTTTTGAAGCGCTCGACCACGTTTTTCAGATTGAGAGCCATATCATTCGTAATTTCTGCACCCGTATTAATCGTATCCATTGAAGCAGAAGTTTGTTGTGTAGAAGCAGAAACTTCCTCAGCGTTGGCCGCCATATTCTCGATGATGGTCGCAATCGAATTAATAAGACTAACGATTCTTTCTGAACTTGCCACTTCTTCGTCAGTCACAGCAACAATTCCTTCTACATCGGTAACGGTATCTTTGACAGCTATAAGAATTTTTTGTAACGCATCGCCAGCCTTGTTTACAACACCCATACCTTCATCTACAGCTTTACCGGTTTCTTTGGTTGCTTGCGAAGCATTTGCTGTGCTGTTTTGAATCTTGCTCAAAATATCGGCAACCTGATGGGCACCTTCATTGGATTGCTCAGCAAGCTTTCTGACTTCATCAGCAACCACAGCGAAACCTTTGCCAGCTTCACCTGCGCGTGCAGCTTCAATTGCCGCATTCAAAGCCAAGAGGTTCGTCTGCTGGGCAATTTGCGTAATCGTGTCGGTGATGGAGCCGATTTCTTGTGTATATTGTTGGAGGGTGTTCATTAATTGTTCGGTCTCTTTTGTCTTGTCTTTAATGTTATCCATCAAGTGGATCGTATGTTGAACGACTTCTTTTCCTTCCGATGCAGTATCCAGTGTGTGAGCGGAAGAGGAAGCTGCAGAAGTCGCTTTTCCTTTGGCAATCTGGATGAGGGAGGACAATTCCAGCAAGACAGTAGACGCATCCAATATCGCCTGGCTGCCGTTCTCCGATTCCCTTGCAACCTGCTGTGTGCTCTTGGCGATTTCTTCTACTGCGGATGTTACTTCTTGCGTAGAAGCCGCCATCTCTTGTGAGGTTTCGGCCAACTCATCAGTCGCATTCCTTACATTGGTGACAATCTGATTCAAGCTGCTAACCATCGAGTTGAATGATTGCGCCAATTCTCCTAATTCGTCCTTACTCTTGATATCAATTGTGGAGCCAGTCAAATCACCAGATGCAATTTCACTTGCTTGATGGGCAATTTTTCGGATCGGCGTCGTTATGACTTTGCCAACGATGACACCAATGGTGATTGCAACGATACCAGACAATCCGATTATCAAGAGCAGAACCATCCGGGTGAGGTCAAAGGATTGATTATTGGTTTCCAGTACTTTTTTGGCTTCTTGAGTTTTTAAAGCAATCAACTTGGTCAGGTCCTCACTTGCCAGCGTAAAAGGTGCTTTCCCTTTCTTGACGCCTGCGGCAGCCTCTTCGAACTGGTCGGAGCGTACCAGTCTGATATTGTTTGTTACGATTCCGCTGAATTCATTCCAGTTTTTCAAATAGGAATCAAGGATTTCCTTTTCGGCAGGTGGGATATCGAGCGAAGAGTATCCTTTGTTTAAAGCATCGATTCTCGTCAGGTTTTGTTCCGCCTTGTCCACTGCTGCCTTATCCTTGAACAAAATCGCAGTGAGCATATTCACACGGGTGTTTTCAGCCATTTTACTGATTTCTGCAAGACGGGTGACTGGCACCAATTGTGAATCATACATATGTACACCATTTTCATTCACGCTCGAAATGGCAAACGTAGCATATAAGCCTAAGCCCATAATAATAAGCACAATCGAGACATAAGAGATAATCAGTTTTAATGTAAGTTTCATCGAAGGAACCTCCAATAAAGAAAAATTCGATTACTGATGCAAGCTATTAATGACAGGTGCTTTTCTTGGCAGTAAATCGTTTTATCAATAACACTTCATTTCCATGTTGATTATAGAAAAGACAATCGGTAACCGAATTCATTAATAATAATCCCCTGCCGGACTCGTTAAACAATATTTCCTCGTAGGGATCTATAGAAGATTCTCTCAGTTTTTTAAGCAGGAAATTACCCGGAAAGCCGTCTCCATGATCTTTGATACGAATAAAAAGCGTATTCTTCCGAGAGAGTCTCATTCGAATTTGCATGAAGCTGTGAGAGCAGTTTTTATTTCCGTGCTGAACCGCATTGTTGAGAGCTTCGATAATCGCCAACTCCATGAGAAGATAGTCAGTTTGTACGTTTTTATGCAAAAACTTGGAAACAGAACAGCGAATGTGGGGCAAATCTTCCATACCATGAAATGACAACGTAATCTCTTCCATAAATTTGTTATCACCCTATCGAAATCTTCTACTCAATCTGAAAGGAGATGAGAGAAGCATCATCTAGTCGTTTTTTACTGAGGATGTATTCCCGAATTTTCTCAAAGGTAAACATTTCTTTTGTTAGGAATTCTTGCAATTCATAGGTTGGTAAATCGAAAACCCCATCAGTAAGGAAGCAGAAACAATCACCTGATTCGAACGGAATTTCATATCGAACAAAATCCACGTCTTCAAAGAGTCCCACATAAGTACCAAACGATTTGATTACTTCCGAATAATGGTGTTTGCCACGAAGGAAGAAGTTGATCCCTGCTGAACAGTAGACCAGCTTTTTTCGGGTAAAATCAAACTCAAAACAAATGACTGCGGCAAAAGTATCGTCGACAAAAAAACGATTGGTTTCTTTGTTTATCCACTTCAATTTTTCATCCAAGGGGAGATTCATCGTAGCTGCTTGATGAATCAACACTCGCAAGACAGAGGTTTGCAGTGCTGTGGATATTCCATGTCCCATGACATCAATAACGTAACCGAACAAGTGCGTATCCGGGGTGATCCAAAAATAGTCGAACAAGTCACCACTCACATATAAATAGGGCTTGTAAACAGTTCGTATGGATACCTTCTTTCCTTGATAGTCGGAGGGAAGAAGCTGGCGCTGTACTCTTCCGGCAAGGATCGCTTCTTTTCGCACGTTTTCCTGTTCAGAAATATCGCGGAATGTAGCTAAATAGTGGATGGTTTGTCCTTGTTCATTCTTGATTGCCGTTATTGTGAGCCATTCAAGATAGGATTGTCCGTCTTTCCGATGGTTCCAAATCTCTCCTTGCCAACGACCATCCAAAATGATGGAATCCCACATGGATTGATAAAAGAGGGGACCGTGACGTCCAGACTTGAGCAGCCGTGGATTTTTCCCCAGAACTTCTTCACTTCGGTAACCGGTCACAGCAGTGAAAGCCGGGTTTACAAATTCGATCGTTCCGTCCAGATTGGTTATTACTACGCCATCTCCAACATTCTCAAATGCCTTAGCAGCCAAGCGAAGTTTATCGTCAGCATTTTGCTTTTCTGTAATGTCTCTTCCGATCACCACCAACCCTTTATGAGTTGTCTCATCAGCCAAGACAGGTATTTTTATCAGTTCATACACCCGGTCCTGCCCATTTGAATGGACTAACTTTATTTCCATCGTTACAGGGGTGTTGTTGAACCAGACTTGCTCGTCCATTTTTTCACATGCAAGCATAGCCAGGTGATGGGGATGGGCGGCATGAAACAGTTCTTGAGCTGTTTTACCCTGATAATCATTCTCGTTTATCTGCAGAACTTGAAGTGCAATTTGATTTGCGTACATCCATCTTCCTTGCATGTCCTTAAAAATGGTCAGGTCAGGAAGTGATTCAAAGATTTTGAGAAGTTGTTCGCCTGTCAGCATGGTGTCCCTCCTTATGAACAAGAGACAAACGGCAAAAGAAAGCGTATTCATCCTTATTATAGAGGGTTTGTCCACGTGAATAAATCAGGAGTTTCCCTAAAAAAATGAAAAAAACTTCATACAACGGACGAATATCACAAGATTGTTACAAAGTTTTGACGGACATAAAAAAAGAGTTGATGCGTTTGTCTCATCAACTCTAACTTTCCTATTCAAAAGGCAAGGTGATCGTCACCTTTGTTCCTTTGGTCAGTTCACTTGAAAAATGGAGTTCTCCACGATGATCCTTGATGATTTTTTGGCTCACCATTAAGCCAAGACCGCTTCCTCTTTCTTTCGTCGTGAAAAAGGGTTCTCCCAGCTTGGCCAGCAACTCATCTGGTATGCCTCGTCCATTATCCTGGAAGCTTATACAAATTTGATTGCCGTTCAGCAATTTCGTTTTGATTAAAATGATGCCGCCATGGGGCATGGCTTCGATGGAGTTCTTGATCACATTCATGAAAACCTGCTTGAGATGGTTGGGAGCACAATAAATGTTTGAAATCATTGGATCGAAATCAGCCAGAATTTGAACATTGTTCAGTATTGCCTGGGTATCCAAAAGCATCATGACGTGGTTGATAATTTCATGGAGGTTTTGATGGGAGAAGTCAACCGTATTCGGTTTGGCAAGTACCAACAATTCGCTGACTATAAAATTAATGCGATCCAGCTCGGTTAACATAACTTCAAAATAGTGCTGATTGCTGTTGGATTCACGTTTTAACAACTGAACAAAGCCTTTAAGGGAAGTCAAAGGGTTGCGAATTTCATGTGCTATTCCTGCAGCCATTTGCCCGATAACCGAGAGCTTTTCTGCTTGGGCAATCGCTTCTTCGTTTTGTTTGCGAACAGTAATATCACGGGAGTTGATGATAATCCCCTTGATGTTTTTTTCTGAGTCGAAAAGCGGGGTCAGATTTGCCTCCATCAAAGACCAATCACCATTGCTATGTTGATAGCGAACCTCTGTGAAAACTGGTCTATTCGATGTTCGCAGGAGCTTGACCTTTCGGGACAAGTTTTCTTTATCATCGGGATGAATCAGTTGAAACAAGGAACTCCCGGCAAGCTTGGTTGGGTCAAATTCAAGCACGGATTGATAGGATGGAGACGCATACAAAATGTTGAGTTCTGTATCAACCAATTGAATTAAATCAGTGATATGTTCTGTAACCAACTTATATTGATCTATCTTGTCGAGTGCTGTCTCCATGCGTTGAATGCGGGATGTGACGTTATGAGCAATACAAAGAATTTGCCCTGTTTTTAGCTGATCATTCAGCAATGGAATGAACTGCATATCAAAAAAAACAGGTGTTTGATCGAAGTGAACCCACTTGCATTCATACTGCGTGGATCGCTTCGTCCGGACAGTCTCTTCCAGAATCAGTTGAAGCGAGACAGTTTCTTCTTTATGTATAAATTCATACAAAGAATGATTGATGACTTCTTGAGCGGAGAAACCAAGATGAAGAGCAACAGATTGTGACATGAAATCGATGATCCCGTTACTTTGCAATAAACAAAATAACGTGTTGGAATGATCGATCAAAGCACTGGTTATTACATTGTTAAATTCACTTTCCATGCTGGTTTTTTCCATATTAATACCTTCCAATGGGTGTTTTTTTTTCTATCCTAACCAAATTCCCTATTGAAAAGGAGAATCCTATCAAAATTCGAAAAATTTATAATTTCTTTAGAATAATTCTATTTGTTACAAAATCCAGATGTTCGGATCATCTGACAAAAATTATTGACGACGGCTGTAACCTGTTCCTCTTTACGTATACAGAGGGAGATGTGGCGTTTTATGCAGACATCATTAACAAAAACCCGAGAGAGACGCTGGTTTGTTACATGATCGATTACCGCCAGCTTGGGGACAAGCATGGCACCATATCCTGCGAGTACAGCTTGTATTGCTTGATTCATCCCTTGTAGCTGAAGACCGATGATAGGGGGATTGCAATTTTGGGCGATACAAAGTGCCTCCAGATAGCGCCTTGTAGAGCTGCCTTCCTCACGAAACAGAAATGGAATGCTAGTCATCTGTTTGAGAGTGACGTGCTGTCCCGCAAATGGGTGATCGGACGGGACAATAAACCAAAGTTCATCTTCGCCTAGAACCTCACAAGCAATTTCGGGTTCATCCCAACCACCTGCGACTATGGACATATCAACCTGATAATTCAGTAGTTGATCATAAACGAAGCGGGAATTCCCGGTCAAAACGGTTACTTCTACGTCTGGAAATGTTCGCTTGAAGGCAGCCAACCATTGGGGAAGCAGGAAGTGTGCAGGCATATGTGTAGCAGCAACTCTCAATTTTCCGACGGTTCCTTCCCGCAATCCCTGTAATTGTCGTTCCACTTCTTGCTCCCAGGAAAAGAGGCGTTTGGCATAGTGGTGGAGGGTAATACCTGCTTCTGTCAGGCGAATTCCTCTGCCTTCAGACTGAATCAGTCGGAGTTGGGTTTCTTCTTCAAGCTTGCGAACCTGTGCAGTCACGGCAGGCTGACTAAGATGAAGAGATTCTGCTGCGCGGGTAACACTCAAATGATTCGCGACTTCCGTAAAAACACGCAAGGCATGAAGGTTCATTAAATCCTCCCGATTGGAAATGATCAATTCTATTTATATATCGGTTAAAAATAACAATTAGTTAGTTTGTTTGTTATCCCTTATGCTGAAACCATCTTATAAAGGTTGTGAAAAGATGGGGACAGAAACTGTGAGGCAGATTAGTGGTTTGGCATTGATTACGGCCGTATGCTTGCTTGGAGATTCGTTTCTTTATGTGGCTTTACCTGTTTTCTGGAGGGATTTGGGGCTGCTTAATATATGGGAAGTAGGAGTGCTGCTTTCCATCAATCGTCTCATTCGGCTTCCTTTGCATCCATTCATAGGCTGGATTTACAGCCGAATTTCTATTCAGTCTGGAATCATCGTCGCCGTTGTTTTAGCAGGGGTCAGTACCATCGGTTATGGAGCGGTGCATTCATTTACGGGCTTTCTGGTTCTGCGGGTATTATGGGGAGTTGCTTGGACATTGCTTCGGCAGGGAGCATATGCCGCTATTTTTTCAGCAAGTCAATCCAGTCAGATGGGACATTTGATCGGAACGTACAATGGGTTGTACCGAGTGGGGAGCCTTGTTGGGGTATTGGTAGGGGGAATTTTGACGGAATGGGTTTCATTTTCACTAATTGTAACCGTGTTTGGTCTTCTCACCATTCCACTCGTACCAGTTGTGATGCGATACTTGCGTGTGAGCCATTCAACAGCCATTGATCCGAACACAAGTGGTAGACAGGATGTTTCTTTTGGCAGTATGAATGGTATTACAAGCTGGCAAATTACAATTGTCATCGGTACTGCATTTCTTGTAGCCATGTTGTTTCAAGGGATTGTTACTTCCTCCATCAGCCGATTAATTTCTGTCTACGTAGGAAGTATTTCATGGGCGGGAATCATATGGGGAGCAGCCTCCGTGGCAGGCGTATTGCATGCTTTGCGTTGGGGGTGGGAACCGTGGGTTTCTCCATTTATCGGAAAGAAACTGGATGCCCAGAGCAGCAATAACCGCAACCTGTTTCTAACAACAGTTTTTTTCATGAATGCTGTGCTGTTTTGTCTGGTTTCCATTACCGCATCCCACCTGCTATTTATTATCCTTCTATTGATGATTCAATTTTTTGCGACAGTTCTTACCACGTCCATGGATGTTCAGCTAAATGGGATCATTTCGAACGAAAACAAAACCGTTCTCATTTCCAGCTTTGCCTTAGCGGTTGATGCTGGAGCTGCACTTGGGCCGCTCTTAGGGTTTGTTTTGACGGAACAGCAGTTATTTGCCGTTTCAGCAGGGATATTATTCAGCTTATCAGCTTTGTGGTTTTTTTCTCAGGTGAAGAATAAACCGAAGCAAATCATCCATACTAATATCATCGAGCCCAAGTGATCAAAGGTTTTGAACGGGTCAAGTCTCTTAAGGAGGCGAAAAGCCGCAGATCATTAACTGGGTCACCCAATCGACCAAAAGTCGAAGTAGTGTGGAAATGAAAGCTTTGAGTACCTAACTCTAATTGGAGGTAGATGTGCCAAAGAGAATTAAATTTCCATCACTTTCGGGCTCGATGTAGGCCGTCTCCCTATGGAGGCGGTTTTTCTATTCTGATGCGAATAAGGTATAAAAAAAGAAGACCGCAAGACGGACGGCCTCCTTTGTGTTTATTGACTAGCGAAAGCCTTTCTTGTCCAGAGCTTCCGCTTCTTTGCTAACCGTATTGGAATTGCGCGTTTGGGAAGGGTTTTCCTTTTTGCTGCGTTCACCTTTTACGCCATTATGCTTGCTCACACGATCCAACTCCTTTCACCAAGGATTTCACCGACCTGACCTGGCAATTGTCGGTGGATATTCTTTAGAATGGCTGTATTGTTATTTCAGAATTAGTGGTAAAATAAACCTTGTGCGTTGCATAAGATGCAGTGGCATCAATATTTGTGAAGGAGTGATGTTAGTATGATATTTACTACTCATAACCCAAAGTTCTGTAATACCCATCAAGCAGGATCACAGATGTCCTCCTTTATTGGGACTCGTAAGTAATCCAATAGGTGTGAGGGTTCTTCTGTGATCCAAAGAAAAATCGATCACATGGAGGAATCCTACTTGATAGTAGAACAATTAGGCTGGACACCAGCGTTAGAAGAACAATTTAAACCTTATCAACAACAAGGATTTGTAGCAGGGCGAGTCGCTCTGGAGCATAAGCATATGTATCGGGTGTATTGCGAAAGCGGTGAAATGTTGGCGGAAATCTCAGGGAAAATGCGTTTCCGTGCTGAAGGCAGGGAAGATTATCCTGCCGTGGGTGACTGGGTTGCTCTGTCTGTTCGTGAAGATGAGCAACGGGCGACGATTCAGGGCATCTTGCCGAGATTCAGCAAGTTTTCACGGAAAATAGCGGGCAGTGTCACAGAAGAACAGATTGTCGCAACCAATGTGAATACCGTGTTTCTCGTCAATGCATTAAACAATGACTTCAACCCGCGAAGAATCGAACGCTATCTGATTATGGCTTGGGAAAGCGGAGCAACTCCGGTCATCATCCTGAGTAAAGCAGATTTGTGTGATGATGTGGATGAAAAAGTGAGGGAAGTCGAAGCTGTTGCACTAGGTGTACCGATTCATGTTATTAGTACATTTCAAGATACTGGGTTAGACTCACTACGTTCTTACCTGCAAGAAGGCCGAACTGTTGCATTGCTTGGATCGTCCGGTGTGGGGAAATCGACACTGCTCAACTACTTGTACGGAGAATCCATACAGGAGGTCCAGGAAGTTCGGGAAGGGGACGACCGTGGAAAACATACAACCACCTATCGAGAGCTTGTACTGATTCCCGATGGTGGACTGATTATTGATACGCCTGGTATGCGGGAACTGCAATTGTGGGAAGCAAGTGATGGCTTGCAGGAAACATTCGAAGACATCGAGACGATTGCATCTGAATGCTATTTCACGGATTGTAACCATCAAAAGGAGCCAAACTGTGCAATCCAGCAAGCACTTGCCGATGGAACGCTGGATCAAAAGCGATACGACAGCTACTTGAAGCTTCAGCGGGAGCTGGCTTATCTAGCCCGCAAGGATGATCAGCGAGCGCAATTGGCTGAAAAAGAAAAGTGGAAGAAAATCCATCAGGCGGCAAAGAAACAAAAGAACAGGCCATAAAAGACATAGAGAGTCTCCGAGTGTTTATGCTCGGAGGCTTTTGTTTTTTTGTATGTAGAAATTTATAGGTTTGAGAGCTTCGCCCGATGTAGTCACCCTTGCCTATCAAGCTGACATACACTACCTACAGAACAGGTAGGGAGGATTTGGAAACATGACCAGACCGATCATTGGGATTCTGACGTGGAGAAAGGATAAGCGATTTCAGGAGCCGGTTTATTTTCGCAGACTCATCCAGGCAGGCAAGGAATTAGGGGCAACTGTGTTTTTGTTTTCTCATCAGGATGCGAACCGTGAAAAGAAACAAGTTAGAGGATTTATCCCGAGTCCAAGTGGCGGATGGGAAAGTCGCATCTTTCCGTGGCCCGATGTTGTGATTGATCGCTGTCGCAAGAGAGAGCCAGGGTATTTGCCATTTCGGAAACAAAAATTATTTGTCTATGCAAACAGCACCTACACCAACAAATGGAATGCTACAAAGCTGTTTCTTCAGGAGAAGGCGTTGAAGAGCTGGCTGCCAGAGACATGTGAGTATTCAAAAGTGAAATTGCAGGAGATGCTGAAAAAGTATCGTGTGCTATATATCAAGCCCGGTAATGGAACCGGCGGAAGGAGTATTCTGAAAGTCTCACGAGACTATCAAGGATACTCCATACTGGGTCGGAATCGCAATCTGGTGAAAAAATCAAGTTCCTTTTCTTCATTAGAATCACTGAGCAGTTTCGTCGGACGTTGGGTTCGGCAGGAACAAATCCGTGACGGAAACTTCATGATTCAACAAGGAGTTAATTTGGAGCTGGTTCCTGATCGTGTAGTCGACACTCGACTGCTTATTCAAAAAAACAGTCAGGGAGTATGGGAAGTAACCGGTATGGGTGTCCGGGTCGGGGGAGCAAATAGTTCAACCTCCAATCTGCACGGCGGGGGCAAAGCCTTATCATTTGAAGACTTCATTACGAAAAGATTTGGTGCTGAAAGGTTGAAAGAGATTCAACAGGAATGTCATGAACTGGCCTTTCAAGTGGTTCATTCCATTGAAAATCATTTTGGTCGAATGATGGAATTTGGCCTGGATATCGGGATTGATGTGGACGGGAATATTTGGCTTATTGAAGTGAACCCCAAGCCGGGAAGAGAGATTTTCAAAGAAATGGGGCGGCCAAATCTTTATCAAGAGGCAATCCGCAAACCAATTCAATATGCCTTATCGTTAGTGAAAGCTTCCAATCCATGATTTGGAAGCTTTTTTAGTTATTTAGTCTCACAAATGAACCCGAGAGCGTGTCGATAGCAGGAACCCGTACATATAGGACTATCTCTTCAAATCACAGAATGGGAATTTTTACGACCTTATCAATGGCAGATTTCCTACATTATCATGGATGAGTAACCAGTTCCGAGGAAAAAAACATCACAGTCAGGAGGAAAGAGAATGACGAAACAAGATTGGTTAAAAAAGTCATCGATTGCCGTCATGCTAAGCACATCCCTGTTGATGTTCGCTGAAGGTGGACAAGCTTTTGCAGCAGATACAACTGAAGTGGTAGCAAGTGTAGATGATTCACTGAATACCGCACAAATTATTTCACTGGTCCGTGAGCAAATTGGTAAGGATTATAACAAAAACTCAAATGGGCCAACACAGTTTGATGCTGCAGGTCTGGTCGCCTACGTATATGGCAAGGCTGGCATACACGTTGAGGATACAGTAGCAGCCATTTACCGTACTGGTGAAAAAGTGTCCAAATCTTCGCTCGAACCAGGAGATATCGTATTCTTCAAAAACGGGACAAACACGTACCCGTCCTATTGCGGGATCTACGTCGGTAACGATAAGTTCGTCTATGCTGCGCAAGGTCAAGACGAAGTAGTTGAAAAGAAACTGAGCTGGTTCTCTAACAGCTACCTGGGTGCACGTCGTCTTCATTCGGTTGAAACACCAGAGTTGCCAGTAACACCACCGCCAACTACGACTCCAGCTCCTACGCCAACTCAACCGACTCCTACCAATCCTGGTACTATCAACACGCAACTTGGTCAGAAATTGATTGTGACAGGAGAAAAATACCTTGCTGTGCCATATAAATTCGGCGCAGACTGGAATGACAATCAAGGAAAGTATTTTGACTGTTCTGGCTTCACACAACGTGTATTTGCGGAGAACGGGATCAAACTCAGCCGTGGTGCACGAGCACAATCACAGAATGGAATAAAAGTTTCACGCAAGGATTTGCAAGTAGGCGACCTTGTATTTTTCTCCACGGGTGCAACGATGAAGTATGATGCGAATTCGATTAAACGAATCGGGCATGTAGGTATTTATGCGGGGAACAACAGAGTTCTTCACACCTATGGAAAAGGTGGCGTCCGTTACAGTACGATGAGTAAAGGCTGGTGGGATGACCACTATGTTACGGCTACCAGAGTGATCAAATAAATTTAAACTTTTTCCAAGCAGGGGCACTTCAAAGTGTTCCTGTTTTCTTTTTAAAGAAAGGGTTATTCGTAACAAAAACAGAATATCCTAAGTCGTGGAATAAGCAGAAAATAGGAATTTTGCGGAGGTTTACTATGAGTGATCAGAAGCAGCAGATACCTGAATTAGATGATTTGATAAACAAGTTTACTGAACTCCTAACCGGTGAAAGTAATCCAGACCGAGTAGAAATGATTAAAACCTGGTGCATATACAGCCATATGATGAAGGTGATGCCTCCACTGATCCAGCACTGGGGAAGTGAGCCGTCACATCAGGAGGCGAAAGCTCAGATCAAACAAATTTTTGATCAGATTAAACAGTGGAATCAGGAAAAAAATAATCGCTCGTGATGCGTGTGTTTACAGGAAGTTTTTCATTCGTTTAGAAAGTTTTTCTATGTTACTATGGAAGAGATAGATAATGGAGGAAGTGACAACATGCGCTATGTTAATATCGAACAAGTTGAATCAGGTGATACGCTTGGTCGCAGCATTTATAGTAGTGACGGTTTGACTTTACTCCAGGCGAATGTGCAGCTTACTGTCGGTATGATTCATAAGCTTCGCCGTTTTGGAGTGACCATGTTGTATATTACTGACTCTAACTTTTCCGATGTGGAAATTGAAGATACAGTAACGGACGAGACGAAGAGGGAGGCGATCTCCAATCTCTCTTCAGCCATACAATGTGTACAATCTGGTAAGGGTGTGGATTTGAGAGGGATTCAAAAGTCGATTTCTAATATCATTGATGAGACTCTCCGTAACCGTAAAGTTCTCTTGAACCTGAATGACATACGAACTTCGGATAACAGTTTGTTTATTCACTCGCTCAATGTTTGCATGATGGCAACTACGATTGGCATCGGTTTAGGCTACAATAATGCACAGCTAAAGGAACTTGCATTGGGAGCCTTGCTTCATGATATGGGAAAGGCAATTAAAGAGGATGGTGATTCTTCAGCATCAGGACTAGCTTCAGAAAATCATCACACCTGGCTGGGATTTAATCTCCTTCGCAAAAAACATGAAATGAGCATTGTATCTGCTCATGTTGCGCTTCAACATCATGAATGGATAAACGGGGCAGGTATTCCTCGAGGGCTTTCGGGTGCTGAGATACACGACTTTGCTAAAATTGTGGCAATTGCCAATTACTACGATAACCTGATTTCTCCTTTTTCTGAGGAAGAGACATGTCATCCGTATGTCGCTTGTGAAAAAATCATGGCATTGGCAAACATCCGCTTCGATCACGACATGGTCATACGTTTTCTACGGTCGATTGCCATGTATCCGACAGGGTCTTCATTGAAGCTGAGTACAGGCGAAGTGGGAGTCGTGATTGATCAAAATCGTGGACTACCATCCAGACCGATTGTGCGTGTCATCAAGAAGGAACGCTCCCGCAGTCAGCGAATGGAAGACGAGCACGACTTTACGGATATTGATCTGGCACAAGAAACAACTGTCTTTATCAATGGAATGCTAGAGTAGTGGACATTGTCGAATTTAAGATAGAAAACACGATATTTTTTCATGTATCAGTCTGTTATTTCTACAAATTTCGTCATGTTGCTACTGTTATAATATAGGTAATTCAATCTCTTTTTCCTCTATTTGCGCACTTATCTCAGAAATAAGTAGCGCTCTTTTTTTTTGCCAATAACTTCCTAGGTACAAATGGTTCATTCTTGCCGAAAATAGAAATAACAACCTTTTCATAATCTTTCCTCCAAGTCCGATCCTACCAGTCGGACTATTTTCTTGGTTTCGGTCCCCGCCCGCGAGCGATAGCTTGTGTCGGGTGGGTTTTCTTGAAATGGGTTGCTTTGCCTTGATTACCAATCAATTACCTTAGATAAATCCATGACAGTTGGTTTATAATCTGCTTGTGACATTTTATTGCTTCTGACAACCCGATGCGATGCCCGGTGTTGTCTTTTTTTTTATCCAAAATAGGGTATAATAATAGATAGTAAAAATTTATTTATTAGCAAATTGCAATCTCGATATAGACTTTTTTTGTTATTTTTGTAAAAGTAATAGAGTGAACTTTTATTGTGTACTAAGGGGGAAAAACGGGTGGCCCGTGTTCTAATCGTAGATGACGCTGCTTTCATGAGACATATGTTGGCTCAAATGTTGGCAGGAACACATGAGGTATGTGGAGAAGCAAGCAATGGGTTAGAAGCAATCCAGAAGTACAAAGAACTTCTTCCTGATATCGTAACTATGGATATCACCATGCCTGATATGCAAGGTATTGATGCAGTACGGGAAATCCTGGCTATAGATCCAAAAGCAAAAATTTTGATGTGTTCAGCGATGGGACAACGTCAAATGGTACTGGAAGCGATGAAAGCGGGAGCAAAAGATTTTATCGTGAAGCCATTCCAGAAAGAGCGAATTTTAGATGCAATCGGTCGCTGGGTATAAATCAAATTAAGCATAAAACAACAAGCTGCTCATCTGGAGCAGTTTTTTTGTATAATAAAGTAATGAAACAGTACGGTTTGTGACGAGAAGAGGATGTGAAGAACTTGTGCAATCAGGATATTTCGATCATTTCCAGCACGCTGATATCGATGAGATTGCCGATGTGATTGGTGAGCTTTTGCAGAATCCGATTACAATCGAAGACGCAGATCATAAATTAATTGCCTACAGTTCTCACGGTGAAAGTACGGATCCTGCCCGCTGGTCAACCATCATGGGGCGTCGGGTTCCTGAGAAAGTGCTTACCCGCCTCTGGAAGGACGGAGTATTTCAACAATTGTTGACCCAGAGCGATCCTGTTCATATTCCGGCAAAAGATGAAGTGGGGCTGGGAAAACGTATAGCCATTGCAATTCGAAAAGGAAATGACGTATTGGGTTATATTTGGGCCCAGGAAGTAAATCGATCATTTCAGCCAGAAGACGATGATATTTTGAAAGAAGCGGCCAAGGCGGCCGTTTCTCGACTTGTCCATCGTCAAGGAAAAAGGAAAGCAGAAGAACAGAGACGCAAGGAATTCTTTTGGGAACTGTTGCTTGGCAACCATGCGAGTGAAGCTGTTATCAAGCGAAAGGCAGAAGCACTGCAACTCAGTATTCCTACGCCATTTCTCGTCTGTATTATAGAAGCAAGTTCCCCTCAACTGGAGCAGTATCTCTATCCTTTGATGATTCGAGACAAATTGCTCTGGGTGATGGATGGTCATCAGTTAATTATTTTGATGGGCATGCGATCAAGAGTCAGGGAAGGAGCCTCCATTTTTCACGATGCAGATCAGTTTCTCCAGGAGTCAACCGGTCGAGTCGGAGAGCGCACCGAAGGACAAACCAGCGGTGTGTACGGGCGAACGTATCAATCCACCATTGATATCAAGAGAAGCTATCAGGAGGCACTACAAGTTCTGCAAGTCAGAAGACTATTTCCTGAAGAGACAAAGAAGGTCAAAGGTTACCATGATTTGGGAATCTATCGCTTTTTGTCGCAACTCAAAAAATGGGGAGATACGGAGCATTATGAAAATGAACGCCTGGTCCGATTGCGCAAATATGATCAGGAGCATCAAAGCAATCTGATCGAAACACTGGAGACCTACCTGGATGCAGCCGGTAAGGTGAATATAACGGCACAACGGCTGCACATCCATATCAATACACTCAGCTATCGCCTCCGCCGTATGGAAGAAATCATGGGTGTAGATCTGGATGATATGAATCTGCGCACTACCTTGTACCTTGATTTGAAGCTGGAAAAGTTAAGCAAAGAGACACAGAACTGACAAATGCGTTTGTGAAAAATCACAAATAGAGAGAATAATAAATCAAAGGAATCACCAATGAGTAATGGCCAAAAACGCTGTACAATGTGGGTAATACAACGTTGTTTGCGTATAAAAGGAGGACATTATTCATGATCGTGGGAATTCCTAAAGAGATAAAAAATAATGAGAACCGTGTAGCGATTACCCCTGCAGGTGTAACAGCTCTCGTTCAAAATGGACATGAAGTGTTGATCGAAACCAACGCAGGTCTTGGAAGCGGTTTTATCGACAGCGACTACACTGCGGTAGGAGCAAAAATCGTTCCAACTGCTGCTGATGCATGGGCTGCTGAAATGGTTATGAAAGTAAAAGAACCACTTCCAGCAGAATTCGGATTCTTCCGTGAAGGTTTGGTGCTTTTCACATATCTTCACCTTGCTCCAGAGCCTGAATTGACTCGTGCTTTGATGGAAAAGAAAGTAGTTGCGATTGCATACGAAACCATTCAATTGGACAATGGTGCATTGCCACTTCTTACTCCGATGAGTGAAGTTGCTGGACGTATGTCTGTACAAATCGGTGCACAATTCCTTGAAAAACAATACGGTGGTAAAGGAGTCCTTTTGGGCGGCGTACCAGGCGTAATGAAAGGCGAAGTAGTAATCGTAGGTGGCGGTATCGTTGGTACGAATGCTGCGAAAATGGCACTTGGTCTTGGCGCTAACGTAACGATCCTTGATGTAAGCGCAGATCGCCTTCGTCAATTAGACGATTTGTTCCAAGGTCGTGTACAAACATTGATGTCTAACAGCTTCAATATTGCCAATGCTGTGAAAAAAGCTGACCTTCTCGTAGGCGCAGTTTTGATCCCAGGTGCTCGTGCTCCTCGTCTGGTAACAGAAGAGATGGTAAAATCCATGCAGCCTGGTTCCGTAATCGTAGATGTAGCAATCGACCAAGGGGGATCGATCGAGACAATCGACCGTATCACAACACACGACAAACCAACCTATGAAAAACACGGCGTAATCCACTATGCAGTAGCCAACATGCCAGGAGCAGTTGCTCGTACATCTACTTGGGCTCTTACCAATGTAACAACTCCTTATGCTGTTCAGCTTGCAAATGGATACCGTGATGCCATCAGAAACAACCGTGCACTTGCAAAAGGTGTTAACGTAATCGATGGTAAAGTAACATACAAAGCAGTTGCTGATGCGACAAACCTTCCATATGAAGCAATCGAGAATGTTCTTCTCGTGACAAACTAAATTGATGAGAAATAACGAGAACCGCCTCAGGTAACTGAGACGGTTCTTTTTCATGCAGAATTCTATGATTCTCCAAGGGATTGTGATATGCTCGTATGCAGATAAAAGTGAATGGTAAGGAGTTGGCAGGATGTACCGCCTTGTGAGAAATTTTTTATTTAAAGTAGATGCAGAAGAGGCTCATGAGCGTACGATCTCAGCACTTCATCGGGCGCAAAACACCTCGGGAGGACTTGATTTCCTTCGCCTGTTATATGGGTATAAACATAAATCTCTACAGATCAATCGTTGGGGGATAACGTTCCCCAACCCGGTTGGACTTGCAGCAGGATTCGACAAAAATGCTGAGGTTTATCACGGATTAACCGCACTTGGTTTTGGGTTTGTTGAAGTAGGAACGTTAACACCAATTTCCCAGCCGGGCAACGAGAAACCTCGGCTCTTTCGTTCGGTTGCAGATGAAGCGGTCATTAACCGTATGGGATTTAATAACTTGGGTGCATATGCAGCATCCCAGAATTTAATCGACTACGCAGCTTCTGATGTACCGATTGGAATTAACATAGGCAAGAACAAGGTAACACCGAATGAAGAGGCTGCCAGTGACTATGAAAAGTGTCTCGATATGCTATATCCATATGGGCACTACTTTGTCATCAACATCAGCTCTCCGAATACTCCCAATCTCCGTGACCTCCAAGAAACCGAGAGCTTGCGCATGTTGCTTCGAGCGATCCGCAGTAAAACACAGGAGTTGGAGAAGCGAGGAAAAGCCAAAAAGCCGATTTTGCTCAAAGTCGCACCTGACATGTCTGATGAACATATGAGAGATGTTGTTCATACGGCGATTGCAGAAGGCATCGAGGGAATCATTGCAACCAATACCACATTGTCTCGTGAAGGATTAACCAATCCCAAGATCGCTGAACAGGCTGGAGGCTTAAGTGGACGACCACTCACTCAGCGCTCCACAGCTTGGGTCAAGGAGATTTACCAAGAAGTTGGTGACAAGGTGCCGATCATCGGAGTAGGTGGTATCTTCAACGGCGATGATGCTTATGACAAAATAAAAGCTGGTGCCAGCCTGATTCAAGTGTATACAGGGATGATCTATGAAGGACCTGGCATCGCCAAATCAATTAACAAACGACTGGTTCAATTACTGCAAAGAGATGGTTTTACTTCAATAGAACAGGCAATTGGCATAGAAAGCCGCAAATAAACAGGCTATCGGAATCAAAAGGGGAACCTTTGGAGGGAAGAAGATGAAAATTCTAGTACTTGGTGCAGGTGCTGTTGGAGGGTATTTCGGGGGCCGTCTGGTACAAAAGGGTGTAGATGTTACTTTCCTCGTCAGAGAAAAACGACAGCAACAACTAGAAAAACATGGGCTGATGATTCGGAGTATTCATGGGGATGCCCATTTGAATGTACGTGCAATCCGCAGTGGAGAACAAGTTGAACCATATGATCTGATCATCCTGACAACCAAGGCTTATCATTTTGAAGAAGGAATAGCCAGTATCGCTCCCTATGTGGGCAAGCATACATTGATCCTTCCACTGCTAAACGGCGTTGCTCACATGGACCGACTGGTAGAGCGTTTTGGCAAAGATAATGTCCTCGGTGGACTATGCTTTATCGAAACCACGCTGACGGAAGCGGGTGAGGTTGTCCAGACCAGCAAGCGTCATGAATTTACGTTTGGTGAGTGGCAAGGAGAGAACAGTGAGCGACTCCAAGAGCTGGCTGAACTGTTCTCTAATGCAAATGCAACCTTCACGCTGAGTACTTCTATTGTGCGAGATATGTGGCATAAATATTTATTTATTACGACATTATCCGGAATTACCACTTTGATGAATGCGGCGGTAGGTCCAATTCGAGAGGCACAGTTTGGCAAAGAACTGACCCTACAGCTTGCCGAGGAGACAGCAAGTGTAATGAGGGGATTGGGTGCGCCGATCGATGAGGATATTGTAACAAAACAGATGGAGATGTTCTGGAAGCAAGCGGACACAATGAAAGCGTCGATGTTGCGAGATATGGAGAAGGGACTTCCAGTTGAAGCAAATCACTTGCAAGGATATTTGCTTCAGGCGGCAAAGCGTCTCCAGATCGCAACTCCACTGCTGCAAATTGTGTATACGAATCTTGCAGTTTACGAAAATAAGCGTTCTTCCCGAAGCTGAGGCATACTATAAAAACCGAAAACAGGAGGGGATAGCTGGTGGAAGTCATTAAAATATCACCACGTGGCTATTGCTATGGAGTTGTAGATGCAATGGTTCTTGCAGCGACGACTGCGAGGAATTTTGATTTGCCAAGACCGATCTATATTCTGGGCATGATTGTACATAACTCTCATGTCGTGGAGGCATTCAAAAAAGAAGGGATTGTTACCCTTGATGGAGACGACCGTCTGGGCCTTCTTGATCAAATTGACAAAGGCACAGTTATTTTCACAGCGCACGGAGTTTCACCAGAAGTACGCAAAAAAGCTCGTGAGAAGGGCTTGACCGTAGTGGATGCCACATGTCCTGATGTGACTAAGACGCATGATCTTATTCGGGAAAAGGTTGCAGAGGGATTTGAAGTCATTTACATCGGCAAGAAATCACATCCTGAACCGGAGGGGGCAGTAGGGATCGCTCCTGATAAAGTTCACCTTGTGCAAACACTGGAGGATGTCGAAAAGCTTACCTTCACTGATGAGAAGCTGATTGTGACAAATCAGACAACCATGAGTCAATGGGACGTCAAGCATTTGATGAATGCCATTATCGAGCGCTACCCGCGTGTAGAGATTCATAATGAAATCTGTCTCGCAACACAAGTACGGCAAGAAGCAGTAGCCGAACAAGCAGGTCAATCCGATTTATGCATTGTTGTCGGTGACCCGAGAAGTAATAATTCCAATCGGTTGGCACAAGTAGCAGAAGAGATTGGTGGGGTACCAGCTTACCGGATTGCTGATTTGTCCGAATTGGATCTCACTTGGCTCCAGGGAAAAACCAAGGTGGCCGTTACTTCTGGTGCTTCAACACCTACACCGCTCACCAGAGAAGTGATTACATTCCTTGAACAGTACGACGAAACGAACCCAACCACTTGGGAGAAAAACCGCACCGTCAATATGGACAAAATTCTTCCCTCGGTAAAAGAGTAAAAAGTACCACAAATGATGGCAGCGGCGAGCATACCTATACTCGCCGCTTGATTTGCTTATATGTTAGAGAGGTACGGATGTTAAGAGAGAGAAGGAGAGTTACAAATGGATAGTGTGGGTGGAGCTTCTCAGAAAGATAATGCCTCAACCCGGGCGTATCTCGCCTTAAGTGGATTATATATGAGTATTTATTATGGCCTCGGAGCGTTATACCCGCTTATTTCCCAATATTACAAATCGATACAGCTTACAGGCACACAAATCGGAACAATCAGTTCAATAACTCCGCTCGTTTCGATTGTATGTCAACCGCTTTGGGGAATGATTTGCGACAAGTATCAGATCAGAAAGCCGGTATTGATTACTACACTGTTGATCACCGCGGCCATTTCGCTGATATTTACGTTAATATCGACGTATGCTTGGGCATTGTTTCTCTTTGCGATTTTCTCTGTATTCCAATGTGCTTTGGTGCCTATTTCCGATAGTCTCGCCTTGAACTTTGCCAAGCAACAAAAAATGCAGTTTGGCAACATTCGCCTGTGGGGTGCTGTGGGCTTTGCAGTAGCAGTGTTTTTTACCGGTTTGGGAGTTGCTAAATGGGGACCACATGCAATCTTTTATTTCTTTTCCATTGCTTTAATTTGTTCGTTGTTTTTCCTGCGTAAAATACCGGATACCTCCACTGCATTTAGTACAAATCTGTTCCAAGGGTTGGGTCAGTTGCTTCGATTGCCTCGCTATATTTTATTTATCATCAGCTCGTTTTTTATTTTCGGAGCGGTAAACGCCAACAATATCTGGTTTTCTTTGTATTATCAACACATCGGTGGGACGGTCTCGGGCATTGGTCTGGCTTTCCTATTATTTGCAGGCAGTGAAGCTCCTTTTATGAAGGTTGCCACCTATTTTGTACGACGCTGGGGTCTGGAGTTGACTGTACTGCTAGCCGGTACCGTCTCTGCCATTCGCTGGCTGTGGTATGGTACAGCACCGAGCACCACCACGATCCTTGCATTTTTCTTCATACAAGGAATTTCCGTCGGTTTTTATTTGGCTACCGCTGCCCAGTATGTTAGAGAAAATACGCCTGAGTCATTGCAGGTGACAGCGCTAGCGATCTTTACCTCAGCCGGGCATGGGCTAGGTTCAATGGCATGCAACCTGATAGGTGGAATTATCATGGACAAATGGGGAATACTGTCTACTTATACGTTCTTTGGAATGGCAACAATCGTAGGGCTGGTTCCCTTGGTTTATTTAATCGTCAAGGCACCTCGAAAACCGATTTTGTGATGGTATTTCTTTGAGTGGGAGCGTTGTTAGCCGAAGAGGGCTTCACGGAAAAGTTGCTGTGCAAAAAAAGCAGCAGTACGGTAAGCACGAGAGCAATGAGCGGATAGCGGTATTGCAGCCAATAACCATGGTTTTTATTCAAACCAATCAGCTCCTCAAAGAGAAATGGATACCAGTTATCGTTAGTTTACCCAAAAAAGGGCTTCCTACACTTTTGTAGGAAGCCCTTTAAAATTTTTATGCAAATGGAGCTTTCGAAGAAAATTTAGTAAGGAAACTGGCTGGAGTAGCCGCTAAATTGCTGGGAAGCCTGTTGCAGCTTTTGTTGTTCTTCTGCCTCCAGCTTATACCAGCCCTTTTGGAACATGATGTTGTACAGTTCTCTTGCACTTTGATGCGTTTCCATCAATATTTGCAGCATATCTGCATGAAGCTGCTCGTGGCTTGCTTCCCGTACTGCAATGTTAAAGCTGTCAGTCAGGTACTTGCAAGTAGCCAACGCATCATTAATGTAGTCCCTGTCATTCATTTGCGGGCCTTTAATCTGTGACAACTGGCCTGATTGCGGATTGGAAATCTGCCTGTTTTGACTGGAATTCACCGTTTTCTGCCCCCTTACTGATTTTGCTGTGTCTGCGGAAGAGTCGCCATGACAGCATCGTTGTTCACGTTCAGATGGTTGAGCAGCTTTTGGTAATGCCGCTGATGCATCTGTCCTGTTTTCTCAAGCACTTGCTTGATTTGGGGGTCAGTAACCTGCTGGGCAAAAGCATGCAGCTTTTTGAATGCCAACAGTTCCCACGAAAGGGAATCCTTCAAGTACATCGAGTCCTTCGTTGTGATTACACGTGGTGGAACTGGAATCGGAGCCTGTGTTTGCGCTGCCGGTGGTGTCATAATTGCTGGCAATTGTGCCATCTCCTTTCAGAAGGTAAGGAATCGCCATACACCCAATAGAATAGGCAAACACAAGCTGATTATGCAATTGTGCCTTTCGTTAATTGAAGGGAATTGATCTGAATGTCAATGCTTGCTGGTGCAATGTTCAGGCAGTAGGTTGCTTCTTCATAAAGTTCCCGCTGCAATCGCCTAATGACCGGTTGAATTGGGCTGCCAAAAGGAAGCCGTAACGATAAGGAAATGGTAAAACGCGGCAGGTCCTCAAAGGTGTAGACCGTTTTATAAACCTGGAGAACTTCCGGATTACGGTAGCAGGCGAAATGAACGATTTTTTTCAGTACCTGCTCATATATTTGGATACGACCACCCGAGAAGGTCGGATGCACGACAGTAGTCTCGCCGATGAGTTCTCTTTTGGGAGACAGGATTTTTTGAGCAGATGAAATCAGTCTATGCAGGAAATCTTTCTCAACCTCGACTCGAGGGATGGGAATCACGTGTTTTCCTTGTGTTTCACGGACATACTGTGCGGCCTGAATTTCTTCCAACGGCTTTACAGCTTCAATCGGGATGTACTCTTCAACGGGAGGAAGGTTAAGTGCATCAACAATACGTTCAATCATGCGCAGGGAGGTTCCCAGAATCAACAGGCGCTGGATCGGCAGATGTTTGATCGCTTCGGTGACCGTATGAGAGTGCTCAGGATAATGAAAAATAGCTCGTTTTACTGCCTGAATCTTGGTGTTCTCATACTTTGCAGAGGTTCCTGCCACTTTGCGCCCTTCAAAAATAAGAATGCCATCATCAATAATCGCATCGATTTTCATCTGATGTGCGAGACGTAGTGCTGTTGTGCTTTTGCCTGTTCCGCTTGTGCCATAGAGCGCAAAAACCTGCATGGAATCAATTCCTCCTCAATTACCCCAATTGCTTCCATTATATCACCTGAAGTCAGGTTAGCGGAATTGTGCGCCTAGCTCTCTGGCACGCTCAGTTGCTCGCAAGATGGCAGAGAAAAAAGCTCGTTTTACTTCAAAATTCTCCAGTACTTCCAGACCAGCCTGAGTTGTTCCACCTGGACTTGTTACTTTATGGCGGAGAACGGCTGGTTCCTCATTGGTATGCATCAGCATTTGTGCTGCACCGAGCAATGTTTGTACTGTTAGCTGTCGAGCCATGGTCGGAGTCAGGCCAGCCATCGTGCCGGCTCCTTCCATCGCTTCTACGAGATAGTAAATATAAGCAGGGCCACTGCCTGAAAGTCCGGTAACGATGTCAAGCTCATCCTCAACAACAGAATAGACAGAACCGATTGACTCAAAGAGCTGTGAAGCCAGTGTGAGATGGTGTGCACAAGCGAAATTTCCTTTGGCGATCCCTGTAGCTGAAAGTCCTACAGCAGAAGAAGTATTTGGCATCGTACGGATAACTGGGCAGTTGACACCAAGCCATTCGTTGATCAAGGTAGTGGAAATCCCGGCAATAACAGAAACAATAAGGTGATGCTCATCTACTAATCCTCGCAGACTAAGGCATGCTTCCTGTGCATCTTTTGGCTTCATGGCGAGAATCAAAACATCACAGTTTTTCACGAGCGATTCTGAATCCCGTGTTGCATGGATCATGTATTGATTGGTTAGCTTTTGTAATTGATCATCGTTGCTCCGATTCGTTACAACAATCCGATCAGCAGATAGCAAGTTATTTTTAATGATGCCATTCAATATAGCTTCAACGATGGAACCCGCACCGAGGAAGCCAATGCGCATGTCCTGAAGAGAGTGGTTGTTTTTGTTTGTACGCATCTGTTTTCCTCCTTTATTTTTTAGTTTTATAAGTTTGGAGCCCCGTCCTATCGGATTTGGCCTTGGCCGTACACTTTATATTTCACTGAGGTGAGAGCAGGGAGCCCCATCGGACCACGAGCATGTGTTTTCTGTGTGCTGATGCCGATTTCAGCGCCGTATCCGAATTCACCGCCATCTGTAAAACGGGTAGAGGCATTGTGATAAACGCATGCGGCATCGATTTCATTTAGAAAACGGTCAGCCGCTTCTTGATCTTGTGTAAGTATCGATTCGGAGTGTCCTGTTCCATGGATGGCAATGTGTTCGATTGCTTCAGAAATGTCGGCAACTGTACGTACAGATAACATCAGGTCCAGATATTCGGTATCCCAATCTTCTGAAGTAGCTGGTTCAAGAAAGGGGAGATGGTTGGTAGTTTGCCGTGTTCTTTCACAAGCCCGAAGAGCCACATTCGCTTCGTGCAGGCTGGTGAGCAATCGCATGGTGTGATTTGTATCCCAATCCTGATGAATCAAAATCGTTTCGACAGCGTTGCATACGGAAGGGCGGCTGATTTTTGCGTTGTGTACAATTTTTTCTGCGATTTCATAGGGGGCAGACCGATCGATCAGGATGTGGCAGATTCCCACACCTGTTTCCAGTACGGGCACAGTCGATGTCTTGACTACCCGATTGATCAAATCAGCTCCACCACGAGGGATGATGACATCGATCAACCCATTCAGCGTACATAGTACATCGACGGACTCCCGTTGCCATGCAGTCAGATACTGGACAGCCCCTGGTGGAAGACCAACCGCTTGTAGTCCCTTGCGAATACTCTCCGTAATCGCCTGATTTGAATTCATACTGGAGCGGCTTCCCCGAAGGCAAATTGCATTACCTGTCTTGATTGCGATTGCGGCGGCGTCCAGTGTCACATTCGGTCTAGCCTCGTAGACCATGCCAATTACTCCAAGCGGGACACGTACTTCCCGGATCAAAAGCCCGTTCGGTCTGGTCCATTCTGCGGTAATTTCACCAATAGGATCGGGAAGTGAGGCGAGATCCACCAGGCTTTGAATTAGTGCCTTGATACGAGAGGGCGTCAAGAGTAATCGATCTAAGTAACTGGGAGAAGAGCCACTTTTGACAGCTTCCTGATAGTCAAGGTCATTTGCTTCGAGAATGGCTGCTGAATCTTGTTCGAGTTGGCGACCGATCTCATACAGCGCCTGATTTTTCAACTCGGTGCTTGCCAGCGCTAACTGTCTGGAAGCTGTTTTTGCAAGCTGAGCTTGCCTTGTAACGCTTTGAATGATTTCTTCCATAACCAGTTCCTCCTCACATCTATCTCTCTTTTATGGTTTGAGTCTTTTCCCGATCGAAGGCAGATTGGTTGATGACTGTCCAATAATCCCGATGAATCACTTCACCTGGTAACGCATGGTTTTTGTGCGTATTCAAAAAAGCAGCAAGTTCTTCGGAAGTAAAGCGGCTGACCCCACGTCCAATCAACCGATGATCCTGATATACCTCTACAACGTCTCCCGCCTCAAACGATCCTTCAATTTGGCGTATACCTGCGGGGAGGAGGCTGCGCTTTTGGCGAAGAACTGCGTCTGCGGCACCCTCATCTACACTGATTTTGCCTCGAACAGGGGAGTGGAAAGCGATCCATTGCTTGCGATTCGGCAGGGTTTTCTCCTGGGGCTGTATATCCGGGGCAGGGGCTCCAATATACGTGCCACCACCAAGCCCTTTTACAATGCGAACGAGGCAATCTTCGTCTGTAAGCGTGCCAATATAGCTTGAAATCCCGACATTGCCTGCGGTCTGTGCTGCCATGAGTTTGGAGCGCATGCCGCCTGTGCCGAGCGATCCGGCTTTTCCAGCAAGAGCGATTGTTTCAGATGTGACCTCCTGGATAAACGGAATGTGTCTTGCATTTGGATCTTTGCGAGGGTCTGATTCATACAAGCCATTCGTATCGGTAAGCATGATGTACAGGTTGGCGTGGATCAAACCAGCGACCAGCACTCCGAGCATATCGTTATCGCCGAATGACAATTCAGCGGCAGAAACCGTATCGTTTTCATTGATAATCGGCAATACACCACGAAAGAGAAGAAGAGAGATGGTTTGAAAGGCGTGCCTGTAGCGCTCATGGTTCGTGAAATCAGTTCTCGTAAGCAGGATTTGAGCGACTCCCATTTCTTGTTCCGCAAACATGTCCGTGTATTGCTGCATCAGGATACTTTGACCGACGGCTGCTGCTGCTTGTTTGGCGATGAGCGTTTTCGGTCGACTTTTATACCCCAATCTTGTATATCCACTTGCTACTGCGCCTGATGAGACTAACAATACCTCGTGACCGTCCTTGCACAGACGGGCGATGGCCTTTACGAGATTTTTCATTTTTTCGGGGTCACAACCATGTGTTTCATTGGTTAATGAGCTGCTGCCGATTTTCACCACGATCCGTAAGTTTTGTTTTTTCATCCCATGTCCTCCTTTCAAAAGAATAAAAAAAACCCTTCGTCCTCGGATAAGGACGAAAGGTTACTTTCGCGGTACCACCTTACTTGATGATTTCGTACACATGAGAAATCATCCAACTTTTCGCTCCCCAGGTAAAGAAAGTGGGTGAACGCTTTCCTTGGTAACAGGGGAAAGACTCCTGTCTAGGTCATCCCTAGATGCTCCAGGATGGGTTCAAGCTCTTTCGCAGACAAGACCTTTCAGCCGGTGGGTCTCGCTCTCTAGGCAGGAAATGAAGCTTTACTATTTCCCTTCAACGCTTTAATGTATCAGTTCGTTTTTGTGTTTTAATAATTATGCCAACTACTTCATAAAAATGTCAAGGGATTACTTAAACATTTTTTGGCCATATGTTCCAGTGCGTTCCCGAATTTTGTATAGCCCGCTTTTTTTATCCTTGCTTATGCGATAGGTGACTGTGTAATGAGCACTGTTTTGGGGAGTGATAGCTTCTCTTACAATAGCAGTTATGCCATCAGCATCTTTTTTGCTACTAATATTTTTATTGGAAATCAGCATGGAATAGATCCCATCACCTTCAGCCAGATAAATCTTTCCCTTGATATCCTTTGTGTGGAGGTTGTCATACATACGCACAGCAAGAGGGCGGCTCCAAAAGCGGGAGAAGTAGGTGATGATTTTTTCTTTTGTATCCACGTGTGCGGGCAATTCCCGATAGGTAATCCCGTCAATTTTTACTTTTTTTGCTTTCGAGTTGCTCGCCGCAGCGAACTGCAAGTCTTCAAAGACATGTTCTGCTCGATTTAGAAACAGCGCAAGATGATAACGGTTCTTATCAATGTCATGGATCGAGGCGACTTTTGGTTTTCCTTTCTCATTGCCTTTCAACTTGCGAATGCCATCTTTCCCTTGGGTTTGCGCTTTCTTTTTTTCGTCACCCTTTGCCTCGTTTTTCTTGTCACAGCCCGTAAATACAAAAGAAAGAGCAAGAAGGATGATTAGCCATTTCTTCATCAATTACCACCTCAATGAATGTCATGGAAACTTATCTAGTTTTAAGATGTGAGTGGGGGTGGATTGATACCCAAGTTAACTTTTTCCTTTCCTGATCAAATGCCTGTTTTGTCAGCACTTGTATGTTCGCGGATTTCAATCTATCATGGAAGGGATACTATATGAGGAAAGTTCACAGGTTTTGATACGAACAAGTACCTATTATTGAGGTGAATGGGATGTTTGGTTTTGGCAAGAAAGCGAAGAAATTGGAAGGCATCGACATTTTAATTATTAAAACGGAAGAGGCTAAAAACCGTACGTTTTATCAGGTTGCATTCCCGAGCATGGTAGCCAACGATATTATCAGTATGTTGACCAAGCTACAAAAATCTCCGTTTAACAAAAAGGAACACCTGGGGGATATTGGCGGTTTCCATATGATTACACACATTGAAGCTGCAACGAATGTTGAAGTGTTGGATGAAGTCGATATGGAAGCACAACCGGTTCAAATTCAGGATTTTGCTAACATCTTGCTGCGTCGATTGGAATCAATTGATGAGTCAGGAGCATTCGAAGACTCCGAGGATCTTGCGTTTATCATGGGTGAATTGACCATGCTCAGAGACGGAAGCTTCGTACCACAAACGTAATAAGGAAGCTCAAAAAGTCCGGGAAACGTCCTGTTTGTGCCCTCTCAACGGGGCATCGAAACATCCTCCTTTTTGAACAGATTTTTTAATATCCTGATAGAAAAAAACATGCGAATTATGGATTGCAACCGCTTCCCTTTTGCATTACAATAAAAATGAACAGTGATTCATTTTTCTATTTCGCAAACGAACATCTCACAGTCCCAATGCAGCCGTGGGATGTTTTTTTAAAAAAGAAATGAATGAGCATTCATTCAAGATCAACTGAAACATGAAGCATCAAGTAAAATCATAAGATGATTTAGAATCTGTTGGAGCTATGAAGGAGGTAACAAGATGGAACGCAAAATTCGCAAAGCGGCCGTACTCGGCTCGGGTGTTATGGGAGCAGGGATTGCCGCACACTTGGCAAACGTAGGCATTCCAACGTATCTCTTGGACATCGTGCCGCGTGAGCTGACGGAAGAAGAGAACAAGAAAGGATTGACACTGGAGCATCCTGCAGTTCGCAATCGCATTGCGCAAGCTGGTAAGGATCGTTTGCTCAAAGAAAAGCCAGCACCGCTTTATGACAAAGCAGATATTGACTTAATCAAAGTGGGGAATTTGGAAGATCACTTGTCACTGCTCGGTGAAGTAGACTGGATTATCGAGGTCGTTGTAGAAAATCTTGACGTGAAGAAGAAAGTGTTTGCTACGGTAGAAGCTCATCGGAAACCTGGCACCATCGTTTCTTCCAACACTTCAGGTGTTTCCATCAACGAGATGTCCGAGGGATGTTCCGAAGAATTCCGCAAGCACTTTCTGGGAACTCACTTCTTTAATCCGCCGCGTTATCTGAAACTTCTGGAGATCATTCCTGGTAATGATACCGATCCAGCAATCGTTGATTTCATGATGAATTTCGGCGAATTCGTGTTAGGCAAAGGAACCGTTCTTTGCAAAGATACACCTAACTTTATCGCAAACCGCATCGGAACGTTCGGACTGCAAGTGTCGATTGAAGAGATGGTTCGCCTAGGTCTTGGTGTAGATGAAGTTGATGCCATTACCGGACCAGTGATTGGTCGTCCGAAGAGTGCTACGTTCCGCACATTGGATGTTGTAGGCTTGGATACATATGTCCATGTAGCAAACAATGTGAAAAACAAAAGCAATGACGAAGCAGAAAAATCCGTGTTCGAGCTGCCAGAGTTCGTCCACAAAATGGTGGAAAACCGCTGGTTAGGCCAAAAAACGGGCCAAGGCTTCTTCAAACAGGAAAAGTCTGCAGCGGGTAAAGAAATTTTTGCTCTTGATTACAACACATTGGAATATAAGCCACGCGCGAAAGCGAAGTTCGCTTCCTTGGAAGCAGCCAAAACGGCCAAATCGTTGCCGCAAAAACTGCAGGCTCTCGTGTATGGAAAAGACAAAGCAAGCGAATTCCTCTGGAGTGTTTTCAAACGTACGTTGCTTTACTCTGCAGCGAATGTTCCTGCCATCGCTGACGACATCGTGGCTATCGACAAAGCGATGAAGTGGGGCTTCGGCTGGGAAATGGGGCCTTTCGAGACATGGGACGTGCTCGGCGTAGAAAAATCCGTAGCTCGCATGCGTGAGGAAGGGGAAACCATCCCTGCACTCGTGGAAGAACTGCTTGCCAGTGGTAAAAAATCATTCTACGAGAAAAATGAAGGTCGTCTTTCTGCATTCGTAATTGGCGGAAAATTCAAAGATGTCGAAGAAAACAAAGAAAAAATTAACCTGGCTGCCCTGAAAGAACAAGGCAAGCTGATTAAGAAAAATGCTGGTGCTTCGCTTGTTGATATAGGCGATGGTGTTCTTTGCCTGGAGTTCACATCTCCGCACAATGCACTTGGCATGGATGTACTGCAAATGGCGGGTGCTGCTGCAGAAGAAGTGAAAAAGAACTTTGTCGGACTTGTGATCGGTAACCAGGGCAAGAATTTCTGCGTAGGTATGAACCTTGCCATGGCACTGATGGAGGCGCAGGACGACAACTACCTCGAGCTTGATATGCTGGTGAGAAACTTCCACAAAACTGGCGAAGCCCTCAAGGCAATGGGTCGTCCGGTAGTTGCTGCTCCATTCGGCATGACTTTGGGTGGAGGCGTAGAGGTTTGCTACCTTGCAGACCGGGTTCAGCTTTCTGCGGAGACCTATCTTGGACTGGTTGAAGTAGGTGTAGGCTTGCTCCCAGGTGGTGGCGGTACGAAAGAAATGCTGTTCCGTGCCATGGAAAATGTACCTGAAGGCGGGTCCGTGCCTGTTGATCCATTTGCTTACGTGGCAAAAGCGTTTGAAACCATTGCAATGGCAAAAGTTTCCACAAGCGGTAAAGAAGCAATCAAGCTTGGCTACCTCCGTCCGACAGACCGTATCAGCGTAAATCAGGATCACCTGTTACACGATGCGAAACAACTCGTTCTCACCATGGATAAAGAAGGCTTCACACCACGCAAATCCCGCAAAATCCGCGTAATCGGTGAGACGGGCTATGCCAACCTGAAGCAAAATATTTACGCTATGAAAATCGGCGGTCTGATCAGTGAGCACGATGCACTTATCGCTAGCAAAATTGCTTACGTCATGTCAGGTGGTAATGTGCCAGCGGGAACAGAAGTGAATGAGCAATACATTCTTGACCTGGAGCGCAAAGCTTTCCTTGACCTGATCAAGACACAGAAGACACAAGCTCGCATGGCTCATATGCTGCAAAAAGGCAAGCCGCTACGCAACTAATTACGATACGACTCGTTGTAATAACCAAAATAGAAGCAAGATTCTATTCATAGCTTGGAGCCCCGCCCGTCACAGCGAGAGCTACTGAAAGGGTGGGCAGAAGTTGGGAGGGTAAATAATGAGAGAAGCAGTCATTGTCGCAGGTGCTCGTACGGCAGTCGGCAAATCGAAAAAAGGCAGCCTGAAAGATGTTCATCCAGTTGATATGGGCGCTGCTGTAATTGACGATTTGTTGCGCCGTGTTCCTGCTCTTGATAAATCACTGATTGATGATGTTATTATCGGTTGCGCTACTCCAGAAGCAGAGCAGGGAATGAATATGGCCCGTCTCATTGGACTTCGTGCAGGATTGCCAACCAATGTATCAGGTATTACAGTAAACCGCTTTTGTTCCTCTGGATTGCAAACGATTGCCTATGCAGCACAGCAAATTATGACGGGAATGGCGGATGTAGTGATCGCAGGTGGAGTAGAGAGCATGAGCTTGCTCCCGATGACCGGTCACAAAGTAGCACTAAATCCGACACTGGTAGATACCATGCCAGAAGCTTACATGAGCATGGGACATACCGCTGAGCAAGTAGCACAACGCTACAATGTTTCTCGTGAAGAGCAGGATGCTTTTGCAGTGGAGAGCCACCGTCGTGCGGCTGCTGCGATCGCAGAAGGCAAGTTCAAGGATGAGATCGTGCCGATTCCGGTAAAACAAACCTTTGTGGATGATAACGGAAAAGTGCACACCAAAGAATTCACCTTTGACACAGATGAAGGTGTGCGTCCTGACACGACACTGGAAACGTTGGCGAAACTTCGTCCAGCTTTCCATCCAAAAGGATCGGTTACTGCGGGTAACTCTTCCCAAACAAGTGATGGTGCAGCAGCAGTCATCGTGATGTCGGCTGAAAAAGCAGCTGAGCTTGGCATCGAGCCAATTGCCAAATTTCGTTCCTTCATTGTTGGCGGGGTAGACCCGGATGTGATGGGTATCGGTCCGGTTGTAGCCATCCCGAAAGCATTGAAAGTAGCTGGCTTGACTGTTGATGATGTTGATTTGTTTGAGTTGAACGAAGCGTTCGGCTCTCAGTCCGTTGCTGTCATCCGTGAGCTGGGCCTCAACCCTGAGAAGGTCAATGTAAACGGTGGTGCAGTAGCCCTTGGTCACCCACTTGGTTGCACAGGTGCGAAGCTGACTGTATCTCTTCTGAATGAGTTGAAACGTCGTGGCGGAAAATACGGTGTCGTTACTATGTGTATCGGTGGCGGAATGGGTGCTGCGGGCGTTTTTGAAATGGTGTAACGTTTCTGGATTACTAATTCAAACGATAATTTCACTTATTGAAAAGGAGCGATTAGCATGTCTGAAACAAAAGATTTGATCCGTGGCGGTAGTTTCTTGCTTGATACTGGTTCTTTCGAAGATGTTTTCACGCTTGAGGAAATTTCTGATGAGCAAAAGATGATTGCTCAAACAACCGAGGACTTTGTTCGTAACGAAGTTCGTCCACACCTCGAAGAATTGGAAAAACAAAACTTCGATATCTCTGTTCGTTTGTTGAAAGAATCTGCTGACCTCGGATTACTTGCTGCTGACGTACCAGAGCAGTACGAAGGTCTTGGTCTCGATAAAATCAGCTCTGCCTTGATCTCTGAGAAATTTGCTTTGGCTCGTGGTTTTGCAATTACTCACGGTGCACACGTAGGGATTGGTTCCTTGCCAATCGTTTACTTTGGCAATGATGAGCAAAAACGCCGTTACCTCCCAGACCTTGCTTCTGGTAAAAAACTGGCAGCATACTGCTTGACTGAGCCAAGCTCCGGCTCTGACGCTTTGGGTGCAAAAACAACTGCAAAGCTTTCTGAAGATGGCAAATATTATATCTTGAACGGTCAAAAACAATTCATCACAAATGCTGCGTTTGCTGACGTATTCATCGTATATGCAAAAGTAGACGGCGAGCACTTCTCTGCATTCATCGTAGAGCGTGAATTCCCTGGTGTATCTACAGGTGCTGAAGAGAAGAAAATGGGTATCAAATGCTCTTCTACTCGTACAGTGAACTTAGAAGATGCTCAAGTTCCAGTGGAAAACTTGCTTGGTGAAGTGGGCAAGGGTCACCACATCGCTTTCAACATCTTGAACGTAGGCCGTTACAAATTGGCAGTAGGTGCGGTTGGTTCTTCCCGTCATGCCCTGCACTTGGCAGCTACGTACGCAAAAGAGCGCAAACAATTCAAAACACCACTTGCGAACTTCAATCTGATTAAAAACAAATTAGGCAGCATGGCAACAAAAATCTATGCGGCTGAAAGCTCCGTATACCGCACAGTAGGTATGTTTGACGTAGCACTTTCTGCACTTGGTGAAAAAGCAGAAGACGGTCGTGAAGTAGCGAAAGCAATTGCTGAATACGCAATTGAGTGCTCGATCAACAAAGTTCACGCTACTGAAGTATTAGACTACGTAGTAGATGAAGGCGTTCAAATTCATGGTGGTTACGGATTTATCCAAGAATATGAAATCGAGAATATGTACCGTGATTCCCGTATCAACCGTATTTTTGAAGGTACCAACGAAATCAACCGCTTGCTCATCCCTGACACATTGATCAAGAAAGCGATGAAAGGCGAATTGCCTCTCATGCAAAAAGCAGCAGGCTTGCAAGAGGAATTGATGAGCTACTATCCGGAAGAGATCGAGGATGCGCCGTTGGCTCTTGAGAAACACCTGATCGAAATGACTCGCAAAATCATCCTCTTCACTGCTGGTTCTGCGATCATGAAATATCAAATGGGTCTGGTGAAAGAGCAAGAGCTTCTTGCTTTCGCTGCTGACATGCTGATCGAGTTGTATACTATGGACAGTGTCGTGAAACGTACTGAGAAGGCAATCGCGAAAAACGGGGTAGAAAAATCGCAACATAAACTGAACATGACTACTGTTTATGTTCAGGAAGCATTCGATAAAGTAGATGCATGGGCAAAAGACGCTCTTGCAACCATGGAAGAAGGCGATGACCTGCGTCTGCGTCTCACTATCCTCAAGAAGTTGACTCGTCGCAACCCGGTTAATGCAGTTCACCTCAAACGTGCAATTGCTGACCGTGTACTTGAAGCGGATGGGTATGTATTGTAAGAACTAAAACCGTTTCGTTTAATAAAAGCTAGAAACAAGGATAGTAAGTGAAAAGGAGCTGGGGCAGCAATTCCCCAGCTTCTTTTTAGAATGTCCTCTGAGAAAAATTAACAAAATCACCAGTATATTCTGCTGTTTTAAAAAAGTAAGTTTAACTGTAATCAGTATGTGATATAAAAATAGAGGGGGGGATAAGATGGAAGATTCAAAAGTTCTTTCTCAGAATATGAGAGAAGTTAACGAGCTATTGAAAAAGGTTAGTGGAATTGGCATTTTCTTATTATTTTCATTATGTTTCATCCTCAAGTTCTTCGGGCTGTTAGATATTATGTCGTATACCGAATTAACGGTAAGCTCTGTCAGTTCATTTGCTTTTTATTTTATAACTTTGTTTTTGTATCGGATAGAAAGACTACATAAATATTTTCATTATATTTTCCCGTTGCAAATGTTCTGTACAATTGGCGTCGGTTACTATCTTTTTAATGCCATCATGCCAGCCTTTTTTATTTGGCTGATTCCGATTATCTATTCAGGTTTGTACGCTCATAAAGGTGCGATGCTGCTCATTGGCGGATTGGTTATGGTTACGGCTCCGCTAGAAACCTATTTGGTCGGACAAGCACCATTGAGCGAAATTGCCGTCGCCAGTGTTATTCTTTTGATTGTCATTTTACGGTTGATCTCGATGGTGAATCGTTCCCGTGTGCTCATCTTCAATACAGAATTGGAAGTAGAACGAAGCACACAACTGCAACGAGAAAATCAGCAAATGCTGATCGAGGTTGCTGCTACAACAGAAGAGATCGGACGAGTCATTGAACAGTTAAATCAGATGACAAGAGGTACCCGGGAAGCAATGGTTCAGATTGCCCAGGGGGGAGAGCATATTATTGTCAGCAGTCAGGCATCCAAGCAAATACTGGTGCAAACGCAGGATTTCATCGGCAAGCAGGTGGAGAAGTCCGCTCAAATTGACGAATCTACCAAACAGGCTGTGAATCATGCCAAAGAGGTAGAAGCGGAAGCATCCGCAGGGGAAGAGGTTGTGTCGAGGATCGCTGCGATTATCGAAACTATTGATCAGCAGTCGCATAAGGCAACGGATAAAGCAATGCTATTGGCAGATCGTACACAGGAGATCTTTTCCATCAGCGAATCCATTACGAATATTGCCAAGAATGTTACGGTAGTCGCCATCAATGCATCAATCGAAGCAGCACGTGCAGGAGCTGCGGGTCGTACGTTCCAGGTGGTAGCTGAGCAGGTTCAAAAGCTGGCAATCGAAGCATCTGAAGCGGCAAAAGCGATTGGGCAGCTGTCCGAGCATGTACAGGAGGATCTGACGGAGATCAAAAACAGCATGGTCGAAAACCGTGATATCGTCCAGGTGGGTGTCAATATTTCTCAAGAAGCCAAGACCAAGCTGGTGCATATCGAAAAATCAGTAGAAGAGATTTACCATTTTCTGAAGGATATCGCTCAAGATTCGCAGACACAGCAACAGGGTGCGTTGAAAATCGAGTCTGGTATGAATGACTTGCGGAAGCGGACAGAAGAGAATCTGGTACATATTGAGACCGCAGCAGCATCAACACAGGAAACAGCGGCCATTATGGATGAGTTCATGATGATTGTCCAGCGTCTACAAGATCGCTCGGAGAAATTGCAGCGGATGTTGAAGGATATGGAATATTAATTAGACGAAAAAAGGATGCCATCGGGGTGGTCAAGACCCCATTTAGTGGACATTGAAAAAAGCTCCTAAACCGCAAGCTGGCGTCGGTACTCAATCGGCGTC
>NZ_JBNCMT010000038.1:0-57631 GCF_049846925.1 Brevibacillus nigriterrae
GGCAAATGAGCTGCAAGCATCCATGGATGTGGAAGCAGGCCCCCTTGTCAAGGCGGGATTGTTCAAGACAAACGAAGGAGACCACCTGTTGCTCATCATCCATCACTTGGTCGTCGACGGAGTATCCTGGAGAATCCTTCTGGAAGATTTCATGTACGGTTATCAGGCAGCCAGGGAAGGAAAGCCCATAGAATTGCCGGATAAGACTACTTCCTTCCAGGAATGGGCGAAAAAACAGTACGAATATGTAAACAGCAGCAAAATGGAAAAAGAAGAAGCCTATTGGAGAAAGCTGGTCGAGGAGCCGCTGGATCAGATCCCGAGAGATGGGGAGCCGACGAAAGCGGTCTGGAAAGACATGACAACCAGAACCATTACCTTGAGTCAGGAAGCTACGACCAAGCTGCTGAAAGAAACCAATCGGGCATATAACACAGAGATCAATGACATCTTGTTATCTGCGCTGGGCTTGGCAGTCAAAGAGTGGTGCGGAGCAGAGAAAATAGCGATTGCCCTCGAAGGACACGGCAGGGAAGAGATCGTGGATGGCGTGGATACGACAAGGACAGTCGGCTGGTTTACCAGCTGCTATCCGGTGATCCTGGAGATGAGGGACCGGGAGATCGGCATGGTGATCAAGCGAACCAAAGAAAACCTTCGAAAGGTTCCGAACAAGGGCATCGGCTATGGAATGCTGACTCAGTTGACTGGTAACAACAGCACAGACCTCAAGATTCAGGCGGACATCAGCTTCAACTATCTGGGACAGTTTGACCAGGATATGACGGATGAACGAATCACCTATTCCCATCTCTCCACCGGAAACAATGCAAGCCCGGACCTTCCATCCTGGAACAGCATCCAGATCAATTCCATGGTCAAGCAAAACGAGCTCTGCATTATGGTGGATTTCCATGAAAAAGAGTTTAAAGAGCAGACCATCAATCGCTTCATGAAAATTTATGAAGACATGCTGCAAAAGACGATCCAGCACTGCCAGGCAAGACAAGAAACAGAACAAACTCCTTCCGATTACGGGGTAAATGATTACACCCTGGAAGATCTGGAAGAGATCAAGGCCTATGTAAGCGAACAAATCGGGGAAAACGCCGTCCCAGGAAAAATCAACAAGCTGACACCGATGCAAGAAGGCATGCTCTTTACCTACCTACAGGAAAAGGATACGACAGCCTATGTTTTGCAAACCGAGTTTAAGCTGAAGGGATATGTGGACGCGAAGAGATTGAATGCTGTTTATAACAGCTTGCTAAGAAGATATGAAGTCTTGCGAACGGTCATCCTCAATCATTGGAAACATCCTTCGCAAATCATTCTGGACTATAGAGAACAGCAGATCGAATATCAGGATTTTTCCCAGGAATCAAACAAAGAGGAGCAGTATAAACAGGCAATCGATGCAAAAGTGGAACAGGGATTTGATTTGAGCAAGGATCTCTTGTTCACAATCACGCTGATCAAGATGAGTGAAGATGATTACAGACTCATCTCAACATGCCATCACATCATTATTGACGGCTGGTCAAATTCGATCATTCTCAATGAAATGTTTAAAGCGTACCGCCAAATGGCTTCGGGGGGACTCACGGAAGCGCCAGCGCTGAATACCTACGACAGCTATATCAAATGGTTGTTCCAACAGGATGAACAACAAGGATTGAGCTTCTGGAGCAACTATCTGCAAGGCTACAACAAAGAATCAATCATTCCTGGAAATGAAAACAGCATGCCGGGATATATAGAAGCAGAGGTGACAAACAAACTAAGCCACGAGTTAACCCAAAAGCTGAGAACTCTTTGTTCGGAAAATGAGGTTACGTTTAATACCTTGTGTCAGGCGGCTTGGGGCATGCTGCTGCAAAAACACACTGGCAATCAGGATGTCGTCTTTGGAGCAGTCGTTTCAGGCAGACCGCCGGAAATAGAAGGAATCGATCAAATGGTTGGTATTTTCCTCAATACCATTCCGGTGAGAGTGACTGTAAATAACCAGACCACCATCAAACAATTGCTGTCAGACATGCAGGATAAAGGGAATGTCGCCAAGTCGTATGAGTACTTGCCATTGGCGGACATTCAAAATCTGAGCCATCGAAAGCAAAAATTGATCGAAACCCTGATGGTATTTGAGAATTATCCTATTGAGGAACTGGAAAATAATCTGAATGGCGAATACGAGTCTACCTTTAGCGTACAAGAGGTAAGCGGCAGAGAGAAAACGGATTATCACCTGAATATCATTTTTATCCTAAGAAATGAGCTGACTTATAAAATCCTGTACAACGAACAGGTTTATCCGGCCGCTTTGATAGATCGATTATCCAACCAGTTAGCGATGATCTTCGAGAAGGTATCTGCTTGTCCGGAAGAGTTGGTAGAAAACGTAGAGATCATCAGTCAGCAGGAAAAAGAAGCAATTACTTCGTTCATTGAGGAATATGAACAGGATCTGATGGCGTTTGGCGAAGGTGATTTTCAATTTAATATGGATGAAGACTAGGAAGGACGTCTATTTCCAATCCCGTCTGATACAAAAGAAAAATCACAGATCAATCACATGGAGGAATAAGAGATGAGCCATGGGGTAATGGAACTGCATTTATTGGAAAAAATTAATAAATCAAGGGAATTTTGGAATTCAAAATTATCGAGGGAACTCTTCGATAAGATCGTAATGTACGACGGGCGTCCGATGAATGAATGGGAGAAGGCGGAGATTCATTTTACTTTGGACAAAGCGTTGAGCGAAAAAGTATTGAGAATCAGCGGCAATGCCGATCTCTTAACGTATGTCGTCATGCTGTCTGCCTTGCAAGTTCAGTTTTATCGCTATGCAAATCGAAATTTTATCATTCATGTACCCATTTATCAAAAAAATGATGCTCCTTCGCTGAGTGATAATATTTGCGTGCCTTTGATCAGTCAGCTGACAGACGGAATGCAAGGCAGGGAAGTGATCAGTTCTTGTAAAAACGAACTGATGGAAGCCTATAAGAATCAGCACTATTCTCTGGATGAAATCGTAAAAGCGATTGATCCGGAAGAAGGCATTCTGACGATCAGCCAGTTAAGCGTGCGGATGGATAACTTTCACAGCAAACAGATTACGGAAAAAATAATGGATGCCGCCCCCAATCATATTCACTTTGGCATCGAGAAGAAGGACCAAGATATCCATCTCCAAATCACTTATCCTTCGAAATTATTCAAACGCGAAACAATCACTCGCCTTGTTACAGGCTACTTTCAAATGCTGGAACAGATGATAAGCGATGTGAAGGCAAAGGTTTGTGAGTTTGACCTGGTATCTGTAGCAGAAACGAAGCAAATCGTCGACCATTTTAACGATACCAAGCGGGAATATCCCAGACATAAGACGATCAGTGAAGTTTTCGAAGCTGAAGCGGAAAAGTCCGGGGAACGAGCCGCAATCGTTTCTGGCGGAAGGAAGTTCACCTACAGGGAGCTTAACCAACATGCGAACCGGCTTGCCCGTGTATTGAGGAAAAAAGGGATCACGAGAGACAGTATTGTGGCCATTCTTTGCGATAAAAGCGTCGAGACCGTTATGGCCAAGCTCGCGGTAATCAAGGCTGGCGGTGCCTATTTGCCCATCGATAAAGATTATCCAGAAGCAAGAATCAGATATATGCTGACTGACAGCGGCAGCACCATTCTTGTGGGCAAACATATTTGGACGGATCAATTGAATCTCGAAGGCATCAACGTAGAACATGTGGGCCCGGATGGTGAGGAAGTGCAGGCAGAAAGCCCGGAGAATCTTGAACCTGTCAATCAACAGGAGGACTTGGCTTATGTGATCTACACCTCGGGCACCACTGGCAACCCCAAAGGCGTATGCATTGCCCACCGGTCTGTCATCAAGAATGCGAAAAACACCGATTATATCGACGTGAAAGAGGACGACAGATGCCTTCAGGCCGGTTCGTTATCCTTTGATGCCGCCGTTCTGCCAACCTGGATCGCGCTGTTAAACGGGATTCCCTTGCATATGGAAGATGACGAGCTGACCATGAATTTTCCTGCATTGGAACAATACATGCTGGAGAATCGGATCACGCTGACGGTATTGCCCACGACGCTGTTTAACCAGTTTAGCCAGGAGCGAATCGATGCGTTTCAGCACATTCGCTACGTCATCGCCGGAGGAGACGTCATATCGAGCCAACAGGTAAGCAGGCTTTTGAAGAGATTTGAGAGTATCAACGTCGTCAACGGCTACGGCCCCACGGAAAATACGGTCATCTCGACTGCATACTTGATTACGGGAGAGTGGAATGAAGAGAAGGCTGTACCGATTGGAAAGCCTGTAAGCAATTCCACCGCCTACATTATGGACAAGCATAACAAGCTGTTGCCTGTCGGGATTCCGGGAGAACTGTGCGTCGGGGGAGACGGCGTTGCCAGAGGATATCTGAACCACCAAGAGCTGACCGATGAGAAGTTTGTCCACAATCTGTACGTGGCTGGAGAAAGAATTTACAAAACAGGGGATTTGGCGAGATGGCTAGCAGACGGGAATCTGGAGTTCCTCGGCAGGATTGACCAGCAGGTGAAGATACGGGGCTACCGTATCGAGCTGGGAGAGATCGAGAAACAACTGACGAAGCATCCGCAAGTGAAGGAAGCGGTTGTCATCGACAGGAAAGACGACTCGGGTGTGAGCTACCTTTGCGGATATCTGGTCGGAGATGGAGAACTCTCCGTAGCAGAGGTAAAAGAACATCTGCACCGGGAATTGCCGGATTACATGGTGCCCGCATATCTGGTTACGCTGGAAAAGCTGCCGCTTACCCCCAATGGAAAAATTGACAAACGGGCATTGCCGAAGCCGGATTTGGCTAGTCAAAGTGCTGAATACATCACTCCAAGAAATGAAATCGAAGAAAAACTGGCGATGCTTTGGCGCGAACTATTATCGCATCAACAAATAGGGGTAAAAGACAACTTCTTTGATTTGGGAGGTCATTCTCTTAAAGCAGTCAGTCTCATTTCCAGAATCAATAAAGTATTTGATGTGAACATTTCGGTATCCCGCATTTTTGAGGAACCCAGCATTGAAAAACTGGCGGAGTACATCGAAGAGAAAAAGACATCCAGAGAGCAAGGCGACACGCAGGCGTATGGCGAGATTGAACCCTTAGCACCAATGAAATATTATCCAACATCTGCTGTTCAAAAAAGAATGTTCGCCATCCATCAGGTTGACCCGGACAGTAGAAACTACAACATGCCTTGTGTATTCCAGGTAAAGGGAAACCTTTCTGTTGCCAAATGGGAAAACGTCCTGAAACAACTCATAGCAAGGCATGAATCGCTGCGTACCAGCTTCCATGTCATAGAGGAAGAAGTCATGCAGCACGTCCACGATCATGTGGATTTTGCCATAGAATCCTTCCAGGTGACTGGAAAGCTGGAGGATAAGAAAAGCGATATTGATCGTATCATCGATTCTTTCATCCGATCGTTCGCTTTGGATCAAGCGCCATTGATGAGATGTGGACTGGTTCAACTAGCAGATGCGAATGTTCTTTTGCTGGATTTCCATCACATCATTACCGATGGAATATCCATGGGAATCTTCATGAAAGAGTTACAGGCGCTGTATGAAGAAAAAGAGCTTGTACCGTTAAACATCCAATACAAAGACTTCGCTTCCTGGCAGAATCGACAGCTCGCAAGCGGGATGATGAAAAAGCAAGAGAGCTATTGGTTGCAGCAGTTTGGCGATGAGGTGCCTGTACTTGATTTGCCGACCGATTTCAAACGTTCAAACGTACAAAATCTAAGAGGGGAAAATGTCACGTTTCGGCTGGAAAAAGAATTGTCGAAGGAAATCAAAAGAGTATTGAAGAGTACTTCTACCACCAAATATATGTTCTATCTGGCTGTATTTAATATTTTGTTGTCCAAATACAGCATGCAGGAAGACATCGTTATCGGCAGTCCAATGGCAGGCAGAACCCATGCCATCCTGGAGAATGTCATGGGGATGTTTGTCAACACCCTCGCAATGAGGAACAAACCATGCGCCGACAAAACCTTCTCCCAATTTTTACAGGAGGTCAAGGGAAATGCGATCAGGTCGTTTGAAAACCAGGATTACGAATTGCAGATGCTGTTGGAAAAAGTAAAGATCAAGAAAGAAAAAAACCGCAATCTGCTCTTTAATGTCCTGTTTTCCGTTGAAAATTTTGAAGAGGACGAATTTTGCCTAGGGGATCTTTCCTTGACACGCTACGATTCAGCGTATGACATCTGCAAATTCGATATTTCGTTGGATGTTTTCCAGGATGCGCTGGATGAAAAAGAGGTCGTCCTGAATTTCAACTATCATACAGGTCTATACAGAAAAGAGACGATAGAGAGATTCGCTTCCCACTTTGTCCAAGTGATCAAGGTTGTTGTCGCCGATATCGGAATTACGTTAAAGGACATTGGGATCGTAACGGGGTCTGAACAATGTCTCGTTCACCAGTTCAATCATAAAAATACAGGGCAATGGAAAGAAAAAACACTTCATACGCTATTTGAGCAACAAGCTGCCAGGACCCCTGACCAGATTGCTGTCACCGATGAAACCGCAAGCCTGACCTATCGAGAGTTAAATGAGAAAGCGAACAGTCTGGCTTGGCTGCTGCGGAAAAAAGGGGTCATGCGGGAGAAAATTGTTGCAATCATGACAGACCGTTCCATTTTTATGGTGGTGGGAATGTTAGCCGTCATAAAGGCAGGGGGCGCATATCTGCCTATCGATCCAGACTATCCGGAAGAACGAATAAACTTTATGCTGACTGACAGCAAGGCGGATTTGCTGTTAACCCAAAAGGGTCTCATGGACGGACTCTGTTTTGAAGGAGAAGTAATGGAGATAGACGATCCTTGCGTCTATGAAAATCCTGTCGGCAATCTCGAAAATATCAATGAAGAGCATGATCTGATCTACGTCATTTATACCTCTGGCACGACAGGAAAGCCGAAAGCGGTCATGGTGGAGCATCGCAATCTTGTCAATATCGCCGAAAGCTGGATACGGGATTACAGACTGGACGAAATAGAGGTACGGCTGCTACAAATGGCAAGCTTTTCCTTCGATGTTGCGACGGGGGATGTATGCAGAGCGCTCTTGAGCGGAGGACAAATGACGATTTGTCCCAAGGATGCAAGAGTCGATCCGCTGGGACTGTACAATCTGATCCAGCAAAACAAAATCAGCATTTTCGAATCAACACCTGGGTTGATCCTTGCCTTTATGGAATATGTGCATGACAACCATCTGTCGCTGGATAGCCTGAAAGTACTGATTCTGGGGTCTGATATTTGCTCCGTGGAAGACTTCAACAAACTACAGGAACGCTTCGGTAGCCAAATCCGAATCATCAACAGCTTTGGCATTACAGAGACAACCATAGATTCCAGCTTCTTTGAATGGAAAGAAGGGGAAGAAATCGCAACAGCTAACGTTCCCATCGGAAAGCCGATGCAAAATACACAGTTTTATGTCCTGGACCGTCACCTCCAGCTTGTTCCGATTGGAGTATGTGGTGAGCTGTACATCGGCGGGCATGGCGTAACGAGAGGGTACTTGAACAATGATCTCCTGACAAAAGAGAGATTTATCGAAAATCCTTGGGAACAAGGCGCCAGATTGTACAAGACAGGAGATATGGCGAGATGGCTTCCCGACGGAAACGTGGAATTGATCGGAAGAATGGACAATCAGGTCAAGATAAGAGGCTACAGAATCGAGCTGGGTGAAATTGAAAATCAGCTGGTCAAACACGAAAACGTAAAAGAAGCAGTGGTTGTGGTCAAAAAACATGTCAATGGAACCAGTGATTTAATTGGATTTGTCACAGGAGACGGCAAATTGTCTGAGAGTGAGCTTTTGCAATACCTGCGGCAAGAGCTGCCGGATTATATGGTTCCGCGAACAGTGATTCAACTGGATCAAATGCCATTAACTCCAAACGCGAAAATTGACAGAAAGCAATTGTCTGAAATGGAAGTGGATTGGGAAACAACAGAATACGTTGCCCCGAGAAATGAAACAGAAGAAAAACTGGCCATCATCTGGAGTGAGGTACTCGGCATTGAAAAGGTTGGCATCAAGGATCATTTCTTTGATCTGGGAGGACACTCGCTTAACGCGATAAAAATGGTGTCCCAAATCTGTAAAGCCTTCCAGATAGAGCTGAAGATAGCCGACTTGTTTAACCATCCATCTATCGAAGAACTGTCCGGCTTTTTGATCCATGACAAGCACCAGACAGGGGAAACTGCACCAGCATTCAAAGAAATCAAACCTGTAGGGAAGCAAGAGTATTATGCTGCATCATCCGTTCAAAAACGAATGTATGCGATCAATCAACTGGATACAGAAAGCACGAACTACAATATGCCAGATGTGTTTGTCGTTAAGGGCACGCTTGAATGGATGCGTCTTGAAAATGTCTTGAAGGAGCTCGTCAAGAGACATGAGTCTTTTAGGACAAGCTTCCATGTTATCAATGGTGAAATCGTGCAGAAGGTACATGATGATGTGGAATTTTCATTGGAATATCAGCTGATGAATGGCTCGTTTGCGGAAAGGAAAGTAGCGGTCGAGCAACAGATTCATCATTTTGTAAAGGCGTTTGATTTGAGCAAAGCGCCGCTCATGAGGGCCGGAATCATCGGCTTGGAAGATGTATCAATCTTGATCATCGATACACACCACATCATTGGCGATGGAATCTCAACCGAAATCGTGCTTTCGGAACTAGCGGATTTGTATCACGGAAAAGAGCTGGAAGAGGTTCCGATTCAATACAAGGATTTTGCAAGCTGGCAAAATGCTTTGTATACAACCGGAGCGATTCAGAAACAGGAAGACTACTGGCTGAATCGGTTCGAAGGTGAAATCCCGGTATTGCACATGCCGACGGATGAGAAGAGACCGTCCAATCAAAGTTTTGAAGGCGGCGTCTGCCATTTCGAGATAGAACCAGAGCTTGCTGCAGAGATCAATCGTGTCATAAAGCAGACAGGTGTAACCAAGTATATGTTTTTCCTGGCAGCCTACCACATCTTGCTGTCCAAATACAGCAGTCAGGACGATATTGTCATCGGAAGTCCTACAGTAGGAAGAACCCATGAAAGCTTGTACCGTACAGTGGGGATGTTTTTGAACACTCTTCCCATGCGAAATGTTGCTGCACCAGACAAAAGCTTTCAGGAATTTTTGGCAGAGATAAAAGAAAACGTGTTAGGAGCATTTGAGAATCAGGATTACGATCTTGAGAAATTGATCGCAAGGCTGAAGTTGAAGTATGACAGCAGCAGAAATCCGCTGTTTGATGTGATGTTTACCCTTCAAAATGCTGCAAAAAGTGAAATGACTCTCGGTGAAGCGACGTTACTTTGCTATATGCGTGATCACAACACGGCAAAATTTGACTTATCGCTGTTTATCTTTGCGGACGATACCCATAACGAAATTTCAGGCATGCTGGAATACAAAACGGATCTCTACAAAAGAGAAACGATAGGAAGACTGATCGGGCACTACAAACAAATCATGAAACAAATCGTGAATAATGTGGGCACTCCGCTTTCAGAAATCAGCCTGATCACAAAAGAAGAAAAAGAGACGATCCTCAACCGGTTTAACCATGCCTGGGTCGAGCACCCCAGACATATCACGTTGAAAGATTTATTTGAGCAGCAGGCAGAGAGAACACCGCATCATGTAGCTGTCCTCGATAAAAAAGAGCGGATTACATATGAAACGCTCAACAGAAAAGCAAATCAACTGGCAGGTTTGTTACGAGAGAAGGGTGTTATGCCGGGTGATGCAGTTGGCATCCTGATGGATCGCAGCGTAGATACCATCATTGCGGTAATCGCAGTAATTAAATCGGGCGGTGCATGCTTGCCGATCAGCCCGGAATATCCGCAAAATCGGGTAAATCATATGATCGAAGACAGTGGAGCTGCGATCATTCTCACACACCATACGTATAAGGACAGATTGGCTTGCGATAGCCAACGGGAATGGATCTGTCTTGATGACAAAGAGCTGTGGGATCGGGAACCTGTCTTTTCTTATAACGGATCAAACTCTGTTGACGAGCTCTCCTATATCATCTATACGTCCGGGACTACAGGAAAGCCAAAAGGCGTCATGCAAACCCACAAAACACTCATCAACCTGGTTCACGATCATTATCAGCGGACAACGATCGATTTTTCGGGGAAGGTGATCCAGTTTGCAGCCATCGGATTCGATGTGTTTTTCCAGGAGGTATTCTCGGCATTGCTTCGGGGCGGACAGCTTTGCATCATCAATGATGAAGACAAAAAAGATGTGAAAACACTATACCAATTCATCACGGAACATCAGGTGGAAGTTGTTTACCTGCCTACCGCCTACCTGAAATTCATCTTTGCCAACAGGATCTACAGCGAGACATTCCCAAGACAGGTCAAACACATCATCACGGCTGGAGAAGCGTTAGTGGTATCTGATCTGTTGAAGAAATTCCTCCGGGACTCAAACGCGCTGCTGCATAACCATTACGGACCTTCGGAAACGCACGTCACGACCACTAGTGTTGTGGAGCCGGAGAAAGAGATTCCGAGCATTCCGCCGATAGGTAAGCCGATTGGCAATACAAGTCTCTACATTTTGGACAGAGTTTTGCAGCTTCAGCCGGTAGGAGTCCCCGGTGAAATCTATATCGCTGGTGATTGCCTTGCCAGGGGATATTTGAATAACGAATCTTTCACAAATGAAAAATTTATCGAGAACCCGTTTGTACCCGGAGAGAGAATGTATAAAACGGGGGATCTCGGAAAATGGCGGGCAGATGGTACGGCGGAGTATCTGGGAAGAATCGACCACCAAGTGAAAATACGCGGCTATCGGGTAGAAATCGCGGAAATACAGGAACAGATCATGAGCTGTCAGGGAATCCAGGAAGCGGTTGTTCTGGTAAGAGAAAGCCAAAACAATACGCAATTGTGCGCCTTCTATATCGCTGATGAAGAAGTTTCGTCTAAATCACTAAAGGAGTATCTGGCAAAGGAACTCCCCGGCTATATGGTTCCCGCCTCGTTCATCCAGGTCGATAAAATGCCGCTTACGGCCAATGGCAAAGTGGACCGGACAAAGCTGCTGGAAATGGATGTGCCTCGACTCGAAGAAAACGAGTTTGCGGCGGCTCATACAGAGACGGAGAAAAAAGTGGAGAAAATTTGGAGAAAAGTGCTTGCAGTAGACAAAATCGGCCTGCACGACAATTTCTTTGATATCGGCGGGAACTCCATTCTGGTTCTCGGCATGCTTTCTCATATCGATTCCCTATATCAGGATCGAGTAAGGGTGGCTGACATTTTTGCCCATCCAACCATCCATAAGCTGGCGGAGTGTATAGACGCCCGAGGTGCAAACGAAGCATCGCCTTCTATCACGCTGAAGGGAATACCGATGCCGCAAAGCTATTTTACCGATGAACGGTCCGCGATAGAGGGAGAAACCTTTGCATTCGAAGTTACAGGAAACGTCTATGAAAAACTGGTTAAGATAGCAAAAAAAGAGCGAACAACCATCGAAGGAATTCTTCTGTCTGTTCAAGCATTCGTGCTGAACAAGGTGTTCGAAGCAGAAATCGTTACCCTGTACACCATCGATGGCAGAAACAAGACCATCCTTCCGATAGAATGCAACTTCTCATCGCTGGACAACTTTACGACTCTGTTTGAAATAACCCGGACGAAGCTTGAAGAGGGCGTTCACCAGAAAGAATATGCGATTGCCCGCTTCGAACACATGAGAAAAGCTGACGAGTCAGTGATTGCTTCTCTGTATAACAAAGCGAATCTTGCTGAGAGCAGAGCGAAGCAAGTATTCGATATTGCGATAGAAGTGGAAATGAAGAATCATTCCGTCGCACTTGAATGCAGTTGCAATCTGGAAAAGCTGAACGAGAGAAAGGTTAGAGAATTGTTTGACGCTTTTATTCGGACGATGAATATGGTTATTCAACGTTATTAAATCTTTCTGTGGAAGGAGGAAGCTCAGTGCCAAAAACCGCTTTGATGTTTCCGGGGCAGGGCTCTCAATATCCGGGAATGGGAAAAGTGTTTTACGAGAAATACCCTGTGGTTCAAAAAGTATTTGAAGAAGCATGCGACACTCTGGGCTTCGATATAAAAAAGCTTTGCTTTGAAGCCGATGTGGACGAATTAACCCAGACGAAAAATGCGCAGCCGGCTATCTATACGGTAAGTGTAGCCATGTTTCAGGCCTATATGGAGGAGTACGACCGTCCTCCATATTGCCTGGCAGGTCACAGTCTTGGGGAGATTTCCGCATTATCCTGCAGCGGTGCGATTTCTTTTCGGGATGGCTTGCATATTGTCAAACGAAGAGGAGAACTGATGCAGGAGGCTGCCTCATTTGGATTGGGCGGAATGACAGCCGTCAGCGGAATGGAGCATCAAGCCGTAGAGCAAATGATTTCGGATTTAATTGACCCGGATTCGATTGTCAACATCTCCTGCTACAACTCGGCCAACCAGCTAGTCATCTCAGGCAATCGTAAAGGAATCATGGAAATGGAAAAAGCGCTGAAGGAGAAGGGGGCAGAGGTTACTCCGCTCAAGGTAAGTGCTCCGTTTCATAACATATTGATGGGTGCGGTAGCAGATCGTCTGGAAAAAGAACTGCAAAAGTACGAATACCATTCCATGCAATATCCGGTTATCAACAATATTGACGCCAAACCGTATCAAAGCAGTGAAGAAATCATTCAAAAGCTGAAGATGCAAATTGTCCATCCTGTATTGTGGATCGATATCATGAATGAGCTGGAGAAAGAGGACATTCAGGTAGCGATTGAAGTAGGTCCCAAGCATGTTTTGAAAAACCTGTTGAAACGAAGCAAAGAAGCGATCAAAGTGTTCGCTTTGGACAAGAAAGAGGACAAGCAGCAGTTGGATAAAATCTGGCTCCCTGCAAATCGGCCCAAAATGCTGAAAGACTTTATCAGAAGATGTCTGTCCATATCCTTATGCACCAAAAACGGCAATTACGATGAACAGGCATATTACCAAGGCGTTGTTCTGCCTGTAAAAAACATGAGGCAATTGTTATCCATACTTGAAGAAGAACAGAGAGAACCGCAGCCTGAAGAAATGAGTCGAGCGTTGGAACTGATGATGACAGTGTTGTCAGCCAAAGGGGTATCCACGGAAGAGCAAAAGCAAAGATTGGAGCTGCTTCGAAGAGAGGCGGATCATCCGGATGTACAGATAAAAATAGATTCTGTTCAATCCCGAATCCTGGTTGAAAGAGAGGAAAGCCATGCTGGATTTTAAGAATTTTGATGTTGTAACCAAGCCAGATGTGAATCTGGAGAGCACTGTGAAAGAGAAAAAATATCGGGCAAAAGATATCGCCATCATCGGTATGGCTTTCAAGCTCCCCAGGGCAGAAGGGATAGAGGATTTTTGGAATCATATGCGTGAAGGTGCCGACTGCATTGCTGATATTCCAGAGAAGCGAAAAGAGGACGTTTATAACTACTTCTCTTATCTGGGAAAGAATTCCGATATGAAATTCTGCGAAATGGCGTATCTGGACGAAATTGACAAATTCGACCATCGTTTTTTCAGTCTCTCCCCCAAGGAAGCAAGTTTGATGGATCCAAACCAACGACTGTTTCTGGAAGTAGCATGGCAGGCTGTTGAAGATGCCGGATATGGAGGGGATAAATTAAAGGGAAGCAGGACCGGAGTTTATTCAGGATATTGTCATCCCATCGTCGGAAGCTACATGGACATTATCAAGAATGCGCATCCTTCCCTCATCTCGATGGGGATGCTTGGCAATATGCCTTCGATGATACCAAGCAGAATCGGATATTTCATGGATTTTCGAGGGCCGAACTTTTATGTCGACACAGCTTGCTCTTCTTCTCTTGTTGCCCTGCATCAGGCATGCCAAGGTCTGAGAAACGGGGATAGCGAGATTGCGATTGTGGGAACGACGGAATTGGTTGTTTTTCCGGTAGAAACTGAGCAGAAAATGGGGATCGAATCGAAGCATAATCGAACAAAAGCCTTTGATGATGAGTCTGACGGCACCGGAGTGGGGGAAGGGGTAATCTCGCTTGTTTTAAAGCCGGTAAACAAAGCCTTGCAGGATCGAGACCATATCTATGCTGTTATCAAAGGAACGGCCATCAATCAGGATGGAAATTCGATTGGTATCACGGCTCCCAACTCCGTTGCGCAAGAAGATGCAATCGTGCAAGCGTGGAAGGATGCGGGGATAAACCCGGAAACCATTTCCTATATCGAAGCCCATGGCACAGCTACCAACCTTGGCGACCCCATTGAAATTGACGGTATATCAAGAGCGTTCAAGAGATTTACAAATAAAAAACAATTTTGCGCGATCAGTGCGCTGAAATCAAATATTGGGCATTTGGGAGCGGCGGCTGGTCTTGCCGGAGTGGTAAAAGCCGTTTTGGCAATGAAACACAGCGAAATTCCCCCCGTCGTTCATTTGCAGCTGCCAAACCGGAAGATCGACTTTGAAAACTCCCCTGTCTATGTAAATGATATGCTGCAAAAATGGGATTCCTCCAGCGGGCCGAAACGATGCGGAGTCAGCTCTTTTGGGTTAAGCGGTACTAATTGTCACGTCGTGTTGGAAGAAGCACCTGTCTGTGAACAGGCGGAAACCGATGAAAAGGAGCAAACCCAACCGTTTTTGACCATCTCGGCAAAATCAGAAAGCGCCTTGAAAAACCTGGTTGCCGCATATGCAGAAATGCTGGAGGGTACGGAAAACAGTTTGGCCGATATCTGCTTTACCGCAAATACCGGAAGAGGACACTATTCCTACAGGCTTGCCGTAATGGCAGACAGCAAGCAAAGCCTGCTGGACGCTCTCAAAAATGCGTCTGAAACAGGCAGCCAACAGGAAGAATGGACGGAAGAAAAGATAAGGGAACGAAGTGAAGCCGCAAAAAACATGATTCGTTTATACAGGGAGAGCGGAAAGAAGGACGAGAAGCTGCTCAGGGAGATTTGCGAGCTTTATCTTCAAGGTGCAAATATCCAATGGGAGGAGCTGTACCACGGAGAAAAGAGAAAGAAAGTCAGCATTCCAGCGTATCCTTTCGACAAGATCAGGTGTTGGGTTGATATTCCAGCGGACCAGCCAATGATAAAGGTAATCGAAAACCATACCGTACGTGAATCCCGTGTCATCCTGAAGGGAAGGGAGGGCGGCGTTTATTCAGAAATCGAGGAGATTCTGGCGGATAGCTGGGGGAAAGCTTTAGGCTACAAGGAATTATCGGTGACTGATAACTACTATGAATTGGGCGGAGATTCCGTCATCGGAATTCAATTGGTCAATGAAGTGAGCAATCAAATGCAGGCGGACATTTCGTTAAGCGATCTGCTCGTTACACAAACCATTGAAAAGATGGCTGAAATCATCAGCGAAAAGCTGAAATCAGCAAAAGAACATCATTTTCTCACCATCAAAAAGGCAGATGAAAAACCGCATTACCCCTTATCCTCTGCCCAGAAAAGAATGTATATCACGAGCATCCTGGAAGAAGCAAACACCGCTTACAACATGTATGGCGCCTGCATCATGGAAGGCGACTTTCACCTGGAGAGATTTGAGAGCACGTTGAACAAAATGATTGCCAGACACGAAGCATTCAGAACCTCCTTTCAGATCGTCAATGGCGAACCTGTTCAAATCATCCATCCTGAAGGGAAAATCACCATCACTGTGAAGGAAGCGGGTGAAGGGCAGATTCAACAGGAACTGAAACATTTTATCCAACCCTTCGACTTTGCCACAGCGCCGTTGCTTCGTTGCGAGGTACTGAAAATTCACGAGGACAAGCATGTCTTTCTGTTTGACATGCCCCACATTATTACCGACGGCTATTCCATCAGTATCTTTGTAGACGAATTTATGAATCTCTATGACGGCGAGGAGCTTCCTGATCTGCCAATCCAGTATAAAGATTACTCCGTCTGGCAAAATCAGCTATTTGAATCAGAAGAGATGAAAAAACAGGAAGAATACTGGCTGAACAAATTCTCTGGTGAAATCCCTGTACTCGATTTGCCGTACGATTTCCCAAGGCCGTCCGCAAAGAATTACGAAGGCGATACGCTGCGAATCACATTGAAGCAAGAACTGGCAAAGAAAGTGAATCTGCTCGCCAAAAGCTCCAATACCACGCTCTATAATGTCCTGCTCGCAGCCTATCAAATCGTTCTGATGAAGCATTCAGGGCAGGAGGATATCATCATTGGCTCTGCCAGTGCCGGCCGACAAAATGTAGATTGTGAAAAGATCATCGGCATGTTTGTCAATATGCTGGCGATGAGAAATTATCCGCAGAAGGATAAAAGCTTCTCCGCATTTTTGGCTGAAGTCACAAGCAACTCCATCCAGGCTTTTGACAATCAGGCTTATCAGTTTGAAAAGCTGGTGGATAAGTTGGGGTTGGAGAGAAACGCTCAAAACGGAATGCTGTTTGATGCCACTTTTACACTTCAAAACATCAGGTCAAGCGACTTTGTCCTTGGCAAAGCCAAAATAACTACGTTGGAATATAAGGTGGATCAATCACCATATGCCCTTTCACTGATTGTATTTGAAAACAAGGGACAACTGGAATTGAGCTTTGAATATCAGACAGCCCTCTTCAAATCAGGCACGATTGAGCAAATAGCCAATCATTTTGTCGAGATTTTATCCCAGGTTACAGAAAACCGTGACGTAAATATAAGCCAAATACAACTGACAAACAACTTTGTTACGGCAGATACAGATCAAATCAGTGAAGCTGAATTGGCGTTTGATTTTTAGACCATTTCAAATCAAGCAAACTGTTGGAGGTCAGAATGGATAAAAAAGCTGTTTCTTTTCCTAAAACCATAGGCAAAATCGCAATTCTCTTTATCGCTTCATTCATCATCATTAACGGGGGGAACTTTGGTATTTTCACACTTTTTCAGAGTGTTTACTCCATGCTGCATGATGTTTCCCCAATCAGCGAAAATGATCTCGGCCAGATGATTCTGCAAAATCCTCTCTTTTTGGGAGTCTCTTCATTTGCGAATATATTATTTCTCGCCTTCCTGTATTTCTTTGTCAAAAAGGTAGACAAGCAAAGCATGAAACAAATGATTTTTACGGACCCATCCAATAGAAATGCCGCCATGTTCCGGTATGGGGTTGCCATCGCGTTGATTACGATGATTGTATTCATTTTGTTTGGAACAGTTACGGGTATGATCAAATATGCAAGCGAAGAATCATTGCAGGCTGTGAATGGAAAATTTGCGGCGTTTCTGGCAAGCGGCATTTTCTTTAGCGTTGTTACCGGATTTTATGAGGAAATCTTTTTTCGAGGATACATTTTAAATCAGCTTTTGAAATGGAATCGTAAATATGCTCTTGTTATTTCTTCGATTATTTTCATGCTTTCCGAGATTACGAATGTGATTAAACCCCTCGACTTGCTGGGGCTGTTCCTGACAGGAATTTTCTTTGGATATTTGTATATGAGCACCTCATCGCTGTTCATTACGGCAGGTATTCACTCAACCTTACACTTCTTGTTACTGAACATTGTGACATTGCAAAAGTACGACTACGGACTGCCGACTCTCTTTACCTTCAACTCCCAGGTAACGATGGACTTCGCCTCTTCAACGGGAGTATGTACGGTATTTGTCAACACGGTTTCCATTATCCTCTTGTACTTGTTCAATAAAAGGAAGGCTGCTGGTGTTAGCATAGCGAAGGTTAGTGCATAAAAGGAGGCTGCTGGATTGATGAATGAACAGAATTCCGGTATCGGCTTGTTGAAAAATGAAAAAAAATACTGGGAAGAGAAACTGGCCGGAGCATTGGAAAGAGCTACGTTTCCCTATGATTGGGAAGTAGGACAAACGTCTGAAAACGTAAAAAAAGCGTGGATGTTCCGCTTGTCAACGGATGCGTTTGAGGGGCTGAAAAAGCTGTGCGGAGATTCACAGTACAAACTGCACATTCTGCTTGTGACTGCTATCAAGATCATGTTGTATAAATATTCAGGGTGTGAGGATATTCTTGTTGGTTCGCCCATCTATAAACAGAAGAAAGAAGGGGTATTTTTGAATACCCTTCTTCCCTTCAGAGATCAGGTTTGTGGAGATATGACTGTAAAGGAGCTTCTGTTGCAGGTTCGAGAAACAGTGCTGGAGGCCAATGAGAACCAGAACTATCCCGTCATGAAAGAACTCAGCAGTCCGATCCTTGATGTCATGATCATCGTGGATCATATTCATGACAGAAAGTATGTCGAGCATGTACCAAGGAATATGACATTCGGCTTTTTGGCAGATGGCGAAGGAATTTCAATAGAGATAGAATACAACGCGAGCCTTTACAGACAGTTTACGATTCAAAGAATAGCACAAGGCGTCGATCATATCCTCCATGTATTACCGCAAAACATGGATCAAAAAATCATGGATACTCACATTTTGACAAAGGAACAGCAGGAAGAAATCGTTACCGCCTATCACAAACAGCCGGAATGGAACATCGAAGAAACCCTTCTGCATCAACTGTTTCAAGAGCAAGTTGGCATTACGCCAGACCAGGTCGCAGTCATTTCAGGAGATGATTCCCTCACTTATCATGAGCTAAACGTGAAAGCAAACCAGCTGGCAAGATTGTTACGGGCGAAAGGTGTTCAAACCAGGGATGTCGTTGGAATCATGGTTGATCCATCTGTGGAGCTTGCGATCGGACTGTTCGCGATTATAAAGGCAGGGGGGACTTATGTTCCGCTTGATCCGCGCTATCCCGAGGACAGACTGGAATTTATGATGCAGGACAGCAGCATGCGATTTGTTGTGACAGAAGAAAAATACGCTGACAGGTTTGCAGACCATATCGAACTGGCAGATGTTCACAGTCGGGAAAACGATTTGCTCGACACAAGTAACCTAAACATTGCACAAAGCGTAGAAGACCTGGCCTATATCATCTACACCTCGGGATCAACGGGTAAGCCAAAAGGAGTCATGATTGAGCACCGCACCATTTCCAAAACCATGCTTTGGCGAAAAGCCGAATATGATTTTACCCCCGAAGATACGATATTGCAGTTGGTGTCCTACTCCTTTGACGGATTTATTGGCGGTTTTTTTGCACCTCTGTTTTCAGGAAGCAAGGTTGTACTGCTGGGAAATGAAGAAGACAAGGATGTCAACCGGATTCGGAAGTGCATAAAGGAGAAGAAAGTTACCCATCTGCATGGGGTGCCGGCACTGATGAGCGTGATTATGGAAAGAATCAGCGATGATGAGGCAAAATGCTTGAAGGTCATCACAGTTGGAGGAGATCGGGCGACACCCGTCCTGATACATGCCTGCTCGATCAAAAATATAGAGCTGATCAATGAGTACGGACCAACGGAAAATACGATTATTTCCACGATCTTTCGAAATATGAATGACCCGGAGCATACCAGAATAGGCAAGCCAGTTTATGATACGCAAATCTATATTCTGGATCAGGACGACCATCTTTGCCCGATTGGAGTCGTCGGTGAACTTTGCATTTCCGGGGGAAGATTGGCGAGAGGATATGTCAACAGACCGGATCTTACCGCCGAAAAGTTCGTAAAAAATCCGTTTTATCCGGAACAGTTGATGTATAGAACTGGCGATCTGGCGAAATGGGATGAGGATGGGAATATCGATTTCATCGGGAGAAAAGATTTTCAGGTAAAAATAAGAGGTTTTCGAATTGAATTGGGAGAAATTGAATCCAAGCTGCTGGCATATCCCGGGATCAAACAGACCGTCGTGATAGACCGGGAAGAGGCGAATGGCGAAAAGTATTTATGTGCGTATTTCGTAGCAGACGAGCAGGGAATGGCTCAAGAAATCATCCGTCATTTATCAGCTCAACTGCCGGATTATATGATCCCGGCTCATATTATGCAGCTTCCCGAGTTGCCGCTTACTGCGAATGGAAAAATTGACAGAAAAACATTGCCTTTGCCGCTTGATACCAGTCGAGAACATATCCCACCAGGAAATGAGAAAGAGCAAAAAATAGCCAACGTATGGAATAAGGTTCTTTCTATCGATAACATAGGGATTCATGACAACTTCTTCAAGAAAGGCGGGGACTCACTCAAAGCAATTCGTGCTGCCAGTTTATTGTCAGAAGAATTTGTTATAGCAATCAACGATATTTATAAGCATCAGACCATCTATGAGTTGGCGGCTCACATCGAGCATTCGCAAGGTGATCTGGCAGCAAAAATAGAGCAGGTCAAAAATGAAATCGCAGCTGCCGTGGAAGAGTCTCCTTCTATCAATCTGGAAGAAGAGTATGATCGGTACAAAAGGAAGATTGAGAGGTACCGAGATATAAAACTTGTAAAAAGCAAGAAATACAAGAAGGTTTTATTGACCGGGGCTACAGGGTACGTTGGTGCCCATCTTCTAAAGGAACTCTTTGACAGATCAGACAGTACGTTTTATCTATTGATCAGAGGGCAGGATTTGAGGTTGGCAGAGGAACGCCTCAAACAGAAAGTATTATTTTATTTCGGTGATTCGTACTATGAAAACATGCAAAGCAGGGTCATCATTCTGAATGGAGAGATTGGAGAGCCTTCCTTTGGTCTTGAAGAAACTGCCTATGAAGCGTTGGCACAGGAGATTGATTGTATCATTCACTCGGCAGCCTTCGTAAAACATTACGGAGAATATGAAACATTTTACAAGAGCAATGTACAGGGTACGAAACATCTGCTTCAATTTGCTCAACAGGGCAGAAGGAAAGACTTTAATCTTATGTCCACGACTACCATTTCTGATGGGGAGGTGGCTGGCAACAATGCGATGATATTTACCGAATACGAGATGGACGTGGGGCAAAAATCGGAAAACTACTATTCGCTAACAAAACTTGAATCAGAAAAACTGGTTATGGCTGCTGCCAACAATGGATTGGAGGTAAAAATATTCCGGTTGGGAAATGTCTCCTTTCATTATGAAACAGGTGCTTTTCAGGAAAATATTGAGGATAATGCCATCTGCAAATCAATCAAATCGTATATAAAGCTCAATACCTTTCCGTTCATAGAAGCAAAAGAGCTTAATTTCTCTTATGTTGATCAGGTGGCAAAGTCTATCGTTCTTCTCTTTGATAAGGCGGACCTGGCGAATGAAACCTTCCATATCTACAATCCTCATCAAGTAAGTCTTGCTGAGTTGGCGGAACTCTTACAGGAAAAATATCCTACGCTGGAAGTGAAAAGCCTGGACGAATTTTTGGCAACCCTTTTGCAGAATACCCAAAATGAAGAACTGAGACCTTATCTCGACCATATCCTGATGTACATGGGCAGTGGAAGCCAGGAAAACAGAACAGAAATGATCCATGTAAATGATAAAACCATATACCTCCTTGAGCACTTGGGCTTTCAGTGGTCAGCACTGGATAAAGATGCGATACAAAAAATGGTTCAGTACTGGGAAACGGTGCAGTTTCTTTCATGAAAAACATTTTGTGGACAGTCTTCACTGGTAAACAGAGTGGGGGCTGTCTGCCATTAAATAACCCAATGAGGTAGATGTATGATACACGAAACCATATTAATCGTTGACGATGAACAGGATATAGTCGATTTGATCGAAGTACATCTGGGCAATGACGGATATAAGACAGTAAAGGCGCGGGATGGCGAAGAGGCAATGGCGATACTCCAGTCAACAGATATCCATCTGGTGATACTGGATATCATGATGCCCAAAATCAATGGAATAGAGGTTTGCAGAAGAATACGGGAGAAAACCAATATTCCGATAATATTCCTTAGTGCCAAAACGACGGATACGGACAAAGTGATTGGACTCAGTACAGGTGCAGATGATTACATCGTGAAGCCGTTTAGTCCCATTGAACTAACAGCCAGGGTGAAAGCCCACTTGCGAAGATACACCTATCTGAACACCAAGGTTCATGTACCTGAGGAAAACATCATCAATATCAAGGGATTGCAAATTGATGAAAAATCGCGAAGTGTTCGCTTGTATGACAGACCTGTTAAGCTGACAAAAACGGAATACGATATTCTGCTGCTGTTGGCCAAAAATACGAATCGAGTCTTTACACTGGAAGAAATATTCGAAAAAGTGTGGAGGGATAAATACTATGAAAGCAACAATACGGTCATGGTCCATATTGCCAGATTGAGAGAAAAAATTGAGGATGACCCAAAAAATTCAAAAATACTAAAAAACATTTGGGGAGTAGGGTACAAGATTGAAAATTAGATGGTATATCGGCATAAGATTCAAGTTCTTAATGATATTTGCATCCAGTATTATAGCGACAGTCACAAGCATCGTGATCATTCAGACGCTGCTGGAAACAAAAATGAGTGTATATTACGGAGATATCGCCAGTTGGGATGAAAAATACTCGTTTGTCTATTTCACCGCTTTCCTGCTGCTGACTACCTTGTTTTTTTACATTTTTTCCAGAGGAATGATAACCAGAATGGAAAATATCAGCAGGATGGTCAACAGGATGAAAGAAGGGAATCTGGATATTCAAATCCCGATTCAATCAAGAGACGAAATTGGCGATTTGGCTCGTAACATTAATGGCATGATCCAAAGCCTGAAGGAATCGATACATAGAGAGCAACAAGCAGAAGCCATAAAGAATGAGATGATCAGCAACATCTCACACGATTTGCGAACGCCGCTCACATCATTAATTGGATACATTGAGCTTATCAAAACCAATATTCACAACGATGTGGAGCAATGCTATAAGTATGTAGATATTTCGCAGAGAAAATGTCACGAGCTGAAGAAACAGATTCATGATTTGCTGGAGTACTGCCATATTAATTTTCGGGGAATACATCTGGCGAAAGAAGTCGTGGGGGTAAAAGAATTAATCCAGCAGGTGATGATTGATTTCGTTCCACAACTGGAAGAAGCGGGGATGAGCTTTTCGATCGCATGCGAACCGCAAAAAATTAACATCGAAGCTGATATCAGCCTGATCGTAAGACTATTGCAGAATATTATTAGCAATAGTATTTTTTATGGAAAATCAGGAAAGAACATCGACATTGCGATTTCAAAAGAAGATGCAGACGTACTCATAAAAATCGCCAACTATGGCAAGCCGATTGATCCGGAAGATATTCCGTATATCTTTGAAAGGTTCTACAGAGGTGAAAAATCCAGAAGTGCCAATACCGGCGGAAAAGGGATGGGACTAGCCATTGCGAAAAGCATTGCCGTGATTCATGAGGGAAGCATATCGGCGAGCAGCAATGAAAAAGAAACCGCATTTTTGGTTTCGTTGCCATTATCCACCAGATCGTAAGAAAGTTGTAAGTTTTTCTTTACTGTATTGTAATTCCTTTCGTTTAGAATTTCTTACATCGAAAGAGCCAATAAAAGGTAAAAACTGATGATCTGAGGTGTAAGAAATGAACAAGAATGATTACCTGACCAAGGTGATATACTGTTTTCTGATCGTGCTGCTCGGCCTGAGTATGATGGATATGTCGGCATTTGCCGAAGGGGCTTCCAAAGGTGCGGAAAGTCTTGAAAAAACAGTGGATCGATACATGGAAAAAAGCTTGACCCAAAATAAAATTGCTGGCGCTACCGTGGTTGTCGTTAAAGACGGAAACGTGCTATTAAAAAAAGGATATGGTTTTGCGGATGTAGAACACAAGATACCGGTAGATGCAGACAAAACTCTTTTTCCAATCGGCTCGGTAACAAAGCTGTTTACGGCCACCGCGGCCATGCAGTTGGTTGATGAGGGAAAAATCGATTTGAATGCGGATATCCAAACCTATTTAAAAGATGTAAAGATCGAAAATAAATACGGCACTCCCTTAACGATGAGACATTTATTAACGCAAACAGGCGGCTTTGAAGAAAGCATCAATGGTGTTTACAGTGAGCAGCTCCTGAATCAACCTGCCGCTTTGGACGGCACGATCAAAAATCATCTGCCCAAGCTGGTCAGGCGTCCGGGGGAAGTGATTCAGTACAGTAATCACGGATATGCCCTGATCGGATATATTGTTGAACGTGTAAGCGGAATGCCGTTTGACCAATATGTGCAGGAAAAGATTTTTCAGCCCCTGCAGATGAGCAATTCAAGCTATTTTTTATCGCCAGAGATTTTACCGAGAACGACTAAAGGATTTGCCTATGAAAATGAGGGCTTTACCCCGAAACAACTTGGCAGTATTCTGGTGCATCCGGCCGGTTCCATCTGCGCGACTGCGGAAGATATGTCCAAATTTATTTTGGCTCACCTTCAAGATGGAAAATATGGTGAGGCCAGAATCTTGCAGGAAAAGACAGCGAAGGATATGAAAAGCCTTCAGTTTACCTCTCATCCGATGATGCCCGGATACGGTTACGGTTTTTATCAAAGCTATAAAAATCGCAATATTATGCTTCATGACGGGGATACCGACTACTTTACAAGCCAGCTGTCTTTGTTGCCCGAAAAAAATCTGGGTTACTTCATCTCCTACAACACGCAGGATGACGGACTTTTGCGAGATGGTTTTGAAGAAGAATTGTATAAGTTCTTTGGTGTTGAACTTCAAGACAAAATAAGTCCGACTACCCAGGCAATTCCGGCAAATGCCACTTCGAATGAGGATATAAAAAAATTTGATGGAGATTACGTTTTTGCCCAAAGATTGTTAGAGGGACCCCTGAAGATTAGAGGCTTGTTTTTGAAAACGAGCATCGAAACGGATGAAAAAGGAGATATCCATCTAAAGGTATTTGATACCAGCTTAAATGGAAAATACGAACGGGTAGATCAAAATTTGTTTGTTAATAAAGAAACGAATAAACTTATTTATTTGAAAGAGGGTTCGGAGGGCAACAAATATCTGACAGTAAACATGAAGGTGCCACTGCAAACTCTTGTAAAGTTAAGTCCGTCCGAAGTTTTTATGGAAAGCTATATAAGACCATTTATTTTTGCAGTCTCATTCATCGGCTGTTTGATTGGCTTCTTCCAGTTATTTCGAAGAAGAAAGACAAAGAAATACGAGGGTGTTGCGCTTCGAGCGAAAAGAATCAGCAGCCTCATCTGTTTATTCATATTGTTGTTTGGAATCAGTTTGATCCTGATCATGTTCACGCAGAGCGATGATTTTCGTCAAAATGTGCTGATTGCGGTTAACGTGATCATTACGATTCTCGCCGCTGGTGTGGTTCTGTCTTCGATTTCATTAGCCTATGTCACGAGACAAAGACTCTTGCCTTTCTGGAATATCGGTTTTTATACTTGTGTCATGTTTGCAGGTATAGGAGCAATTTCATACGCCTATTTTTTAGATTTGTTTTTGTTATAAACTCAACTTTCTTTGTGTCGTTGGACTGTAATGTCTGGCGACACAATCATGATTCTATAAATGAAATCACAAACCCTTGATAATAAAGGGTTTTTATTTTTATAGATCAAGTTTGTGTCGTTAATATTGCGACACAAACTTGATCTATTAACAGTGTAACGACACAAACATTGTATCATACCAACGAGGAAGCGTCCGCTGGCCAGCAGTACGAGACAAGACAAAATATAAAAGGAAAAACACTAAGTATTAAAACTATGGTTAATAAAACCTTAACAATACTTATATTGAAATAACAATATTGTTATATTACTATTTGCTTTGTGCGAGGTGAAGATCATTGGAGTTAAAGAAATTAGCCGATGCTCTAAAAGCTTTAGGAGATCCAACAAGGATTAAGATTATTGCATTACTAAACACACGTGATTGCTGTGTTTGTGAACTGGTTCCCATTTTTGGGATCTCACAACCTGCTATTTCAAGACACTTGAGTCGTTTAAAGAATGCTGACCTGGTGACAGAAAAACGAAAGGGCCAATGGGTGTTTTATTCATTAAATCGCAAACAGTTAGACGAGATTGGTATGGGACTTATGCATTTACCTGATCTTTCTGAAGATCTACGAAAGCTTGAAGAGCAAGGTTTACTAGTTAACTGTAAAGAGGATTGATTATGAAAAAGAAACTCATAGCAGAATTTATCGGGACTTACTTTCTTGTTTTTGCAGGGACGGGTGCAATTATCATTAACGAGCTGACCCAATCTCTGACGCACGTTGGAATTGCAATTACATTTGGACTTGTAGTTATGGCGTTAATTTACACATTTGGGCACATCTCGGGTGCACACTTTAATCCAGCAGTAACGATAGGATTTCTTGTCCAAGGGAGCATCTTATCCAAAGAAGCATTTCAATATATCCTTATCCAATTGATTTCTGCTGTAGCAGCTAGTTCAACTCTGCTCATGCTATTTGGAAACGTTGCTCACTTGGGGTCAACGCTTCCAAGAAATTCATGGCAACAATCGTTTATTTTGGAATTTATACTTACTTTTGTTTTGATGATGGTGATCCTTGGATCAGCGGTTCATGGGAAGGCAATTAAGCAATTTGCAGGTATTTCGATAGGAGGAACTGTTGGACTGATGGCGATGTTCGCAGGCCCGATTTGCGGGGCATCCATGAATCCTGCTCGATCATTAGGGCCTGCTTTGGTTTCGGGAACCCTCCAACATCTCTGGATTTATTTGTTGGCAACGATTTTGGGAGCAGTTGCGGCAACATTTGTATACAAAACCCTTCATGAATAACGAAGAGAACGATCATGACAAAAATAAGGCCAAAGTGATTATAATAAACCTCTCAAATATAAGGAGCAGATGAACATGACAAACTCTAAACCACTCATTTACTTTCTTTGTACCGGAAACTCTTGCAGAAGCCAAATTGCAGACGGGTTTTTGAAAGCACTGGGAGGAGACCGTTACGAAGTGAAGAGTGCTGGTCTTGAAGCACATGGCTTAAATTCTCGAGCTGTTCAAGTGATGAAGGAAGCAGGAGTGGACATCAGCAGCCATGCATCTGATGTAATCGACCCAGAAACATTAAATCGTGCAGACTATGTTATTACGTTATGTGGACACGCTGATGAACACTGTCCTGTAATCTCCAATAAGAATGTAGTCAAATGGCATTGGGGATTTGATGATCCAGCAAAAGCTACTGGAACTGAAGAAGAGATCATGACTAGTTTCCGTACTGTTCGTGATTTAATAAAGGGGAGAATTGAACAGTTTCTTGAAACAGGTAAATAAAGTTAACCCATACTTTTCACAGTGCGTGAATGTATAACACAAAGATAAAGGCCATGGACTAAATCCACGGCCTTTTTTTATCAGCAACATGAAGAGCTTTCTTTAGTATCAGTACTGCAGCAAGAAGAATTATTTTCTGTTGATTCAGTTCCGCAACAAGACTCTGAAGCTTTTTCTTTGTTTTCATTGGTTACTTCTTTAATTTCAACGTCGCAACAATTTCCTTGTCCTTTTTCTGTTCCACCGTTTTCAAACTTTTTACTGAAGTTTGTCATAGCTAATTCCTCCTAATTATATTATTTGATCTCAATCCACAAAAAGATTGAGCAGATCAACGTAGTAACTGAAGTGAAAGAAGTCTGTTAGTTAGTACAGTTAGCTAGTCACGCAACTCTATTGTTGGACAGGGAGAGGGGTTTTCATGAAGTTCAAGAACGGGAATCGTTTTTTCTTCTGGTTGCTAAATTGCCAACCATACACGTAACCTAATCTAGTTGTTGTTTTTGATCTTACAATTGAAGCTTCGCCACATAATCGTTGTAAATCATTTAGTTTCACTCCTTTCATCAAAATAATTTTATTTAAACATCAAAAAAAATTGATATAGAAAAGAAAAAAATTTAGCAGCAGATGTCACGACGAAATACGCAGCAAAGTTGTTCAGATAAAAGTAAGTTCACCTCATCATGATTTAATGAGTAATAGTTCATCGTTGCTTCTGTTTCTTTAATGATAAGGTTCGCGTCAAGCAAGATTTTAAGGTGATATGAAAGCTTAGATTGAGCCATGTCGATAATCTCTGTAAGATCACAAACACAAACTCTGCCCTTTTGCGTTAGTTCATACATGATCCTTAATCTTTGTTTATCTGCTAATGCCTTAAACTTCGCTTCGTATGTTTCGAAGAATGAAGATGATGGCTGGTTAAACAATGGTAGTTCTGTCATTAGGTTCACTCTTTTCATCAATTTTTCTTGATGTAGTTACACTTTATTCCATGTTGAACCAGTTTGCAACATTAAAATCAATTTTTTTTGATATTACACATTAAGAAAAGTCATATGTTAACGGAAAGGAAAGATAAGAAACTTTGTTTAACAGGACAAAATATGCACAAAAATTATTTGTCTAATACTTGTAAACAGCAAATAAATTGTGTATAAATGTGGTAAGAGGTGACGATATGGAAAATATCCGTGAGCTTATGCAGACCATGACTAGAAGAAATGGTGTGCTAAATAAATACTGTTGTAGTGTCGATGGAATCGATATCTCCGTTGCACAGAGTCATATTTTGTACGAGATCAATAGGCAACACCAACCATCTATTCAGCAAATTGCTGATGCTTTAGGGATGGATATTACTACGTTTAGTCGGCAAGTCCAAGCATTAGTGGATAGTGAGTTAGTAAAGAAAACACCATTTCCGGATGATCGTAGAATCCAAATCCTGTCTTTAACGGAAAAAGGTAAGAAAATCAATGATTACATTGAAACGTTGATGAACTCGTATTATCAAGATGTTTTCTCCCACATGACTGAATTTGAAAAAGAAACAGTAGTCCGATCGCTAAGGTTACTGAACGAGGCCATGGGGAAAACAAAACAATGCTGCAATCCAATGGGTGTATGACCCATTATCTTTTTGAACAATACTTGCAAATAGCAAATAATTAGAGGTGATTAGAATGTGGTTGGAAGTACTAAAGAGTTTTTTATCGATTGCCTTAGAGTTAACCATATTATTTATCGCGATTTCTTTTGTCATTAGTCTGCTACAAGGATTTATCCCATATGAGAAGTTAGAAAAGTACCTGTCAGGAAAAAATACAGTTCTTGGAGCAGTTATGGCGTTGGTATTCGCATTTATTACACCGTTTTGCTCTTGTTCAACTATCCCTGTAGTGGTTAACCTGTTAAACAAGCGTATACGTTTTGGAATTGTAATGGTGTTCCTGTTCTCATCACCGGTGTTAGACCCAACGATAATCACCTTAATGGGGGCGATGCTTGGGGTAAAGGTAGCAATTGCTTATACAGTGATTACATCTGTTCTATCCGTGATTATAGGATTTACTTTGGAACGGCTTGGATTTGAGAATCAGGTGAAACAAGTAGTAATGACAGGTTATGAACAGAAACACAAAAAATTTAACATCAATGCAGCTCTTTTAGAGACCCTAGCACTAATGAAAACTGTGTATCCTTACTTGATTATCGGTGCAGCTATTGGTTCCGTTATCCATGGAGTTGTACCAACAGAATGGGTCACTACTTACATCGGGGGAGAACAGTGGTGGATGGTTCCAGTTGCCGCAATCATCGGTATACCACTTTACATCAGACTCTCAACGATGATTCCAATTTCTCAAATCATGATCGCAAAAGGGATGGCTCTTGCTCCTGCAATGGCCTTGATGATAAGTTCTGCTGGAGCAAGCTTACCGGAACTCACACTATTACATTCCATATTTAAGAAGCGTTTGGTCGGTGCATTTGTTGTATCAGTATTCACGATGTCCACTATATCAGGCTTATTATTTTACCTAATTTAAGGAGGAAAATTGTAATGAGTATTTTTAAAAATTTGTTTGGCAAGAAGGATAGTTCTTGTTGTAATGTGGTCATTCAAGAAGTTAAGGAAGCAGATGGAAAATGTTGTGACAAAAAGGAACAAGAAACTGTGAAGAATGAACAAGAAAGCACGAAAGGGACTTGTTGCAAGTGAGGCAGGCAAACATTTGGGGGTGATCAGTTATGGGGATTCAAATCAGAAAGGCACAAGTAGATGATATTGAAGCAATTCGTAATATCTACAATCAAGGGATAGCTGACCGCATTGCAACGCTTGAGACTGATCAAAAAGATGCAGCATATATGCGTACCTGGTATGAGCAAAGGCAAGAACGTCATGCTGTCTTGGTGGCTGAAATTGAACCCCAGGTGATAGGCTGGGCATCGATCAATCCATACAGTCATCGGTGTGCCTATAATAGTGTCGGAGATATCTCGATCTATATTGATCGAGAACATCGAGGGAAAGGAATTGGTCATTGTTTATTACAAGAGTTAGATAGAGTAGCACTCGAAAATGGCTTTCATAAACTTGTGTTGTTTACTTTTCCCTTTAATCAATTAGGGCAAGGGTTGTACCGGAGATCTGGCTATCGCGAAGTGGGGATTTTCCAAAACCAAGGTATTCTTGATGGGGAATATATCGATATCATGGCGATGGAGAAGTTACTTAGAAGGTAATGTTGAAAATCAAAAAAGGACTAATTTTTGGTCACAGCTATGCACCATTTTATATTATTGAGACACCAATAAAAAAAGGGAAGTGTATAAATTTCATTGGTGGACGGACAGAGACAAACCAAAGATGAATTTTCCAAAATGCCCCTTTGATACAAATAGGAAAAAAGAGATTACCCTTACCAAGCTATCGAGCATATTGAACACTCTATGAGAGCAGCATTTAAAAAAATGTCTTCCTTTTCTTATTAGTTTTTTACTCTGTTAAAGTATCATGTTTGTGTCATTAAATAGCAACACAAACATGATACTATTGCAATTTTTGGAACTATATTTGTGTCGCTTAATAGTACAATGATTGTGTCTCCAGACAGTTGGACTACAGTAACCTCACTTATAGACGGGTGAGGTTCTTTTATTGTTTTCATTTTGAGTCCGATAATATATATTATGTTAACTAAAAGAAAAACCAGTCGTACCAATAAGTCGAGGGTCGTGCTTTTGATAATAATCGTTATCAGGAACCAGTGTTCCTAGGAGTTCCTGATAATCATCGGTCTCGTCCGGATAACTTCCAGGACCGTTCGAAAAACTCCCAAGGACGGTTCATAAGGTTTGGTTGCATCCTCATAATCGATTTTTTTGGAGGTCGTTCACATGGAAATCAAAAAAGCAGCGGACGAATTTTTGTTTTATCTCGAAATTGAGCGAAATGTTTCCACGCACACGTACCGAAGTTATGCGTATGATTTGCAGTTGTTTTGTTCATTTTTACGTCAGGTTCACAATACGAACGAACTGGAATATGTACAAAACTCAACCGTTCGCAGGTTTATTCAAGAGCAAGTGCTTCAAAAGAAAACACGGCCGAAAACCATGCAGCGACGCATTTCCTGCTTGAAATCCTTTAGCCGGTTTTGTGCCAAAGAAGGCTGGATTGATCATGATTTTATGGTTGGTATTCAATCACCCAAATCGGATAAAAAGCTGCCGGTGTATCTAACGATTTCTGAGTTGCAAAAGTTGTTTCATTCGCTTGAAAATGACCAAGGAAAGTTCTGCAAACGAAACGAGCTCATGATTAAGCTGTTGGCAACTACCGGTATGCGTCGGCAAGAATTGGTGGATCTTTGTTGGATGCAATTGGATTTTGATTGGAATACCATTCGAGTTCATGGGAAAGGTAATAAAGAACGTTTGGTTCCTCTTCATCCGATGGTACTCCCATTATTTGTGTCATATCGCCAGGAATTAGATGAATACCAACTTCATCCTACACAGCCCGTTTTCTACAATTACAAAGGACAACGGTTAGATCCGCATGGATTGCATCGGATTTTTAAAGAAGAATTAAAAAAAGCAGGTCTTCCTCCGAGTCAATTTTCTTTGCACCACCTGCGCCATACCTTTGCTACGTTATTGTTGCAACAGCAAGCAGACAAAGTGGATATTCGCACCCTACAAGAATTGTTGGGTCACGAAAGCTTGTCGACGACCTCTATCTACACCCATGTGGATTTTGATCAAAAACGGAAGGCCATCCAAGCGTTATCCATATAGCGAGTGATTATAATATCAGTACCTGTCTATAGTGAACCTCACTATCGACAGGTATTTTTAATGAAATTAAAAATAATTTTAAAAAATATATTTACATTAAATTTATTTCGTTGTATGATAAAGTCAGGATAAATGTAAAAAAATACCAAATACATAAATGGAGGTCTTGAACATGAATCAATTAAATAACAACCTACTAAAAATTCACCTCACTCCTCCACCCAAACGAAATCATCAGCGAACACTCGATAACCTGGCCAAACTTCTTGAACAACAAAAATTGAAAGTATTAACATAAAAGGTACCTAGTTAAAATTAGGTACCTTTTTTCATTCTTTCAATCCTCTATTCATATTTAGGTTAAGACGTGATGCTAAGAATGCATTCATTTTACTCGTATGCTCTTTCTTCCGATTAATAATATCAAGAAATGTTAATGTATTTATTTCTACAAACTTAGATTGTTTTTTATTCATTTCGTGGAACGGTTTCATTACAACACGAGATTCCTTGAGTTGATTATTCTTCTCTTTTCTCCTCAGTGAATGATATTTGAGTGTATACCTCATTACATCCCCCTTTTAATATGCTATTGTGACAAGTGAAATCAATAATAGTACTATCCTGCTTCTGTTCAATTCATATGCAACTGGTTATTAAACAGCACTCCTTCTAACTATGATTTTAAAATGGATATTGATTAATTATTTTTTCAAAACACAACCACACTATCTTTCATACATGGGCCAACCCTTTTTGTATCAGAATACTAGCAAGTTCCGGATCCGTATCGAGTAATTTCAGCAATATTTCCTTTGGAAGTAAATATGTCATTTGTGTAGTTTTCTGGTGTTCAGTTTCTTTTGTTGCATCAGGATACTGGATCTCTTTAATGACCTTAGGTTCCTGGGACAAATCCTCTTCGATACACGTTAATTCCCTCTGAAGCAGCCGGATGTGCCGTCCATAACGTCGAATATAGAACTGTAAATTGTCTTGTTCCGAATGTCCCAACAGAAACTTAATTGCTGCCAGGTCTACTCCCTTTTCACTAAGGATCGTGCTTATTGTGGCTCTGAAACCGTGTGGCGTCACACGGTTATCATTCGTCCATCCCAAATCATGTGATATTCGATTCGTTAAACGATTAAGGGCTTTTTCCCCAAGTGGCTTACCAGCCAATCCAAATAAGAGCTTGTCTTGTGACAGCAGTTGTTGATCAACGACATGCTGTTCAAGCTCAGCAAGGAGTTTCGGAGGTATCGGTATAATTTGCACTCTATGTTTTGAATTAATTTTTTCAAAACTATGTGACACATACAAAAGTGATTTTTCGAAGTTAACATGTTCAACTCTTAATTCTGAAAGTACTTCATTTCGCAAACCAGTAAAAATTAACATTTTAATAGTCGGACTTATAAGTGAATCAGTCTTCCTTAATTCATCTGCATACATGTATACTTTCTTTAGTTCATCCATCTCTAAAACCCTTGAGTGGTGTTCTTGATTTCCAGGTGGAACATCTACCGCTTTAAAACAATTTTGCTGTACAACACCAAGGTCACGATAAAATGAAAAAACTGATGATAAACTTGCTATTCTTCGCTTAATAGTAGTGCTTGAAACGCCTCGATCACGTTGGTTCTTAATCCATCTTTGAATAAGATGAAGTTTGCCATTTTCCAAAATCGGTTCAATCCTATTTTCGTGCAAGAAATCTTCATATAGTAATACATCGTTCTGATAACAAATAAAGGTGGAGTTTGACCAGTTTTTATAATCTTTCATTGCTTCCAATGCCTCAGCAATTGTGGACTTCAAATTAATCTTTTCCTCAATTGAGATTTTTAAAATCTCCATTAATTTCCGACCTTCCTTATGTGGTCTTCGAGTGGTACAACCTAAAAACTGCAGTTCAAATTTTACTCGTATAGCAATACATTATGTGCTTTCCCTCCCCCATTATCAAAGGAAAAAGGCCAAACGAAATTACGTTGGCCATTTCCTTTACTTATTTTCGTTTTCAATTTTTTTAATCCAATCTGTGAGGATTTCCAAAACAATCTTTCTTTGTTTATCATCGTGATTCAAATCTTTTGGTTTTGTTTCTTCAATGTTTGTTTTCACATCGGCTACCTCCCATCGCGTTTCTTACTAGGAGGATGTCCAGTGCTGAAATGGAATTACTTTTGGTTCTAAAATAGACCAGATTACAATTCATACTTTTGCAACATGCGAAGTTGATTAATGTCTTCTAAGTGCTCAATAACTGCTGGATGATCTTTCTTTTCGGCTATGAGAAAGCAGAGTTTTCGAAAGGTGGTAAAAGGAGTTCCATAGGAATAAATGTAACGAAGTTCTTTTGGGAAGTTTGATTGAATTTTGGACAAATCTCCATAGGATAATATAGTATCTGATGGCACATATATCTCGACCGTTAAAAATTGATTAATTCGGTAATCAACTCGTACTGGTAAAAAGTCTTGGGCAAATGAAAACCATTCATTTACTCTAATAAGTTTAAATCCTTTAATTATTCTTTTTACGTATTTATTATGGCTAGCAAGTTCGATACTTTGGATTTGTTGAATAGTATTTTCCAAATTACCCTTCAAGATAATGTCAAGATTTAAATTAATATATTCAATAAAAGGTACGCCGTGGAAGTGGTAACCCGTAATTTGAGAGAGCGGTACATCTAGAATAATAGCTAGCTCAGCTTCACGATATAAATTAACTGGAGTTGGCTTATCATCGTGGTTCGAGTTGTAGTTAAAATAGTTAGAGTAAAATGGGCCACCAGCGTTATTCAGATTATATAAGATATCCCGCTTTGTAAGTCCTAAGGAGTCTTTAATATAACATAGTGCTGTTTTCTTTGGATTTTTTTCAAGAAAATCTAGATAGAATGTTTCAGTGGATAACAAAAATGCCTCTGAAGCATATTGCTCATTGTGTACAGATCTATCTTCTTTATATTTACTATATGTATAATCTTCAAATTTAATTTGATCGTTTTTTTTAACCTTTTGTTTACCTTTAACAAGATCAAAGGCAATTTCTATATAACGATTTATGAATTCACTGTCTCGCTTCTTTTTTCGGTTGCTCGGCATCTTTATCACCAAGGCCAGAATAATAGAAACGATCTATGTCTAGCCAAGGTGGTCCCCAAATAGACCAATGCCCCTCATTTTCACCTATTCTCCGTCCATCATCTACTTGCTTTGGTCCTAATTCAGCCCAAAAGTTTTCCATAAATATACAAGGACAAAATAACAATATAGTACAAACTGAACTTGAGAAAGATTAAGAAAGAAATCTCCCCCTTATAGAAATACTTTAATTCAGTAAAGGGTTCCTGTGTATTACACAAATAATACGCCAGTAATTGGAAATAATGGATAATGGAGGAGGTTACAAACAATAAAAAAATCCATGCCATATACGGATGGATTACGCTCACTTTAATCATGTCCAAAAATTGGACTGCCCCGTCTTTTTGTACGCTAACCCGAAGGCCGCAAGAAATGTCCAAATAAATGGACTTGCCCGTCTTTTTGTACGCTAGCCCGAAGGCTGCAAGAAATGTCCAACAAATGGACTTGCCCGTCTTTTTATACGCTAACCCTGAAGGTTGCAAGAAAAATAATCTTATTAATTATTTTAGCAAAACTCTAGGTTTATTCAAGTTATTTCTAATACAAGAGGTGATTTTAGTGAAAAGCGCACAATCTTTATTTAACATTAAAGTACCGAATTCTTATCGTTCAACAGAGTCACTCGCAAAACTTCCGCCGATTTTGAATATGTACTTGTTTGAATTACAAACGAATGGAAAAAAATATAATCTTATTATGGAACAGAAAAACTACCTATTAAGACTATATCGTTTTCTTTCACAGGAAATTAATGTTACTAAAATAGATATAGATAATTATTTTCCTAACCTTCAATTAGAAAACTTAAGAAATTTTGAGCAATACATTGATTACTTAATTGAGACAAACAAACTCTCTGGTAAAAAAAAGAGCAGCATTTTATTAGCCGTAGAGAGATTTATTAATTACTTGCACCTCAATAATTTAATAAGCTTTCAATTTAAAAGAAGCCCTTCTCCAAGGAAAATAAATGATAATAAACGTGAAGAAATCATAAAGGAATTTATTCAAGATTTACAAATGAAAAACTACAGTAGAATTTATGAGAATGAAAAGTATGTAAATTATTTTTTCTCCATTATAAGACATAAGCTAAATGATAAATCGATATTGAATTTAACAAAAGCACATCTAATAGAATTTGAAGATTTTCTAGGAGGTAGAATTGTTAGGGATGAGATTACTCCAGGTTATGCTTATCAAATATTAAAGAGTGTTCGTTTGTTTGTACGCTTTTTAAACGAGAAAAAAAATATAAAATTAACGTATTCTATTGCCAAGCATTTAATAGCCCATGGAAATAGAGCTAATGAATATGTTCCAAAAGACGATGTTATTCGTCTTATTAAAACAATTACCTCATTTTCAAAAGGATTAGTTGAGAGAAATATTTCAATTTTTTTCCTTTTACTTGAAACTGGATGTAGACCGATTGAAATCTGTTCCATGAATATTTCGGATATAGACGTTATAGAATCAACAGTTACCTTATATAGCAAGAAATCTGGTCAACGTAAAATGAAAATTGATCCCTTTGTACTAAATATATTAAAACAATATTTGAAAATACGCTTAAATCAAAATGTAAACAATAAGTTTCTATTCCTTACCTATTTCGGAGAGCCTTTAAGGCCTAATACAATAGGATCTCTATTCTCAAGAATTAACGTTAAAGCGTTTTCGAAAAATATGTATTCGGCAAAAACATTTCGTCACACTTATGCAACTAATGCTCTTGAAAATGGAAATGACTTCAATAAGGTCTCAAAATCAATCTACACTGGATTTCAACTTTATATTACTTACATCGTTCACCAAAAAGATTGATAGCTAATACAATTATGCATGATCCTACTCTCGTGATAAAAGGAGTTGTAAACTAATGTCGCTTGATATTTTCTCAAAATATAACTATGAAGAAATTTGTGCAGAATTGGGGATCTTACTCGATGATTTATTTTCATTAGTAAATAACAAAAAAAAGTCAGAGACAACACCACAAACAGATGAGCATACAATTCTAAAAATTATAGAACACTTCAAAAAAATGATTATAAATCAAAGGGATTCTGGGAGAAAATCTGAACAAACCATAAGGTATTATTTAAATTTTTTGAATAGATTTCAAAGGTTTATATCTAAAAATGAACCTGATTTGAAAGTAAATATGTTAAATGAAAGGCTCTTTGATCAGTTTATTCTAGGTTGCAATGGTAGGAAAAATACCACTCTATCTCCAGGCACTTTGAATACATATATTTCGATTTTACGAAAGTTATTATCTTTTGCACTCAATGAAGGCTACATAAACAAAGATCTCCGTTACCGTTTTCAAAGACATTCAGTTAAGCTCCTCCCTCGATATTTTCAAGAAAAACAAATTAAAAAAATATTAGATTACACAAAACATAAAACGCATGCTTACCTTTGGATATCAATAATTTGGTTCTTACTAGGAACAGGCTGCCGAGTTAGTGAACTAGTAAGTATACGTGTAAAAGACTTCGATTTTGAATCAAATCTTCTTTATGTAAAGGGGAAAGGGAAAAAAGAACGTTATGTCCCTATATACCCTCATGTTAAAGAAGTAATTAAAGAATACTTATTTCTTTCAGGTGTAAAAGAATGGAACAAAAATATTACTGGGTATTTGTTTGCTAGAGACCATGGAATGATTCGAGAAAAGAAAGTATCCATACGTAGTGTTCAATATCAAATACATGACATTGTTAAAAATCTAAAACTTGATGACCATCTAAATGTCCATTCCTTTCGTCATACGTTTGCTGTTAATTGTTTACGGGCAGGTATGAGAATCGAATATCTTAGTCAAATTTTGGGTCACGAGAATCCCGAAACAACCTACATATATATTCAAATGCTCCCGATTGATTTAAAACGTGAAGTTATGGAAAAGTTTCCATTTCCACTTGAAAAATTACTAATTCAATTATATGGCATAGGGGAAAACGAACATGGACACAATCCTGATTGAAATAAATAAATTTATTACTAAAAGTAAACTTGCTAACTCGACCAAAAAGAATTATTTCAATCACCTATATAAATTTGCAAACTACTTGTCTGCTCTCACCAAATTGAATTTATGTGAATTGCATTTAGAAGACTTCTATAAGGTTCATAGCTCAACGGGAGTATTTCTATTCTTCCGCCCTATAAACGCAGATCTATTAGATAAATATCTTTTTGATCATAGTGAAAAAGGATACCACTGGTTGAAAAAATCTAGATCTGCTATCTGTAGCTTGTTTCTTTATCTTCACAGAAATTATGATTTCCCTAATATTCCTAGAGATATGAAGTTTGATCTTAGCGAATATAAAAAATCAAAAAGACCACAAAGGATACTCAGTAGACATGAAATTTTATTATTAATGCACAATATTGTTCATCATTGTGAAGATCTGTATTTAGAACCCTTGTTATTTTCGATATTGATTTGCACCGGATGTAGAATCTCTGAAATACTTAATCTCAAAGTATGCGATGTAAATTGTGAAGAAGACTCTCTCTTTTTAAGAAATACGAAGAAAAAATCACAACGTAAAGTAATGCTTAGGGACGAATTTGGACTCGCGATAAAAAAATACATCGAATTGAAAAAGTTAACTTCTCAAGATTTCCTTTTTTGTACAGATGAAAAAGAAAAGATTACCCGATATTATGTTCAGAAACTATTAATTAAGTATTTATCATATTCTAAGTTAGAACCGATGAATATCCATGGATTGCGTCATTCATTTGCGACCCTTATGTATGAAAGTGATAGTGAGTTAATAGTTATTCAACAGTTATTAGATCATAGTTTTTTAAGTTCAACACAGAATTACGTAACCCCAAATTATATACGGAATTATGGAATAGTAATCAAAGAAAATAAGGAAGTTTATGGTGTAGCAAGTAAAGTTATAAATTGGTGTTAAATTAAATAGATTGACTCGTAAAAATTAATGAGTATAAAAGGAGTGTAATCTTACGGATGGACCTTATATCTCCCTATTGGAATAGCACTGAAACGAAGATAATGAGTCTCAGCTGCATATAAAGGAGCGGTTTTCCTCTACCCCGCTCCCTTTTTGTATTAGTTCACATAACAATGATTATGTGAAATCTATGTAATTCTCTCGTGCTTGCCGATCCAAATGTCTAAAATGTCCTTGTCACCAGACATGGAAAAGCCGAGACACTGTAGGCTGCTTTGATAACAATTTACTATTCTTGACTAACCTTAAATTGATTGGCATCTAGAAACACGATAGGGTATACACGAACGGGCGGTCTGCATTGCTATTCTGAGACCATTGGCATTTTCACATCTGCCACTTTACTCACCATCGTAGGTGACACATCAATACCATAGAGGTCCTTCATGTGCTATTGACCGCTGCCTCATGCTTCTTTACGATTTGTGAGTCAAACTCACTGTTTCGATTTACGGGTACGTGGAGCTCCGTATTGCCGAACTTGGTTTTCAGCTTTTTTACTATATCCGCTTCGACTATTCACTGTATGAACGCCATCAGTATGATGCTTGGCATAGTCCAAGTGGTCTTCCATTTCAGCTTCTTACAGCTAAATCGTGTCTCGAAACAGGTCTTTAAACATAACGTAAACGACCTCGATGGTACGGCAATTTTTTGGCTAATTCCTTGATCGTACGATCTCTTTTGTCTTGCATAAATGATCATCTCCTTAATGGAAGGTTTAACCATTTACACAAAACTTTTTACGCACTTGCTTTGGCTGCCCAAAACTAACGCGAGCGACTTCCTTTTTTCGTCTAAGTTAATCCTTTTATCCTTGCCCATCTTTTTTCCAATTTTTTATAAATAATATTTTATCTCTGGATAGCTCAAGTACTTTGTGTTCCATAATAATTTTTGCAGTTTCAGCTTTATATGAATTAATTTTATCTATCGCAATAAATATTTGTTTCTTGTTATTACTATAAAGCTCAACAATGCTCTCCAATGCAGGATTTTCAATATTTTTTAACAGTGGCAGGTCATGTGTTACCGCAGGTAAACAAGTTAAATCTAGCAATGCCAAATCAAATGTTATTAGATTTGCAAATGCTGTCCCCGTGCCAGTATCCCCAAACGTATTAAATGAATACCTCTCTCCAACAATCGTTAACGTAGGCGCACGTCTATTATCATCATAGATTTCTTTATTCAATTCAAACATTTTGATATTGATCTGATTACAAACATCAGATAAAATTTTCTCCTTGAGAAGACTCAAATCTTCTTTTGCACTTTTTATATTACCCTCAAGGTTTTTCTTTCTCGAATAAAAACCATTTTCGTCTGTCAGCTGCTTGATTTTAGATGCAACTTCTACAACTTTTTCTATTGTATATTTAGGAGCGTTTTGAATAGTTAATTTTTCTTTAATTACCTGGTCAATATCGAAGATCTCACTCGTAATTAGAGCGATTTGTTGCTTTATTTCTATTTCAGTCTTCTGAAGCTCTTCTTTCAAGATCTTCGTGATTGAAGTATGGAATTGATCAATTTTTCTTACCTGATCAATTTTAAAATTAGGAAAGTACTCTACTAGTTGTTCCAGTTCAGAATCTATGTTAATATTTCTGTTTGCAATATTCGTTAATGTTCTCTGCAATCGGCTCTCGTACATATTTTTTTGTGTAACGAGATCACTTTTTTTCTTTCTTAAAGCTAATATTTCTTTTGACACTAATGCCTCAATATCTAAAGTAGCACTAACTATGCTATCCTTTAATTTGGTGAGTTCTTCATTTAGCACTTTAATTCTTTTTTCATTTTGGCTAAATAAGCTTTTATTGATTTTTGGAATCAGTTCTTTCTTTGCAGCTTTTAGAATTACATTTTTTTCCTCAGTCAAATCCTTGATTTGATTTTCAAACTCTTTAATACTTTTGTACCTGTCAAAAAGTTTCAATAAGGCAACAATGGAGTCCTTTTGCTTTTCCTTTTCAAAATACTGTATTGGTTTTCTTTCATTTAGATTTTCTTTTCCGTACACCCTAAAATATCTTCCTATAATGTTGCGGAATGACAACTCATCAACTTCACAGTTATATTTCACCTGAAGAAGTTTTATATATTCATCTATTTTGATTGCATTTTGAACCTCAAAGTTTTCGTTACACACAGAAACAAACTTATACTCTGCTGTTTTACGTAAGAAAAAGAACTCTTCTTCTTCAAATATAAATGAAAATTTGAAGACATGATGACCCAAGTTCTCTATGGCATCACGGTTTTTGGTGATGTAATCATCACCTCCAAAACAAAAATCAACAATCATCAACATCGTTGATTTGCCGATAGAATTGGAAGCTAATTCGTCTCCTAAAACAACATTTAAACCATTATGAAAAATAACCCTTTGCTCAACAAATTTATTACAAATTATCTGTTTTAACATATCGAATCACCTTCAATTCTTCGTCAAACTCAATCTTCTCTAGAACGAATAAAACATCTAAAGCCAAAATAAATTGGTTTATATCTTCAAAATTCTGTCTAGTTTTCTCGAATAAACTCTCTACGCTTTCATTATTTACTATCAAAACATTTAGTAAGTATACAATCTTTGCTAGGATACTTTCCTTAAATGGAAATAGCTTATTAGGTAATATCAAGAAAATACCTCGCAATCTTGGACAAAGTACGCAATCACAATTTCACAAGCCCTACGAGATAAGCGTTCAGTTTTTTCGTTGAGCCATTCCACTAATGCATTATATATATATTCTTGGTTAGTATTAGTTTGCATACATTTCCAATAAAAACTCCTAACCTGTGAAGCAAGTGTTTGAAATTTATGTGGAGTAGCATGATCGATTGCTACAAAAATATTCCTTATAAAATCAAAATAGTCGACTGCATCGTTTGTAATTTTCCGCTTTAGTATGAACGGTAGCGTATCGTTTGTTTTTTCAGCAATCTTTAAAGACTCATAACTTAAGGGAACGGGTTCCCCATCAATATTTTGCAACTTTTCCAATACAACTCTTATTTCGCTTTCTATGTTAAACAGGTAGTATGTACTTTTAATCTCTGCCTGTTGAAGAAGTTCTTTTTTTAATCTAACCCATTTCCGATACTCTTCAACAGTTCGCGGGTTATCAAAACGCCCGTGGCATTTCCCACAAACAGCAATTACATTCTTTAAGTCGTTAACATCTTCCGATAATCTTTCTTCATCTTTTAATAACTCCACTTCTACTGGCAAAGGATTAGCTGGATAAATGTGAGCGACTTCAAAAGATCTAAATATTTTTCCACTTTTACGATGGGTTAGTTCGTCCCCACACAACGGGCAATATCCGCCTACTTCATTGAATAAAAGCATTTTTTCATTCGGACTAAACTCCCGTCTGTTATCATCCATATTTCCGATCACCCACATTCACATCATTGGATCTATTATTCAAAGTCGAATCCTGTTGAAGAATTCGACATTTGTCAGTTAATTCCTTCCAAACAAATAATCTAATGTCCTACATGGCAAACATAAAATAGAACCAGAAGCAATATGCCCCTAGTTCGTAAACATTGCAATACTATTTTTCACTTCGTAAGTCCTTATAAGATTCCCTTGCGATTTCTTCCATTACGGAGTTATAGAACTTCTTATCTTCAAATAATTTTGAGAAAGAAGTCATTGACTCCATATAACATTCCTGAGCGATTTTTTTGAAGATGTCAGGGAAGATACTCCGCTCGAAAACCTCAGCATCGTTATTTTTTGCATACGTCTTAAGCTTCTTATTATCTTTAACAACCTTATTATAAATCGTTTCTACAATAACCTTATCGCCCTCTGTAAATGTACCATTAAACCGCTCGTTAATTTTTCTGATGATGTTCTCCAAAAGGTCATCATCACTAACTATTACAGACTCTGGAACGAACCTTTTGGGGTTTGAGAGAATTTGATACTGCGTATTGCTTTCTAGGACAATATCTCCTTTAAATGTTTCTTCGAGCTTATAAAATTCCAAGCGCAACTTGTCCTCTAAAATAATCTTTTTATCGTTTTCTTTAGGGATCATTTTGGCAAGATAAGAAGTAAAGGCAAATTCCTTTTGGAGGCTCTTATCAAACATTCTTACTACTTGAGCGATATAAGAATACCACTTGTTAAAATTCCTTATCGTCATTCGGTATTCGTAACGTTTTTCGACATCAAGGTTGTTGTATCTATCTACTACTGGCTTTAACAGGGCGGTCATTTTGCCGAGGTCTTTATCTGTCTGCTCGCCATTCTTATAGTAAATTTTGATAAAACTTTCAATGTCAGCATCATTGTAAAGCTTAAATTTTCGCAACAAACTTTGTGTTTGATAAATTAAGTTGATATTTATTTCCTCATCAAGAATGGTAGCTTCGTAAAAACGGGAAAATGATTTTTTCATATCCTCTGCAGAATTCACAAAGTCCAAAATAAACGTGTCATCTTTGCCACGGCAAGTACGGTTCAGTCTTGAAAGTGTCTGAACTGCCTTTACACCTTCAAGTTTTTTATCTACAAACATTGTGTGCAGTAATGGTTCATCAAACCCAGTCTGATACTTCTCCGCAACGATTAGACAGTTGAAGTCATGATGAAATTCTTCAGGCAACTGCTTTTCTTTAATCGTGGATCCATCGGCACGCTTATTCATACCTTCTTCAGTATAGGCTACTGTTTCTCCATACTCGTTTAGATCATTTATTACACCTGAGAAAGCGATTAATATATCAATATCGTCATATTTATTTTTCTCAATATACCTCTTAAACTCGTGATAATAGCGAACAGCATGAAGGCGAGATGCAGTAACCACCATTGCTTTTGCGTTTCCACCAATTTTTTTCTTTGTTATCTCTCTAAAATGTTCCACCATAACAGCTGTTTTTTGTTGTAGATTATGCGGATGCAGCTCCTGATATCTGCGAACCGCTTTAACCGCCTTTGTTGCTGGAACTTCGGGGTTATCAGGTGTATTCTTGGCAATTTTAAAGCAAGTTTTATATGTCATATAGTTTTTAAGCACATCGAGAATAAATTCCTCCTCGATAGCCTGTCGCATACTGTAAATATGAAATGGACGGAAAGTGCCATCGCCTTGCTTTTCACCAAACATTTCAAGGGTTTTCTCTTTTGGAGTTGCAGTAAAAGCTAAGAAAGATAAGTTCTTGTGTCTACCGTGCGTAATTAACTCTTTAACAAGCTGATCTTCAGCATCTTCCACTTCGGATTCTGCTTGGTTTTCAATATCGGCATATTCTTTTAATGCTTCTTCTACATCAGCCAGAGCTGCCTTTAATTTCTTTGCACTATTCCCATTTTGGGAGGAATGGGCTTCATCCACAATAATGGCGAACCTTCTGCCTTTGTTGTCATCTATTTCTTCATAGATAACAGGAAACTTTTGAAGCGTAGTGATTATGATTTTTTTGCCATCGTTTATTGCATCACGCAGATCCTTTGAGGTCTTCTTCTCGTCAATGGTTTCGACTACGCCGTCAATATGATCGAATCCAGATATCGTATTTTGTAGTTGATTATCAAGCACACGTCTGTCTGTAACCACGATTACGGAAGTAAACACACTTTTGTTGTCCTTATCGTGAAGGGTAGCTAGGCGGTAAGCAAGCCAGGCGATAGAATTACTTTTCCCCGATCCTGCGGAATGCTGAATTAAATAGTTCTTTCCGCTACCATTAACTCTAACGTTAGCTACCAGCTTTGTCACAACATCCAGCTGGTGATATCGTGGGAAGATTATTTTCTTGCTTGTTTTCGTTTTGCGCTTTCCGTTCACTTTTTCGGTTGTTTCTGAGACATCCAAGTGTATATATCTCTGAAGTATGTCCAGTAAGGCATCTTTTTGCAGAACCTTTTCCCATAAATAAGAGGTAATATAGCTTTCACCATCACCGACAGGATTACCCGCACCGCCTACTTCGCCTGCGCCATTAGATCCTTGGTTAAAGGGTAGAAAGAAAGTATCCTTTCCCTTTAGATGTGTTGTCATTGCAACTTCGTAAAGATCAACAGCAAAATATACAAGGATTCTGTTATTAAAGCCGAAAATGAACTCCTTAGGATCACGGTCATACATAAACTGCCTTTTGGCATTATCGACGGATTGACCTTTTAGCTGGTTTTTTAGTTCCACGGCTACAATAGGTATACCATTCAGGGATAACACCATATCAATTGAATTTTCATTTTGTATGGAATACTTATATTGACGAGTACACGTTAGTATGTTTTCACTATATTTCTTGATAACGATATCATTAAGGTCTGTTTCTGGTCTAAAGAAGGCAAGTTTAAACTTGATGCCACGATCAATAATGCCGTGCCTCAAAACATAGATTAAGCCTTCACTATCAATATTGGTCTGCAAACAACGATAAAGACGAGTTTGAGCATCTGCTCCATCACGTTTAACTTGGCGTTCCCATTCTTTGGGTTGTGAATTGGAAATAAAGGTAATGAGTTTGTCCATATCAATTGCTTTTTCACGGTTATATGTACTAAGATCTCCTTTAATATAACCACCCATCGGGGAAAGGAAAAAACTTTCTATATCCTGCTCGAACCGCTTCTCATTGTCCTGCATTTTTTCTACACCTCCTTTTTTCCTGTTACACATTCATAAATTAAAGATTTTTTATAGTTTTCTAGTTCTGATATCAACTTTTGTTTTTCGGCTATTAATCTGTCAATTCCAACACATTTTTTTTCAATATATTCCGTTATAGCTATTTGCTCCTCGTAACTTGGCAAAGCAATTTGAATATTAAATAAGTCGCTTGTATAAAGACGACTCAAACCTGCACCAACACCTCTGATGTATCTTTTAAATTGTTGTATGCATTTTTTTGTTTTAAAAAGATATTCAAGAAACTTAACAAAAGTCCCCTGTTTTCCAACATAAACAGCATAATCTGGACTAACAACTCCGTTATAAGGAGATACTGCAAAAACACCTAAATGTGCTTTCAACTTATTAAACACCAAATAATTTTTATATACTAATTTCCCACCAATATAACTAGAAGTAGCGTGTGGAATATAAAGTTCGGTTGATTTGACTATCCCGAATTGTTGGCTCATTGAAAGCGGTTCTTCTTTACCTTCGATTGATTTTTCAATACTTTCGTCTAATAAATATTTAACTTTTGTTAGGCTCCAATGCTCTGGCATCTCCCCAATCCACTCAACATCACTCTCTTTCATTGACACACTAGTGTTTAATCCCTTAGTAACCGCCTCTGTAATAACCGATTGCTTATACGCTTTATATTCTTCAATTGATGATTTAGTGTTTTGAATAATGCTATCAATTTCATTGCATTTTTGATCAAGATATTGTGCTATTGCTATTTGCTCGGTCATAGGTGGAAGGCAGGTATATAAGTTAAGTATCATGTTTACAGCCAATCCAGGTTGTGCTGTAGAAATTGAATATTGATTTAGATTCATTGCGTATAAAAGCCTATAACAGTAATTAACATTACTATTTAAATTACAAGTAGTCACAACAGCATGTTCTGTTGCCCAAAATTTACCACTTACCAAATTTACATTACCACACAAAGCGCCTTGTCTACCGACAAGTACGAATTCACCGTCTTGATTATAATCATGGTAATATCCTCTTAACCCATTTCCACCATAAACTGGATAATTACCTTTTTCATCTATTTGCTCTGATATCAAGTTTAAACCACTTTTCATCGAGCAGATGTTCTTTATTTTCACAATTCTCCAATGATCTGGTATCACGCCTATCCATTCAATGCCACTTACTTTCATTTTGCGGCTCAATTGTTGACACCATCCTTTGAAAACAAGCGTTCAAGGGATGTGGATATGCTTTGTTCCAGTTCACGAATTCTCTCTGCAATAACCTCACTTATTTCTGGAGATGTATACTTGTAAAAATATCTTGTGAAAGGTATTTCATAACCAACAGTTGTTTTGTTCTTATTAATCCAAGCATTATGATTGAACGGTTTGACTTCTCTTTCAAAGTAAATATCAATATCCTCTATTAATGGCACATTCTCTGTATCTCTTTTTGCAGGATCAGGTACGCTCTTATTCCCCTTCATAACGGGTTTACCATCTTCATCAAAAAGTGGACTTTCAACAGTTATCTTGTTAAAACCAAACTCAACATTTTCAATAACTTTGGACTCACAAGTTTTATCACCTAGTGAATAGATCTTATTTTGATGTTCACCATAAGTCTTCACAATAAGATCTCTGCAAGCATCTGTTATATCATTTCTCTTATTACCTATAGATCTTTTTCTTTGTTCATACATATTTGAAGCATCAATAAGCTGAACTTTCCCTTCTCTATGGAACGGCTTAGTTTTTGTAATTATCCATATATAAGTTGTTATACCAGTGTTATAAAATGAGTCGGTTGGAAGCTGAATAATGGCATCAACCCAATCATTTTCAATTAAGTATCTTCGAATTTCACTTTCGCCAGAACCTGCAGAACCAGAGAACAATGGTGAGCCATTTTGAATAATCGCCATTTTGCCACCTGTGTCCTTTAGCTTGCTTACACCATTCAACATAAATAGCATTTGACCATCAGATATTTTGGGCAGTCCTGGGGCGAATCTACCCTTATCTCCAAGCTTATGTTCTGCCTTAACTGCGGCTTCTTCACGTTTCCAATCAATACCGAACGGTGGATTTGAAATGCAATAGTCAAAGGTATAGCCAGAGAATTTATCATCTGAAAGTGTGTCGCCAAACCGCATATTATCAGCGTTACCACCCTTGATAATCATGTCGGCTTTTGCGATAGCATATGTTTCAGGGTTGAATTCCTGCCCAAAACAACGAATTTCTGCATCAGCATCTAATGCGCGCAGGCGTTCCTCCATACACCCTAACATCTGTGATGTTCCCATAGTTTGGTCATATATAGTTTTAACAACACCATTTTCTATAAGAGCATCTTTCTCATCACAAATAAGAAGGTCCGTCATTAGATATATAATGTCACGGCTTGTAAAGTGCGCCCCCGCCTCTTCGTTGTAACTTTCTGAGAATGTTTTGATTAAGTCTTCAAATATGTAGCCCATATCGACAGCAGTTATTATGTCAGCACCTAGATAGCTTGATTTTTTATTAAACTCCTGAATGATATAGAAAAGAATATTATTATTAGCAAGTTTAGTGATTTCCTTATCGAAATCAAAGTGAGCAAGTACATCTTGAACATTGTCAGAAAAACCATTTAGGTATGCGCGAAAGTTCTCTTCAATATGAGATGAATCTGCCAAGAGAGATTCGAAGGTAAATGAGCTTGTGTTATAAAAACTTAGTTCTGAAGCTGCTTCCAAAAAGCCATCTTTAACTTCAAAGTTTTTGACCTTTTCGTAAGTTTCAAGCACTTTTTCCCTTGTTGGCAAAAGTGTATCGTGAAACCTTTTAATAACTGTCATCGGGAGAATAACTTTGCCATATTCATGTGGTTTATATAGTCCTACTAAATGATTTGCATTGTTCCAAATCATATTTGATTTTTCTTGGATGTTTACTGTTGTTTGTTTGCTTGAATAAACTTCTGACATTCTGCCTATCCCTCTTTCGTTGAAAAATACTGCCGTAGACTTATTCCACAGTTTGTCTATATTCTCCTTCATTCGACAATTGGCACCATAATCATACGACGAAATAATGTCATTACGTTGTCAGCAAGTATTTGTTCTTAGCGATAAGGTGATTTTTTAAAGAATAATAAGCCTATAACGATTATAGGCTCAGAAAATTTGTTGATCTATTTATACAGTTAATATAGAAGTCAACTGGCTTATGAATAATTGCCTGCGCTGCTCAATAAAGTTGTCAGAATTCGTTAGTTTCAAATCGATGTTAGGTATATAATGTTTCTCCATATAATCTTTACTCTTTGATAGGTCAGGATACGTCTTAACTATCCATTCATTAAAATTCATATTCGACTTTTGTTGGTTAGGCACTCCTTCGAGTAATTGTAAATTTACAATGACATTACACTCATTAATAAAGGCATCTTGTTTGTCTTCTGGAACACCAATTTTTGATAAGTTTTTCTTTGTGAATAGGCTCTTAGCAAAGATATGATCCAAATGAAACTTATCTCTAAAATCTAAAGTCGGGTAAAGTAGAGCCAACACTGAGAATGTATGCTTCTGACCATATTGATAAGTCAGCAGGTTACGTGAAAGACTTTGTTCCGCCCTTAAATTCTTCAATGATAATATCCAGTGGAAAATTGTCGTAATTATTCATTATAATTTTCCTTAACGGTCTGAGCACGTTGTCTGGCTGACCACTGAAAACTCTTTTTAACAACGCCAGAATCAACCGCTTATGTACCAGCTGTCTGTCGCTCTCGTATGCGGAAGATTGAACGTAGTTTGCGGGCAAACCTCTTTTCAATAAATAATAAGCTATTGGAATGATGGCATTGTTTGACGTTAATGTTTCTTGGTTAAACCCAAAATTGGAGACTAGACTGATTGCCAATCTAATCGCCTTTTTACGTCATCCCAATTCTTCTCGATCTTTTGAATAGTCTCTGTACCAAAGTTGTCGACTTTAAAAGCAATATCGCTAAAATCGCAAAGAACCAACTTACTTTATTGAGCGGCGTACCCGTTACGATTCGAACGTACGACTTGCATTTCAAGAAACCTTCTCACCTTTTTAATGTTATTATATTTTCATTAAACAATTTATCAATTACGAGCTTTATTTGTTAGTTTACCATTATTTGTGATAAGGTTCTACGCAACTAATTCTAATCTAAATACAAAAAAAGGGTTTGTAATAATAGACAGATCACATAATGTCAATTATGTGGAACCATTATGTAGTTAACGATTAACTCCACTCGTAACTTTCAATTACGGAATGTCCTTGAAGTTCATTCACATTGCTGCTATTAATTGATGTCCCCCATAGTATTACCTCGCTAAGTTTCTGTTTTCAAACATTTTCTATTTGTTATCTCTTTTCTCCTGTCGAAATCAGAAAATCCGATAATAGTGAGTATGTGCATTTGGTTAAAATGAATATAATTTATATAACATTAAAATGTTTAGTACCTACTCCTGTGACACTATTTCACCATCTTTAAACCAAATTAGTTCAGGTTTTCTGGGTTTGGGTACATTTGTTTCAAATTCTATAAATAAACCATATTGATATTTGAGTTTGTTATGGGGAGTGTTATCTGTATAACACTGTAATTTTTTAAAATCATAATATCTGTCAATTAAATTTGTTGATTTTTTAATTTCAATTATTAAGAGATTACTGTTATTTTCACCTCTATTATGAATCACAATATCCGGGTAAATTGAAATAACAGAGTGAATAATTTCATCAATAACAATTTCTTTGTTAATACTCTTTCTTAACCTTTCCGCCTCAACTTTTACCACATATATATTCTTAGAGCCATCATCTTCATCAACATTTTTGTTATACTCACAGTCGACATTTAGGTCGAAAAATTCTTCTTGGAGATAAACAGCAAATTTATGAGCTATTGTTCTTTCATTTAAATTATTAACGAGTAAATATTGATCTCTTTCAAATAGTTTTGAGATGGCATTATTAACTCTATTAAATATAGTGTTATTAATCATTAAAAATCTCCTTCTTGTAAGTACCTAATGACGATTTCAGACAACTTTTGTGTATCTACAAATCCAGATGCCTTAAGTATTAAATGGATAATTTATTATAGCTACATCATTTATTCTTATAAGATTATATCTACCATATGTAATTAAAGATGATAATCTAAAAGCTGTCCCCCAAAAATAGAGACAGCTAAATCTCAAATTAATAAGTTAACTTTTTAACTTCATTAGTAGGTAATCAGCAACTATCCCAATAGATTGAATTAAATTAGCTGCTTCTTTTTGACTAATATTCGGCAAAAATGGACGTCCGTGGCCAGTTCCCTCTTTATTACGTATTGCATTAACTGAACAACCCAATTCATATAATGATCTTTCGTAGCGTTTCATTGGTGATTCGTTTGGCTCCGCTTTTGCTTGTGAAGTTGCTAGATTAAGAGCCGTAAAAGCTTGCCCTAAAAGAAACGGAAAATTATTATTAGTGTTTGTTTGTCCCCACTTTACTAATAAAATATGTTTAGCTACAGCTTCAAGCAAATCTTTACCTGTCCCTGCTAATAAAGCAGCATCCATCGACCCTCGCTTCGCTCTTCGAACGTAAGCTTGAAGTGCTTCAGTCATGTCTTTTTCAGTCAAGTTATCTAGCACTAATGAATTCAACTCACCATTTAATGATAAATCGTACCCTTCAGAGCGAAAAGCAGAAATCGCATTATTTATCGCTTCTTTCCCCACGTAATTCGGTGAATCTTGCCTGAATCCGCCACAACCACGTATTAATTCAATTAGTTTTGTAAGTAATCTTTCTCCTGCATCATTATCATTCTCCATTGCCCAATTCAAAACTGCCCGAACTCTTTTATATTTTCCAACAGTTTGACCTAGTGACTTAGGGTCAACATGTTGTAATTTAACTTGTCCAAACAAGAAATCAAGTTCCGAATGGCTAGGTTCTCTTTTATTTTCAGTTAAAGAATCATCTATCATTTTAGAAACAGACAAGATAATTGAATCATTAATAGGAGCAGAGGTTATTTTCATTATTTTACTCCTTGAAGGATATTTTATTGTAACTATAAATATTATAATAGCTTCTTAATCATTTTCCAATAACTACTATATCCTGACAACAATCGCCATTTTCTAAAATTAAATAACCCCGATAATAGACATTATCGGGGTTATAAGTCTAGTTAAGTCTTTATTAGCTTTTTCTTCTTATTTTCAGTTAACATAATCTTAACTTTGTTATAAATATCCATAAATGAAGCTCCAGTTAATTGATTATATACTATAAAAGTTAGTAGAAGTGTGCCTTGAAACACAAAGAATAAATATCTAATTATTTTGCCTGAGCTTCCTAAATTGTTGCTGCATTTGCCCATTCAAAAAGCACCGAAGTCCTTTTTTTTGATAGAAGCATTAAGTTATCTTATTCAAGATGCTTTCGATAATCCCCGTTTCAGTACCTTCTTGAATACCACTTTCCTTTCGCCAACAAGCGGAGTGCGACAACTTCTTTTCACAAACAAAATCCGCCCCTCTGCGAACAACGCGGTAGTCTTTGCCTTTGTAGTTGATCAAAGCAATATGTTCATCTATTGTTATCCATTCTGGAATTTCACCTAACTTATGTATTGCTAACAGAAATTCGGTAGTTGTTTGGTATCTTTTACCGAAATCTGGGTTTGTAGCAGTTCTAATAATACGTTTTACTGCTTGCGTAACATAGGCGGGCAAACTGTCCAAGTGTAACAACTGACCTTTTTTCGCTTTTGTATGAAGCAGATTATCAACGAAAGTTGACTTTTCAAAATCGTCCGGCAAAGCATTGTATTTTTTTTGCTGAGCTTGATTTAACCAATCCTGTTCACCGTAAGGCAAATACCCTCCCAAAAGCTGATAAAGAACCATACCTATCTGATAAATATCAGAGCTATAAGTGTATGAACCTTGTTCGTATACCTCCGGTGGTCGGTATAATGCTGCGTGTTGAGAACCAGAAACAAAGCTTTGCCCTTCGGGAATTCTCTTGACAGAACCAAAATCTGCAATCAATGGATTTCCTGAAAAATCCAATAAGATGTTTGCTGGCTTTAAATCTCTATGAACCATGTTATTGGGTTCATTGTGCATGGCTCCTACTCCATCAAGAAGGCCTCTAATGATGTTAAATGCTTTCTTCGTGCCAATGTTATTAGCCTCAATGTGTTTATCCAAGTCGCCACTTCGAATTTCCTCGGTCGTAAAATACGCCCAACCATCGCCGACACTTCTAGCATCCCAAACATCGATTATGTTTGGATGTTTTATTTGTGCTAACAACTCAACTTCTTTGTTTGCATCATCCCCATAGTAATAGAACTTTAATGCAACTCTTTTTTTCATTATTTTATGGTATCCAAAAAAGACATAGCCATTTCCACCTTTTTCTGAATAACCATCAATTTCTATATCATTTAACGTATGTAAACAGTCGATAATGACTGCTGGTGCGGAAATCTGCTGAATATCCATTATTCCTCCAGAAGATAATATGCAACTGTAAATGCATCGACCTGGTATTTTAGCAAATTAAATTTGTCGAGATCAATAGGTTGTTTACGCAAAGTAGCTGCAATTGTCGCAGTGTGTACAAGTGTGACCGGTACGTCTAACGTTTGAAAAATGCTTTCAATCTTGAAAGAGGCAGCTCCAGCACTGAATTGACCTTTGGAAGCCCGTTTCTTGATACTTACATCAGTGATGCCTTCACTGTTAATATAGCTGGCAATCGTTTGTCTAAAAGAATGTATGTCTGCTTGATTATTATCATCTTTTAGTTCGATTTTTTTAACCGCACTTAACATTAACTCTGGGTTTTTTCTGTCTCCCGATAATGTGACTACTACAGCTGTAGACCCTTGTATATCTACCCCGCATACTACTTTCAACATTTGTTTCCTCCCTCTTAAAAAAACGTTATAATCTTATGATAAGATTACTGACAATGTTCTGCAAACTTATTCTGTACTATTCGACTTCCTCACAGAACTTCGACTATTTATAACATTTTGCCATTATGTCCTGTATACTTCTATAATTGTTTTTATTGAATCCAAAGAGGTGGACATGCAGCATTAAGGTACAGGTGATCCATAAATGGCCAGACACCCTAGTTGTGGATTTAATATTACTTCCGATAATAAGTCTTATCGGTACCAGAATATAGAAAAACTCTCTATGCAGAAAAACTACAGGAGAGTATTTTTGATTAGTTCCCTATTTATTAGGAATAGGTCATTTAATTCTACTATAAATCCTCTTTAGATTAATAAGAAAGTGCGCAACTCATTCTTAAAGTAAAACCCCCATTATTTTATAAAAGATACGTTCTCTTAATTGTTCTATCGATAAATACACACCATTTTCTCTGCTATGGAGCATAGCGTGGCAGTTCGGACAAACAGGAATTAAATCTTTTATAGGGTTTACAATATAATCCTGTTTTATTTCGTGAAGAGGCTTAATATGATGGACATGAATAAAGTCTTTTCCTATTTCTCCATATGTATTATAAATATCTAAATCACAGATTCGACATTGAACCCCATAATGACCAACACATTCCTTACGAGCAATCGGATTTCTTTCATATACATTGACCGTAACCGTTTTTCGCATACCTTCTTCTAAAACTATCAGAGACTTCGTCTGGGTAAAATCCTTCTAATTGCCCAGAGATGTAATTCCAGGCGAAGTGAAACCCAAAGCCAAATTGCTCCAGTTTTTTCTCAAATAAGCTTAAAGTAATCTTGCTAAACCAATGTAACTTTTGCGTACACATTGATACCCAATCTAATAATTTACCGTTAGTTTAATCTCGGTTGTAAAAACTAATTCATTAAACATTCGCCAACTCTTCCTTAATACATGTTTTAACAAGTGTATCAAGAATATCAATACATTCCCTCGTATGTTCCAATGGTTGTCTGTCACTATTACCATGGAAAATCGGATTTCGAACAGCATACAGCGCAAGCATAATGCCTTCTTGGAGATTACTAGTTTGTGAAGGAGAAATCGAAATTGAAGTCGTAACACCTTCAGTTGTATCAATATGATATTGTAATTCATCTGAAATATTGATAGGACCACGTCTACTCTTTAGTGTCAAAGCACTTGCTGCAAGTCTTTGAATCGGGCTTTTATTGTTATCATAATAGTCTTTCAAAAGTTTTCTCGCATAAAATCTATTATTTATATAGTTCTTTATTTGCTCCTTTTCACTATTTAAACCAACTTCAAGATTATATAGTGCATTAAATGAAGTCCAAAGTAATCTAAATTTTGACACAAGATTAAAGAAAGTAAGTCCATTTCCTTCACCTATTTCATTAGCTCCACGTAGCCAGTATGAAGAGGTTTGAATAGAATCGATAATTTTTTGTTGTAATGGAGTAGTAATCACTTTATTCATATTTGTCATTACAGTTGTAATATCATTAATAGGTACGGGTACCTTAAACTCTTCTTTAAGTTTTACCATTGTCGAAGAAGGATAGAATCTTGGCCCTTCAGGAATTTGAGCACCTTTTTGATTAATTGTTGTGATTTTTAGAGCTTCACCTTGTTGCAAACTTGGTATGCTACCATACGTTGGAGAAACCATATTAAACATTATGGCAGCTTTTAATTTATTATAAAAACTACTGATTAATGTTTCTCCGTCTAATAGTACATCTATATTTGAGGATGAAATTGTAGTTGTTACACATCCTGTAATAATTGTATGGCAGTGTCCATCGTCATCAACATTAATGAAACTCACCTTATGTAATCTTGAGTAAGATGTGTTGAAAGAATTTAGAAATGACTCATCAAGAGAACCATTTATTGTTACTCCTTTTAAAACTGTTTCAAAACTTAAAGTATATTCTGAATAAGTCATTGCACACTTCTCCCTTGATCTACCTTATTTTTAAAGAAATTAATATTGATTGTAAGGTTGACTACATAATACACTACATATTTTAAAATAACACTCTGGGACAAATATTCATCAAAATACAATAAAAAATAATGAATAAGAATGGACTCTGTGTGACCAAAGTTTTGAAAAAAGGATTCATCATCTTGAACCTTTTATTTACGCTCCATTGTTTCTCTTCTTGACTCCCTTTAATCTCTCCGGAGTAATTTTATGTCTCAATTATAAAAACAGCATATGGAGTAAGGAGAACGTGGTCTATTTGAGAAATCCCGATTTTGATTTAGGGTTAATTAAGAGCAAATCAGTGAGATGTTAATATTCTTTAGGCATTTGGTCTAATTGAATGTTAACTGTTTATTCACCTAACTCCCTATTCTAATTGCCTTTTTGTTTTGTATTTCTTTACTTTTAACTTTTTACGTTTTTTCTTCTGTTTTGTTTTTCCGCTGAAAAAGTTTGATCAAATTAGATATCATCTTAATGTTCCTCTCACTTTAGCCTACTAGATCTTAATTATATTAGATTCCAACAATAGGGTATTATACAATAAAATCCACAATCAAAAAATAAAAAGCCCGATACTAAACCTTATCGGACCTATTGTTGTTGAAGAGTTCATCTTTCAAATAAAAATAGCTACAATACGTGCAGATTCTAGCATTCAACTAGACGAATAATTACGTGTTTTATACCCAAAATTATCGAATTTTATTAATCCTTCAAATATTGATTTCAGGATAATTTAGCGACTTACATAATCTTTCAAGCTGCAGTCCAGAATCATTAACTAGAATTTCTGGACTTCTAGCTCTTACATACTTAAGAACTTCCGTTTCAAATTCTCCTAATGCAGCGATAATTTCTTCCGATCGATCATGAGCTTCTATTTCATAAGGACGCTGTAAATACGGAGTAGTTCTCTCAAAATTTCTTTTAACTTCTAATGTAAGTGTCCCTTGTTGTATCTGCTGAATGTGTATTAATTCATGTACGATGTATAACTTTAAAATAACATCAAGAATTCTATAAAACGTTTGCCAGTCGTGGATACGATGACCAAAGACTAAATTAAAATCTTGAGCAATACTCTTCACAAAAAAATTCAACTTTCTTGTTTCAATTCCAAAGCCTGCTTTAATTTCCGGTTCTTGGAATCCTTCGCAATCCACCACTGCATATTCATAAACGTACTCTGTTACATACTCTTCGCTTGTAATATTTAGTGTAGTCTTAATTAAATTAGTAAATTCGATTAAATCAACACTTTGTAATCTTTTCTTTACAATATCACCGTCTATTTCTAAAGAAGTTAACATATTAAATTCCCCTTATCGTATTTTGTATATAAAATGGTTTTGTTATTACTTCAACCAGTTTCAGTAACCTTTTGTTGATCAGTACTTTTAATCTTACCTAAACTTAAGTAACACCTATCACAAATTAAATAAATTAAACGAAAAACTAAAATTAGTAAAATAAAGCTTAGAGCAATAGAAATAATACCTATTAAAAAGAAAGTTAGAAATTTTATTACGAAAGAAAACCAAAATGTAATAATAAATTCGTATAATATCTTGATAATAACAAAGAATGTGAATGTCAACCAAAAAGTTGACCACCGTGCTCATCAAAAAATTGACCACCATGGCAAAATATAACCACCCGCTGGGTGGGTAACTTTTTCATGAT
>NZ_JBNCMT010000039.1:0-57362 GCF_049846925.1 Brevibacillus nigriterrae
CCTTCTGCGAGCAGTTGCTGGTAAGCCGTTTCGATTGTATTGCGACTTAACCGCAGATGCTCTGCACACTGACGGATAGAAGGCAGGCGAGTACCGGGGAGAAAACGACCCTCTGAAATCTCGTCTCGAATAAATTGATACAGTTGTAGATAGTACGGTGTGGAATGATTTCCATGCAAGTTAGGCGTTATCTCCAGCAACCTTGATCACTCTCTCTCATCTGACCTCATCCGATTTATAAAAACTGACTCTTTCATCAGGGACAGGATGCTTTTATTCTATCAGAAGAGTTCCAGTTGGGGGGAGAAATCAGATGAATATTACGTATCAAATGAATCCTATGATCACAGCAGCAGAGGCTCAGGAAATTTATCAGCAATCGGGGCTTACCAGACCAGAGGATCCTCGAAAAATCGAACAATTGATAAAGAATGCAACGATACTCATAACGGCTCGCAATCAGGAGGGGCAAATCGTTGGATTTTTGCGGGCCTTCACGGATTTTGTCTTTGACTGCTATCTGAATGACCTGGCCGTACATCGAGATTACCAGAGGCAGGGGATTGGCAAACAACTGATCAATCACTTGTATGATCAGCTTGATCAGGATGTCATGATCCTGTTGGTTGCTGCTCCCGCTGCCATTGGCTTCTATGAAAGACAGGGGTTCTCTAACTTCAAACGACTGGAAGACACGTGGTATAAGGTCAAGAGATAATTACGGTTTCCGTATCAGACCTACATACGATTTGACAAACGTCAACCAATTGCGGCTTTTGGCATAATAGCTGTAGATCAGGTTATAGAGAAGGTGGTACTTTCCACGATAAGGGTACCAATGGACTTCCGAGTTGAATTTTCCCCGATCCACAATGACCGCCTTCTCGTGGCAAAAGATGCGCAAGCCGTTGTCGCCGTGATAACGGCCAATTCCACTGTGTTTGGCCCCACCGAAAGGCAGATGATGGTTAGCCACACTGACAATGACATCGTTAATGGCAACTGCGCCACTGACTAGTCGGGAAGCCACTCGTTTTGCCTTGTTCAGATCAGCGCTCCACACGCTTGCATTTAGCCCGTACAGAGAATCGTTGGCAAGTTGTACAGCTTCTTCTTCTGTATCAAAAGGAATAATCGGCAGAAGCGGGCCAAAGGCTTCTTCCTGAACCACTTTCATCGACTGTTTCACATTTGTGAGTACGGTCGGAGGGACAAAAAATCCTTTGGAGGTATCCCATTGGTCGGGAGTCGTCCCCGTCCGCAGATCTGCTCCCCCGGCCAATGCATCGTCCAATTGCTCCTTGAGGATAGCCAGTTGTCCCTGAAACGTCATGGAGCCGATATCATCATTGAGCGTGAAGCCCTGTGTCAACTGGTTTACCTCTTCAACAAGCTTCTGGACGAATTTCTCATAGATTGGTCTTTGTACATAGAGACGCTCCGTTGACATACACACCTGACCGCTATTGGTAAATGCTCCCCATAACGCACCCCGAATAGCACGCTCCAGATTGGCATCCGAAAAAACGATCATCGGGTCTTTGCCGCCAAGCTCAAGTGTCGTTGGGATCAAATCTTTCGCAGCTTGCATTTGAATGATTTGTCCTGTCCGTACAGAACCAGTGAAAAAAATATAATCGGGGTTTCCTTGCGTAAGGACAGCACCCAGTTCTTTGCCACCGTGGGCAACCTGTACGACACCCGGAGGAAAGCCTGCTTTTTGGAATAGCTCTTCGATGCATTTGCCGACAAGCGGAGTGATCTCAGAAGGCTTCAAAATCACCGTATTGCCGCCAACGAGTGCGCTTAGCATAGGAACCATCGCCAGTTGAAACGGATAGTTCCACGGTGAGATGACCAGTACGACACCTCTAGGCATGAATTCTACATATGATTTTTTTCCAATTAAGAGAATCGGTGTTGATTTCTTTTCTCGTCCGAGAACTTGATGTGCGTGTTTTTCGATGTGGAGGATCGCATCCAGCACAGGCATGACATCAGCAGTCAATGCTTCTACCTTTACTTTCCCCGCATCGTTGGAAATTGTTTGAATGATTTCTTCCATATGTTCCGTCATATAAATTCGCAGCTTGCGCAAATACTCTATCCGTTCATGAATCGTCAGTCTGGCCCATTGAGCAAAGGCGCTTCTGGCCTGCTCATACAGACGGGGCACTTCATCAAGGGATGTTTCGTCCATCTCTGCAATGATTTGGTGCGTGGCCGGGCAAGTCACTTGCCATTTCGCACGGTTATTGATCGTGGTCATCTGCATATCAGCACCTCTGTTAAGAAGATTAACGAATCGTCAAATGCTTGCTCTTGTCAAACTTGTTTGCCTGATAGAAGGTAACCATCGATTGGATCCCTTCACGGAAATCAGGACAGGTAATCCCTGATCCAGCAAGGTCTTTTTGTGCGGCGGAACAGTCATAAACGGACATGCAGGTAAAGTAATCCATCGCTTCTTTTTCAACACCTAACCATCTGCGTACTTGCGGTATGGCAAGGGCAGCTTTGGCCCAGGATAACGGAATTTTTCCTTTGGGCTGTCGACCACTAATGGCTTCATAGAGCATGGAGTAAATTTCATGTACGAGATAAGGCTTGGGGTCGGTAAGATGATAGGTTTTGCCTGCACCGACTTCTGCATGGCCGAGATAGGTGGAAGCACGGATGATATAATCGACCGGAACGAAATTGCCTTGCGCTTCTCCTGCTCCGAGGTAGGGAAGGATGGGCATAAACTTCAGGCGGTCAAAAAAGTTCAAGATGAAGTATGGTCCATCGAATTTGATTGTCTCTCCTGTGCGGGAATCACCTTTGACGACTGCAGGGCGAATGATGGTTGTGGGTATCTGATTCCAGATTTGTTGTACGAGCATCTCTGCCTCATACTTTGTGCTTTCGTAATGATTTTTGAACGTCTGGTTCTTCACCAGTTCTGATTCATAGATGACACCTTCCCGTCGACCAGAGACGTAAGCGGTACTAAAGTAAATATAACGTTTCAGCCGGAGTAAAGTAAAAAGCCACTCATTGACATTCTTTGTTCCTGTTACATTGACGTCATAGGCGAGTTTCTCTGGAACGGCGAGGTCGTAAATGGCTGCCAAATGAAAGACATGGGTTACTTGTTGACTTACAGTTGCTTGTACACCTGCTGTCAAGTCGAGACCGGGCTTCGTGATATCTCCCGTGATAACGGTGAGCCTGGTTTTATCTATTTTCTCTGATGCAGCGATTTTATTTGCTTCTTCTTCTGCCTTTATCTTCATCTCTGGCAGAACGAGAAGGTAACAATGTTCAATCGTGTGACCATCTCGGATGATTTGCTTGAGCAAAGCAGTAGCAATAAACCCTGGAAAACCCGTGAAAAAATAGACATTCCCCATGACAATACCCCCATTTGCCATTTGTATTTGAAACCTTTACAATATACCCAAAAGACCCAAAAAAGAAAATTCTTACATTTACTATACGTTGGTCACTAAGAAGGAGTCAATCATGAGTCTTACGGAAAGACGAAAGCAATTTCTTGAGCAAATTGTGCACCTGTATGAACAAACAAATATACCTGTACACTATTCGACGATTGCTGAAGCAATTGGGGTGAGCAAATGGACCGCATATGATGTGCTCAAAGAGCTGGAGAATCACGGGTATTTGCAGAGAACCTACTCCGTGGGCCCCAATGAAACAGGGAGGTCGTTGGTCGTGTTTATACCGACAGAAAAATCGGAGGGATTGTTCCAAAAGTCCAGAGCAGAAATCACGACAAACGAAGAGTGGGAAAAGCTGAAACAGGAGCTTACACAATTGCTCTCAGAATTGGAGAGCCATCCGTTGGCTGAATCCGTTGATCGCCTGCTTCAAAAAATGGAGAAAGTAACGTACCGAGTGGAGTTTTGTGTTTATTTTCTGGGAGTGTTGCTGCTTTATTTAAACGGATTGGGGCAGACCGTTCGGCATCTGAGTATCAATGTAATCTCCGTGTCGAAAAATCCAGTGTTGCAGCTTTCGATGTTTGTAGGCACGGTTGTCGGGATGATCATTCAGACGGTCGGTGAAGAACTGAGTCCGCATATGGCAAAGTTTGTCGGCCAATTCCTGGCAAATGTAGAAGAGCTTTCACCGCAAGAACTTGCCATGCTGACAGAGTTTCTCGACATGTACCAGAAGCAGTCCAGGTTATAGTGGGTGTGGGTAAACTGATGATTCAGGTAGATACATTCGAGAACATTACGCATGCCAAAGCAATAATTACTCGAATGGGGCAGAGGCTGAGTGTCCATATTTATGAGGTAGATGGGCTGTTGATTGACACGGGCCCCAGACAAACCATTTTGCCAAAGTCAAACAAAATTACCTATGTATCGCAGGTTGTTCTGGGGGAATCGGGAAGCATTTCAGCCACAGACGATTTCTGAGACGATTGAATCTGATCAACACCGCTACCAGGTAATCCATATTCCGGGACATGCAGAAGATCACATTGTGTTGTTGGATCAGGAGCATGGCAGATTGTTTAGCGGGGATCTGTTTTTAACAAGCCGTCCAAGGGTCATGCTTCGCTATGAATCACTTTATCAGAGAGGAATGAGCGAGAAACAGATTTGCAAAACGCTGTACCCCAAGGTCGATCCACTGACATACGTATCGATTTTTGAGATGTCACCGCATAATATCGTTCACTCCATTATCCGCAATCAGTAACAAGGCAGGGGGCCTTCCCCCTGCCTTTCCTGTTATTTTCAGCAATCATTTCCGTTTTTTGTTTTGTCTCTCCCAGCGCTTCAGGTAAGGGAAAGGATCGAAGGCCCATTCATCTGATCCGGTCTCACTGTACATTCCGTAATGCAAATGCGGTGGAAATTTTCCTGAAGTACCGGGCTTGCCGTAACCGGAACTGCCTACATAGCCAACTACTTGACCCGGTTCTACGATATCTCCAACTTTTAGACCTTTGTTAAAAGCAGACAAGTGTGCGAAGTAGTGGTATACGTTTTCGATGTCTCGTATGCCCACTCGCCACCCGCCATAACGGTTCCATCCCATAATTTCAATGACACCATAACTGGTACTGAGCACGGGGGTACCATAATCGGCAAAAATATCGGTTCCTTCATGGATTCGTCGGCCTCCCCAGCCCCTGGCGTCACCCCAGGTGTTTCTGTAACTGTAATCATACCTGCGTGGAATAGGGAAGGCATGATGCAAGAGATCCAGACTTTGATATTTATCATACACTGCGACAAACTGCTGGATTGTCCGTACCGCCTGATCCCGTCTGTAAAAGTTCCAAAGTCCAATTCGGAAGTCTTCAGGTGACCAACCAAATTCTTTCAGGAACTGAGTCGTAGTGTACAGTACATCCATGTCGTTGGTTTGATCAGCAGCCCCATCTCCTGAACCGTCCCTTCCAATTCCACCGAAAAACTGGATTGATCCCGGATCGGTATCATCTTCCTCCGGATTCAGGTATCCAGACCAGACTCTTGGTGGAATGGTGATGGCTGTGAGACGATTGTCCGGCTTTTCTTTGGTATTTTTTTTTCTCTTTTTCATTGTTCTTTCGTATTGATCGATTGCGGCAAGATACGCCCAGGGAATCTGATATACGGTCTCAAAACGTTGGAACAAGTCCATTCGAGCCTGCTGAACAGGGTCTTTGTTTGCCTTTTTTTCCTGCTTGGTGACAGGTTCCTTGTTGAAGAGAGCTGCTGCCGTATGCAAAGGAAGATTCACCAGTATAAGGGCCATCATCAGTACGAGAAATCCAAAACGTCGCAAAAGCAATCTCCTCCATGTCCATTGCTTTTTCCCGTATTTTTGCCACTAGGTCTTTTGTTTACTCAGATACATTTTCCCAATCCCGGAATCCTGTTATTACGTTATTTTTCGATGGATAGTTCTGGTGTTATCCTGTATCATGAACAAAAGAGAAAGTATGTTCGTAAATTCGGGTGGGTTCTTTGAGGTGATGACATGCTATCGTTTATTCATACAGCCGATGTTCATTTAGATGCTCCGTTAGTATCTATGGCTTCCTTATATGAGATTCGACAACACGATTTCCGCGAAACGATGCAACGGATTCGTGATCTGGTTCGTGATAAACAGGTCGATTTCTGGCTGATTGCCGGAGACCTGATGGAATATCATGGCGGAACAAGGTCGACAGCTTTGTTTTTGATCGAGCTGTTTGCGAGTGTCAGTCCAACGCCTGTATTTATTGCACCGGGGAATCATGATCCCTGGATGGAGGACTCGTATTATCAGACCATTGAGTGGCCGACCAATGTCTACTTCTTTACTCCGGAGTGGGGAGCCTATGAGTTTCCAGAAAAACAATGCGTGGTGTACGGCTGGGGGTTTGGACAAGCCCATGTCACGGAATCTCCGTTAGCCTCCTTTCCTGGCAAGCTGACAGGCTTTCAGCATCACATCATGGTGATCCACGGAACTGTCCTGACGCAAGAAGAGTGGGGGCATCAGCCATATGCGCCAATTGCGTTGCAAGAATTGCAGAATCTTTCCATGGACTATGTTGCCTTGGGTCACATTCATAAAGCTCATCAATTTATCCATTCGGAGAGAAAGACTCCTTTTGCCGCCTATCCAGGCTCTCCCGAGGGATTAACGAGCAAAGAGAGCGGGATGAGACATGTTCTGCTCGGTTCTATTCAGCCTGATGGCGAGGTGCGTCTGGAGACCATTCCTGTTTGTTCCAGACAAATCGAAAAAGTATCAATAGAGGTAAACGGTGCAAGCACAACGGATGCGCTGCTGCAACGAATTGCCTCTGTTTTGCACAGTAAAAATAAACGAAACATACTGGAAGTGACGTTGGAAGGTCAACGGATGAGCCACCTTGCCATCCCCCTTGAGCTCTTGCGGGAACAGTATCGGGAGTTTTTTTCGGTCAGCTTCCGTGATTGCACCTATCCCGATATTGATGTCGAGCAGTTGATCCAAGAAAATCAACTGCTGGGTAGATGGCTGCGCACGCTTCAATCAGCGATCGCTCAATCGCCGGCAGAGATGGACAAGGAAATCGCAGAAATTGCCCTCCAGGAAGCAGTGCGACGCATAGGAGGCACGATTCGATGATCATAAAAGAAATCCATATGCAAGGGTTTGGCAAATGGCGAAATCAAACACTTCATTTTACTCCAGGAATCAATGTTTGTACGGCTCCTAATGAATCGGGTAAGACGACCTTGCTGCAAGCCCTGTTTGCTTCTCTTTATGGAATGAAGCGGGATTATGTTCGGGTGACACGATATCTGGACGAGCATGAGCGATATGAGCCGTGGGACAAGGGATCCTATGAGACGGTAATCCGCTACTCGATAGAGGATCAGGATTTTCGCTTGCATCGCCATTTCTCCAAAGAAAAAGAGCAGGCAAGACTGTTCCTCGAACCGGAGTTGACCGAGGTTACGGCCTTGTACCAGGAGGATCGTCGCAAAGAGTACAATTTTATGGAAAAGCATCTGGGTCTTACCCGCAGTGTATTCACTGATGTCACATGGGTACGCTCCGAGCCATTGGTGGCATCCGAGCGGTTTCTTCCTGCGGTAACGGCCAGCTACACCGAAGATCCAATCATGCGAACCCTGCTCGGTGGATTGGAGACGGAGATTGCTGCAATTGGAAAAAAAGAGACTGCCGAGAACACCCTGTTAGGAAAGGCCAGCAAGCAGGCAACCCAGGCAAGCCAAGCACTCATCGAAGCAGAGCAAGCGTGGCAATCCGTTCAGACGCTCTCTCAAAACGTTGCTGGCTGGAATGCCGAACTGGAATCCATGGTCAGACAAAAACAGCAATTGCTATCGCTGCAACGAGAACACGAGAGGAAGCTGCAAGAGGCACAGAAATGGTGGCAATTCAGTTTTCAAACACAAACAGATGAACAGCTTCTGATGTGGGAACAACATGCCGAGACCGTGGAAGAACAGATGGTGCACAAAAAAGTTCGAGAACGTTTGCTTGCGATAAAACAGACAGAAGCAACCTATTTGGCCGTAAACACCAAGCACCAAGCACAGGAAGCGGAAATCAGCAAACAGATGAGCAGGCTTCTCTCCTTCCATGACATCCCTGACGAAGAATGGCATACCTGGTTGAAAAACTGGTACGCCTATTCTGCTAACAAGGAGGATCAGGCGGAGGAAACCAGTCGCACAAATGAAATAAATCTGGAAAAACTTCAGTCTGACTATCGTTTGGGGCTAGGACTGCGTGAACAAATTGAAGCAGCAAGACATTCAATGAATCGGACACCACGCCGTATGTCAAGAGGTCAAGGCAGGTCCTCCATTCATAAAGGGAGCGGCAACCTGTCGTGGGCAGGAGGCATCCTTGCCTCGTCTGGTGTGGTGCTGGGGATTTTGCTTCTTGGACATCTGCTATCTGTATCAACCTCTGTTGAAACTGCCCTGTTTGTACTCTCTGGAATTGCTTCGATTGGAGGTGCGATTCTTCTTTACAAGTCGTTTTCATCAAAAAAGCAGAACATTCGTCTTCAGCCAAACACTACTCAGATGGAAGCCGATTTTGATCCAGAGAAGACAGCCAAGCTGCAGGAAATGGAGGAACACGTTTATGCGTGCGAATCCCAATTGGCGAATATCGTAGCGGAGTGGAAAGTGAATGGGTGGGAAGCGTTTCTGCTGATGCGTGAAAAGCATCTAAAAGACATTCATCGATCTGAGCTGGGGAAACAATTGCAGCAAGAAAAGAAGCGAATGAAAGCCATCCTGGAAAAGACGATGTTGCAATGGGGAGTCCCTCATCATCTTTCCTTTGAAGAAGGAGTATCGCTTGTCCTGCAAGAGCATCAGCTTTGGGAAAAAAGGCGAGAAGAGGATCAGGAACGCTTGGAGCAAGAACTGCAACAGGAACGACATCGCCAACAAGTGACGCAGGAATATGAGCAAGTGATTTTGCAAAAGAAGAAGCTTTTACAGGAGTGGGAAGAGCACGTTCGTACCAAATTGGATGAAGAGATGCAAAGAATCAACTTGCAGAAAAAAAGCGAAGAAGAGAAGCTCAAACAACTCGAAGAAAAAATTGTTGATCATAAAGAGCAGATTGCAAGAGCACACGGTGAAATTGGACAGAGGGATTATGTTTCGTGGGCGCAAGCGAAAAGTGCCAGTGATGAAGCCAAAGAACAGGTTTCTTCCCTGTTAAAACGGCGAAAAGCACTGGAGCTTGCACAAGATTCCCTGATGGAGGCGTGGAAGGAATGGCATCGGGAGTTTTCCCCTGACTTGAATCAAACCGCATCTGAAATCATGGATCATATCACAGATGGACGGTATCATGATGTACGACTGGACCCCTTGCATCATTATGCTATTCGGGTCATTGAACCGGGTACTCGAGATGTTATTACTCAAAAGCAATTGTCATCCGGTACCCAGGATCAACTCTATTTTGCCCAGCGAATGGCCATGATCACTCACTGCAGTCAGGAAAAGGAGCCTTTGCCTATCTTCTTTGATGATCACTTCATTCACTACGATCAGACAAGATTGGAGCAGACGCTGCAATACGTAATGAAGTTGGCAGAGAAACATCAGGTATTTCTCTTTTCCTGTCAGCCCCGAGAAGAAAAACTGCTTGCCCCGCTCATGGCAACAGAAGGACGTCATCAAATTTTACGCCTTCCGTAGTTACAGCTCCCGTTCAAGCATCGTCAGGAACATGCCCACGTCTGTAACTACACCAACCGTTTGGGCAGAGCCACGGTCCATCAGTTTGGTTACTACGGCCGGGTTAATGTCTACACAGACAGTTTTTATCCAGCTTGGCATCATATTGCCTGTTCCGATGGCATGTAACATCGTCGAGAGCATGATCACCAGATCGGCATCTGCCACCTGCTCAGCATACTGTGCCTGAGCTTCAATCAGGTCCATCAGTGTATCGGGCAGAGGACCGTCATCACGAATGGAGCCAGCCAGTACAAAAGGAACGTGATGCTTCACACATTCGTACATGATGCCGTTTTTCAATGTGCCATCCTCGACAGCCTCTGCAATCGAGCCTGAGCGATTGATGGCATTAATCGCTCTCATGTGATTTTTATGACCGCCACGGACAACAGACCCGGTATCGAGATTCACTCCTAATGACGTACCGAACAAGGCACGCTCGATATCGTGTACAGCAATGGCATTTCCGGAAAGAATGGCATTCACGTATCCTTTGCGAATTAAGGAAATGAACGCATCCTGTCCACCCGTATGAATGACAACAGGACCTGCGACAAACACAATTTTTCCATTGCGCTCGTGAATTTGCTTCATTTCCTGCGCCAGTTTTTTTACGATTACTTCGACTCGACGCTCGGAGCTAACCTCATTATTCATAAAAGCAAATTCAGTTCCGTTTTCCTGTGTTTCCGGAAGGATAAGTCGTACACCTGAGCTGCCACAGATGACCTGATCGCCCTTTTTGATATCACGCAGTTTTACACAGTGTACCTCGTCACCTTTTAGCACAAGACAGGCGTCCATGCGTTGATGCTTTGCCCGTACCCACTTGCCGTTCAAGTAAACTTCGGTGGCATGATTGGTTGTGGAGTAAAAGTCATCGGAAACTGTCCTGTCTTTTTCAGCCAGTTTGATATGGATGGTGTTCTCTGACCGAGGAATAATACATCCTACATTCGTTAACTCATTTAGCACCAAATCCAATTTGTCTTCGGGAAGATCAATCACAACCTTAGCCACAGACTCGTCGTCTGTGTGATCTCCTACTTCCAGTTGGATAATTCGATACTTTCCTTGATATTGCTCTACAGAAGCATCAACTAATTTGAGAATGTTATCCCGAATAATATGACCACGAATCTCGATCAGGTGTTCCAAATTCCCATTACCTCCTGGTACATGATTCATTTCAGAATATCGTAATTGCATAGTAACGCTAAAATCAACCATTAGTTTCCAAAGAATAACTGCATAATAGAAGTATAACCATCTATTGCCCCAACGAAAAAAATAACTATATAATGTAGGAATCATGGACAAATAGGAGTGAGCCCGAAAATGGCGCAACGAAAACCGGAGTGGCTCAAGATTAACCTCGTCAAAGGCGATGAGCTGGCCAACTTTAAAGAAATCAAACAAACGATGCGTGGAAAAACGTTACATACAGTTTGTGAGGAAGCGAGATGTCCGAATATACATGAGTGTTGGTCAAATAAAACCGCAACATTTATGATTTTGGGCGATATTTGTACTCGTGCCTGTCGCTTCTGTGCAGTAAAAACGGGTCTTCCTACCGAATTGGATACGGCTGAACCAGAACGTGTAGCAGAAGCCTCTGAAAAGATGGGCTTGCAGCACGTCGTCGTTACATCGGTAGCACGTGATGATTTGGCAGATGGGGGAGCCTCGATTTTTGCGGCAACGATCAAAGCGATCCGCAACCGATTGCCACTTGCGACCATTGAGGTGTTAATTCCTGACTTCCAGGGGAACTGGGATGCTCTTCAAGTGGTAATGGATGCCAAGCCTGATGTATTAAATCACAATATTGAAGGGGTACGCAGACTGTCTGACCGCATCCGTGCCCGTGCAAAATACGATCGCACGATAGAACTGCTCCGCCGTGCGAAAGAAATGCAGCCTCAAATTCCGACCAAATCCAGTCTGATGATCGGGGTTGGAGAATCAATGGAAGAGATCATCGAGACGATGGAAGATCTTCGTGCTGTCGATGTGAATATTATGACCATCGGACAATATCTGCAGCCAACCAAGAAACATATAAATGTGGAGAAGTACTACCATCCTGATGAGTTCAAACAGTTAAAAGATGAGGGCATGAAACGTGGTTTCAGCCACGTGGAAGCAGGGCCGCTCGTACGAAGCTCCTATCATGCTCATGAGCAAGCAAATGCAGCCAAGGAATCAATTGCTTCCAAATAGGCGAGGATAAAATACAAACAATACCCCTGTGCTCCATTTGCTGGATGCATAGGGGTATCTTAAAATTTTAAAGTTTGGGGCCCCGCCCGACGATGCTCAGGACGTGCGAGTGTCGACGATGCAACACGGATGTTGCGTTTAGTCGACCGTTAGCGATAGCTTATGTCGGGTGGGTTTTCTTATCTAGAACCGCCAGTTGTGCCGGTCGCTCCTGCACCGCCGCCCATGGAAGTACCCGTATTGCGGCCTGTTGTGCTGGCATCCTGATAGCCTGCTGTATTGGTGCCAGTCATACTTTGAGTAGCATGACGGCGGCCCTTCATGTGGTCTGAGTCGGTTGAACCACCAAAGCTGCGGATTAAATTGTCAATTTGGCGGTCATCATGTGGTGAGGCCACGTTCACATTGGATGAGCGAGAGTAAATTCTCGTCATCTCATCGATCATGTCTTTGTTGTCCGTTACATAGACTTTAAACCATCTCGGGGAAACGGACATGGCATTCATGCGCACTTTTGGCTTTGCAGAATTCGCATGTTTTCCCTCCAGGTTAACTCCGACGAAAATTTCTTCATCTGTTACCAGTACGGTTGAGGTGGAGACCCCTGGGACGCCGCATGTAACGTTGCCCACAACTTGTGCCAAAGCATCGCGGTCTACATGGAACTGACTGAGAGCGTCACGGTTGGTACGGACGTAATTGACATCCATGCGGGCATAGCCCATTCGGTTATGACCAGTTGCCATACCAGTTGTGCCTTGACCAGCAGTGCCAGCCGTTCGGAAATTGTACCCATTGCCGACTACATTGCCATCCGTGCCTGTTTTGTAAATGGAAGTGTTCATCCGGTAATTGGCCTGGTCGCCTGCACGGATTCCATACGTACCATCGGTTCCATAGCCGAAACCACGCGTATTGTACGGGGTACTACCATATCCGTTCATGCCATAACCTGTGGTGGTGCCATATCCCGTTGCACCATAGCCAGCCCCTCTAAAGGCGGTGTTATTGCTTGTTGCTCCGTAGTAGCCAGTGGTACGGTCTACGCCAAAAGCAGTATTATTGCTTCCGGTGCCATATGTTCCGTTGTGTCTGGTGCCCATGGTTCCAGAATAACCGCCTATGAGGTTGCTGCTGCGGGCCATGTAATCACCATAAGAATAACTGGTACCATCGTAGGCTGTTGTCCCGTAACGATTCGTGTTAGGAGCGGCAGCGTTATTCCCACAGGCAGTAGCAAGTAATGCGATACCGGCAATTGTTGAGTAAAGCCATTGCTTATTCATTGGATACACCTCCTGCTCAGTATATTGCCCGTCAAGAGTCGGGAGTTTGTGTGGGAATTTTATGTCCGAAACCAGAAAATGTGGTAAGATGGGGGCAGATGTTCTCGTAAAGGAGGAAGCATGTTTTGATTCGCACGCAAGCCGGAGTTTATGAAGTGATGGAAGAAAGCCGTTCAGGCTGGAACCATGAAGCATTTAAAGAACGTTACAGTGATATTTTGGATAAATACGATTATATTGTTGGTGATTGGGGATATAGCCAGCTTCGACTGCGCGGCTTCTACGAGAACACCAATAAAAAGGCACCATTTGAACAAAAAATTGCCGCTTTGGATGAATATTTGCAGGAGTTTTGTAACTTCGGCTGTGCTTATTTCGTTTTGAAGCGTGTAAGAACTCTCGGAGCAAATACATTGGATGATTCAGTAGATGAAATCACGACCAATCAGGGTGGAACAGAAGAATCTTCCTCTGAGCCATCCGTTCGTTATGACAGAAAACATCCGAGATTTGACAGACCCAATCGCCCACAGCGCCCTCGTCCGGATCGCCCTGACCGCAATGCCAAGGAGCAGTCCAACCCATCCAATGAGCGAACAGACAGGCCGAACCGAAATAATCGAAATGAGCAAAAAGAGAAGCAGGGTAAAAATTTCAGAGCGGATCGATCGAACAAAGACAGACGCAATTCACAATTCTCTAACCGTCCGAATCGGGAAAAGGTAACGACAGAAGCTTCACAAAATAACACTCGCCGCACGGAAGAAAAAAATAAATAAGTCTATAAATAAAGAAAGAAAGCACCATTCCTTGTTGATTAAAGGAAATGGTGCTTTTTTAGCAGTAAGTTGGGGCCTCGCCCGACGATGCTTTAGGACGTACGAGTGGGTTTTCAGGCAGTTTTACACCAGCTCATCCTGTTGGCTGTCTTCATAATGTCCTTGGACTGGCTGAGCTGATTGGTACTGATTTTCTGATGCATAGACATATGGGTACGGATAGTAGGGATTGTATGGGTATTGCTGGTAGTACTGATTGTATGGGTATGGTTGATAATAAGAGTACGGCTGATAGTATGGCTGGTAGTACGGACTATAATAATTGGGTGGATAAACAAACGGCAACAGGAATCTTGCCAGGTCTTCAGGGCTGTCAAATCTTCTGTGATGGTGGTGTTTCTCATGGCTCACCTGTTGAATTTGATACGGATTGTGTGTTGTGTAGGTCGGTAGATATTGGGTGTTTGTGATTGGCCGGTAATATCCGGTTGCATTCGATTGGAACTGTGTGTTATTTGGATAGGATTGCTGATTAGGGAACGATTGCATAAAAGTATCGACACTCCTCGTTTTGATCTCTCTTTATCTTTCGTTGGCAGTATATGGGCGGGCCGAGAAATAGGCGCATGTACCAGGAAAAAATGGGCTCTTCATCCAAATAAAAAACCCTGCTCTGGATTCGAGCAGGGAAGAACGTTTAGGATTCAATTGTTACAACGTCTTTTCAAGGAATGATGTCAGTTCATCCGCTTCTTTTTCTGACAGTTGAAAAGCGTATTGGATATAGCCTTCTTCACGCAGGTCGTCATCGCCTACAATAGCACTTCTGCCGTTTTGAATATTGACAACCAGTCTTTTGCCATAAAAACGGCCGGTGGTGGTGATAGCCAAATCAAACCGACTTGTTTCTCCTATGAAGCTTACAAAACGAGTGCGAGTATCTTCTGTATCATCGTAAAGAAATAAGATCTCGTCAGACATGGATTCACCTACTTCCAAACCAAATTTGGTTTATGTTCCAGATTATGAAGAGCACGGATAAAACGCAATGTCTTTGTTTTGGCACGCATGACAATGGAATGTGTCTCAGCTATATCGTCTCCGAGGAAGCGCACGCCTTGAATCAACTCTCCGTCCGAAACTCCAGTTGCAGCAAAGATAGCATCATCTCCACGCACAAGATCAGACAGTTGAAGAACTTGCTCAGGGTCTTCCAATCCCATGCGGATGCAGCGTTGACGTTCTTCATCGTTTTGAGGTTTCAACTGTGCTTGCATATCGCCACCAAGACATTTGATCGCTGCCGCACTGATTACTCCTTCAGGTGCACCGCCAATTCCGATGAACAAATCAATCCCTGTGCCAGGCATGCAAGCAGCAATAGCAGCGCCAACGTCACCATCACCAAATAACTTAACACGAGCACCTTTTTCACGAACCGCTTCGATTAAATGGTTATGACGGTCACGTTCCTGAATAATGACAGTAACGTCTTGAATTCTTTTATTATTGGCTTCAGCTACGATTTCAATCATTTTTTCAATAGGATCATGGAGATGAATGCGGCCAGCAGCACGTGGGCCTACTGCCATTTTCATCATGTACATGTCAGGAGCATGCAGGAGCATTCCTTTGTCACCGATCGCAAGCACCGACATTGCATTACTGTGACCTTTGGCGACGATCGTTGTTCCTTCAAGCGGATCGACTGCGACATCAACCTCGGGACCATCCGAATCAGGACTACCTAATTTTTCACCAATATACAGCATGGGGGCTTCATCCAGTTCGCCTTCACCGATGACAACGGTTCCCCGCATGTTGATTGTATCGAACATGGCACGCATTGCACTGGTTGCAGCGCCGTCCGCTTCATTTTTTTTACCCCTGCCAAGCCATTGGGCGGAAGCAAGTGCGGCAACTTCTGTTACACGAACTACTTCCAAAGCCAATTCCCTATCCATGTTTGTCCTCCTCTTATGCGTCTACCATTCAGCAAATTCTTCTATATTGTAACACAGTTTGAGAGCAGGCGAAGTTTCGTGTTGAATCTTCCTATTATTTCTTCTAATATGGAAGTTAGAAACGATTAGGAAAATCATCCAAGATGCCGCCAGAAGCGGGAGGGACATTCATGTACCAACGGACAAGCAAAGGCTTGGAAAAACTGAAATTATGGCTGCAAATGTTATGTCCAACCTTTGCATTGAAATTGTTTCCTCCACATTTCATCATGCGGGATGTTGTACAAAGTCAGATCGAAAAGTGGAATCGCAAAGGAAAGCGTTGTATCCTCTTTTTTTATGATGTGAAAAAATACGGCGAGCTGAAGTCATTTTATCCTCGTCATGCCATGTTGCAAATAGAAGATACGATCGTCGAGGCATTCCGGACGATTGTCAAAAGGCGCTTCACGGAAAAAGACGTCTTGGCCGTACAACAATACTATGATGATGACTATATGATACTGATCAAAGAAGACGATGAAGTATACACAACGGAGAGATTACAGCAAATCTCGGAAGAGTTGAAACAGGAACTGGAGCACGAAATTGCCGAGAAAACAGCAACGTTCTCTGATAACCTGATAGAATTTCACACGTCGTATGTGTGCATTGATCCCCATGTCGATGATTTGCATGAAGTGATTCAAAAAGCAATTCAGGATGCTCGGGCGATTGCCAAGCAGGAGCTTAGTTCCGGGATCGGGAACTTTCGTGCCGAAATCCGTAAAATCATTGACGAGGAACAAATTCGGGTTGTTGCCCAGCCGATTATCTCACTAGGGACAGGACATGTGGAGGGTTGGGAAATTTTGACCAGAGGACCCGAGAATACTCCCTATGCATTGCCGCTAAGCCTGTTTCATTTTGCCTATCAGGCGGAGATGCTGTTAGCTCTGGAATTGCTGGTTGTGAAGAAAGCACTGTGCGAAATACAGAAAAAGAAAACGACCTGCCCGATTTTTATCAATGTAACGGTGCCTACTTTACGCAATCCGCAATTTTATTCAAGTGTCAGTTATTTGATGAAGCAATATCCACATGTGAGGCCGGAGCAAATTATTTTTGAAATTACGGAGCGTCACTCCATTGAGGATTTTAAAGTATTCAATGAGTCGATGGCTGCCTTTCGCCAGGATGGATTTAAATTTGCGATTGATGACACGGGAGCAGGCTATGCCAGTCTGAACATGATAGCTGAGGTTTTACCGGATTTCATCAAAATTGACCGTTCGATTATCCAGAATATCGATCAGCATGATGTGAAAAATTCTGTCCTGCAATCGCTTGTGCTGCTAGCCAAAAATATCGGTTGTGAAGTGGTGGCAGAAGGGATTGAGACCGAGGCAGAAGCAAACATCCTGCTAAAGAATAATGTTGATTTTGCGCAAGGGTTCTTCTTTTCCAGACCACAGGAGCCATTTCCACAGGTGGATGAAAACTGGGTCCACAAACAAAAGCTTCCTCTGCAATAAGTTGAAAGTACCTTTCAAAGCAAAACAAGTGCCATCGTGGGAGCACCCGCTGTGGCACTTGTTTTTTTACAAAGTAAGAATTTATAAGTTTGGGTGCCCCGCCCGATGCCAGCGATAGCTTGTGTCGGGTGGGTTTTCTTAGTCGTTGGAGGAAGAGGTCGGTTGGGATGGGGGTGGGGTACGGCGTTTCCGTTTGATATAAACAACAACCGGAATGGCAATGATGGCGAATAACAACAGGAGGGGGAATGCGCCTGCGACAAAAACAATCAGCCCGTTGAGGAAAGCCAGAATGCCAAGCAAACTCTTGTTGAGGGCAAGCCAAGCCTTGTTCCATGTACCCGAATCGGCCACTTCATCCAGTTTTGCCGTCACTTTTTTCTCGGTGAGTGACATCTCAATCGTGGAGTAGGCGATGTTCTCGTCAAGGTAACGCATCCGTCCCTTGATTTGTTCTATTTCCTCCTGTACGCGACCCAGTTCGGACGAGATTTTCAGCAGATCCTCAGTCTTTTTGGCTTCGGACATGAACTGCAACAGACGAGCCTCCACAACTTGACGTGCCTTGAGGCGGGAGCTAAGGTCTACATATTCTTCTGTCACATCCTGCCCAACGATCGAACGTCCAGGTATTTTGGTAGCGATTTTATCCAACTCATTGAGAAACGAGGAAAATCCGGTTTGCGGGATACGGACATTCAACTGCCCGCCTTTTTCATATTCATTTTCAAAATCGGATGAGTTCAAGATGTATCCATGGTAGCGGCTGACGGCAACCTCAAGCTCAGAGCGAGCCTTCGTGTAATTTTCGACTTCCACGGACAGATTGGCTTGATAGATCATTTTGCGGTCAGCTCTAGTTATTTGCAGAATGCCTGAAGTGGAGGGCGATCCTGCTGCTTTTGCCTCCGTGGGAGCAGCCATCGGTTCGGCTGGTGCTTCGTTTTCACTGGAAGCAGGAGAAGGAGCGACACTGCTGGTGTTGGAAGCAGATAAGCTAGCTGAATCCTGCCTGCTGGCGAACTTTTGTGCTGACTCGCCACCAGAAGGAGCATTTTGTGAAGAGCTTCCGCAGCCAGATAGCAACAGCGAAACAGCAAGAGTGAACAGCATCAGCACATGCCATGAAAGAAAATGCTTTCTCTTTGTCATAAATTTACAACCCCCTTTTGGCAGTTAGGACGAATGGAAATAGCAAATGTTTCATCATGGCTTGTACAGTTTTTTAGAAGGTTTTGTTATACTGATTGGGAGAAAGAGGTGAAGCATGTGTCAAAAGAATATCTGATGCAAGGTGTCCTTGTAGTGTTAGTTCTCTTGCTTACCTTTGGGATAACAATTGTCTACGCCAAGAAAGCATCGAAAAAGAAACGTAACGACTCATAGATAGGGGTACACAGTATGTATGATGTAAACACAGGAAGAATTGAAGATCGACTTTCTTATTTAGAGCAAATGATTGCTATGCTTCGGGAGCTTATCTCTCTCGAAGACGAAAAAATCCTTGCCAGTTTGCGAGATATTCTGGCCATGGAGAGGGCGCTTCATTTGTCGATTGAGGCGATTGTGGATGTCGGTAATGCGATGATAGACGGATTTATCATGCGTGATCCGGGCAGCTATACAGATATTGTTGAAATCCTTCGAGATGAACAGGTCATCATAGATTCGTTGGCTCATAAACTGAATCATTTTGTAGAGTTCCGCAAACAGTTGGTAAATGAATATACTCAAGTCCCCGTTGCTGAAATGATTCAATTGGTTCGTTCATCCATCGAGGATTTGCCCCAATTTGCTCCGGCAGTACGTGCGTATATTGAAAAAGAATTGTTTTAATAGGATATCCTAATTTTTAAACAACTTAATTTCATTAGTTTACTAATGGATATATGATACGGTAGAATAATGAATGAAGGGCGGTGAATCATGTTGACTAATGATCAAATATCTACCAGAGATCAAATCCTTCATATGTTGAAGCTGAAGGGATCACTCTCCGTGAGTGACATGGCATTGGAGCTGGGAATTACTGAGATGGCTGTCCGACGCCATTTGAATACCCTTGAACGGGATAAATTGATCAGATCCTCTCTTGTTCGCCAAGCCATGGGCCGTCCGACAAATGTCTATTCTTTATCGCAAGAAGCAGACGAAATGTTCCCACGCAATTATCATGATTTGACGTTGGACTTTTTGGAGGATATTGAGGAGATTGACGGTACAGACAAGGTTGATCTTTTATTCCAAAGACGGGAAGACCGTCTGGAAGAAAAGTATCGCAAGCAAATTCAGGGTGAGTTAGAGGACCGTGTCTCTAAATTGGCTGAGTTGCAAAATGCAAAAGGCTATATGGTTGAATGGGAAAAGGACGAAAAAACTGGCACTTATTATATAAAGGAATTTAACTGCCCGATTTCACAGGTCGCAAGGCAATACAATCAGGCTTGTAATTGTGAACTGTCATTGTTCCGCAGAGTACTGGATGCCGATGTAGAACAAACATCGTGTATGGCCAAGGGTGGAGACAATTGCATTTATAAAATAGATCAAAAAAAATAATGAATGAGAATCCACTTACGTAAGGTGAATGAAGAATAGCTGCCATCCACCTCAATGCAAGGTGGATTTTCTTTTATGATAGATAAACGATCTTTTTGGATAGGAGAGCTAACAGATGAAAAATTATTCTGCTTACTTACTGGATTTGGACGGTACCATTTACCGTGGCTCTGAGATTATTCCAGAGGCTATTGCGTTTATCCAGCATTTGCGAGAGGTGCAGATTCCTTTTCTTTACCTCACCAATAATTCCTCAGCAACACCGCAAGCGGTAGCCGATCGATTGACGGGAATGGGATTGCCGACAAATCCGGAAGAAGTGTACACCTCCAGCATGGCGACAGCAGCCTATTTGGCTGAACGCAAAAGTGAGGGAACACCCATCTATCTGATCGGAGAGTCGGGGATAGAAGAGGCATTAAAAGAAAAAGGCTTCATCCTGACAGCGGAGAAGCCTGAATATGTAGTCGTGGGGATCGATCGGAAATTCACCTATGAAAAACTGGCTATCGCGACAACAGCCATTCGCAATGGAGCGACACTGATCGCAACCAATGGTGATGCTGCCCTGCCAACAGAAAAGGGTCTGTTTCCTGGTAATGGATCGCTTGTAGCAGCAGTTTCAGTTGCTTCGGCTACTCAGCCAATCGTCATCGGAAAGCCTGAATCAATCATTGTGGAGTATGCCCTTGCTGTACTTGGGAAAACAAGGGAGGAAACGCTGATTGTAGGCGACAATCTGCACACGGACATCGAAGCAGGGAGAAAGAGCGGGCTGGATTCGTTGCTTGTCTTGACCGGATACTCTTGCAGAGAAGATTGTGAAAAGCACTTGATTACCCCAACCTATATCGAAGAGTCACTGTTGTCCTGGTGGGACAAGGCACGCCACTGACCTTCCTCTACGTGTCGATAGCGATGGGCAAGCCGGCTGGATGCGGCAGCAGCAACTGCTCCGACCAGATCATCGAGAAAGGTGTGGGAGCCGTACCTTTTGTCGTTAAGCTTGCCCAGAACGCCATGTTTTTCCTTGTCAATGTACCCGAAATTCGTAAACCCGATGCTTCCGTAAATGTTGACAATGGCCAGTGCCATCACTTCATCTACGCCGTATAACGGTTCATCGGAAGCTAGCATCTCTTGCAAAGGAGACATCAGTTTTCCTTCTTCCGCCAACATATCCAACTGGATTCCCGTGAGAAGGGCATTTTGGACTTCGCGTTTTTCTAACACTCTTTCAACACTTTCGATGCAATCCTCTATTTGCAGATTCGGAATGTATTTCTGTTGTAGAAAAAACACCAGTTCTCCAATGTCCCGCAAAGAAACGCCACGTAGTGGGAGAAGTTCAATTACTTTGTCATATACGTCTTTGGCGTACACTTTTTTCATCGTCACGTCTCATCCCTCTTTCAAACAGAAGTCTCTGAAATAGTATCTGTTCAAAAATAGGCACCTATCCCCCTCACCAGTCATAAAATAGGGCAGAGTGGAATGAGGAGGGAGATCATGAGTGACGTAATCTCTATGATCCAGGAACAGTATGGATTCACTGTCAATGGTTATCGGGAAGCTGGCGGACGTACGATACTCGAGACCGATCGTGGTCTGTTTAATTTATATACGTACCCACTTAATTATCGAAACAAGAAGAAGCTGGTGGATTCCGTACGCAAGCACATAACTAAGGGAACCAGCTTTACGACATTGCCCATCTTGAAAACGAAAGAAAACCAGCCATATCTCATCGCAGGCGATCGGGTCATTTATGTACACAAAGGGATACGTGAGAGCATTCCTGTTGATTTTTCATTTGCGATCGGGAGGGCGTTGGCTGAGTTTCATCAGGGAACATGTAGTTTTACAGTGGATGCCTTGTTTTTCCCCTATCGTTCAATGGGAACCTGGCCGTCAATGTGGCGTAAAAAAATCAGCATGTTTGAAAGCATTCGAGAGGAATTGGAGAGAAATCAAGGAGATTTGACCGTATTTGATGAATATATACTGACGACATACACCTACGTACATCAGATAGCAGATATTTCAATCAAATTCTTGCAGGACAACGGCTATCAGAATGTTACCAGGATGAGTGCCACGACAGGCAAAATTGCCTTTCAGAACTTTGATGACGGGTATATTATGTTTGATGAGCGCGGTTCCAGACGATTAGCTGGTGAATATGCCTGGGTTTTAGATATGCGGGCGAGAGATATTGGCCAGTGGATCAAGGCGGAAGTTCGCCGCAACGGGTATAATCCCTTCGTCATCCAGCAATTCCTTGCAGGGTATAATGAAGTGGCACCGTTATTGGAAGAAGAATATTCAGTGATTTACTCACTTTTGGTATATCCAGGCAGGTTTTTCCGCCAGATCGAATTGTATGACCAGATTAATGATGGTAATCTTGACCAATCAGATTTGAGAAACTGGACAGAGGAATTGGAGCAGGAACTGATTGAAATGGAAAATGTTTTGCGCCAGTTTCCGCTGTTAATCGAAGAGGTTTATGGAATACGGATTCCACGAATTGAATGGTTATGGCGTGACAGGGTATTGGGCATGGACAGCAGCAGTTCATCATCGTATGCACGTCATGGTGCTGGTACCGATTCGAATGCGGACTCTTATGCTGGTTCCAGCAACTACTCGAGTTCAAGAGGGGATTCTTGCGAGAGCGAGAGTTCTTGCCAGAGCGATTGCTCTTATCAGAGTGAAAGCTCATGCCAGAGCGAGGGTTCAGGCCGAAGTGATTGCTCCTATGATAGCGAAAGTTCTTGTCGAAATGAGAGTTCGGACTCAAGTTATTACTCCAGTTCCAGAAACAGTTCCTGGTAAAAAGAAGGAAAGGGGGAGGCTGCTTGGCACAAATCCTGTTGATGACCGCACTGTCTGTTGTTGTTTTGTTACTCATTGCTACAGTAGCATTTTCCCTTTATGTTGGATGGAAGTTCTTGCATCCGCCTCGTAAACCAGTTGACATGCTTCCAGAGCATTACGGCATTCAGGAGTACGAATCAGTCAAGTTCCCCAGTCGTGAGCAAGAGATCATGTTGTCGGGGTGGTATTTTGAGGCAGAGGCCAATGGAATTACTCCAAAGGGAGCCACGATAATTTTTTCTCATGGGTATACACAGAATCGGCAAGAACCACATTTGCCAGCATTAGCTCTGGCACAGGAACTGATTGCAGATGGATATAATGTACTCATGTTTGATTTTCGCAATGCAGGAGAATCAGGCGGGAGCCGTACGACGATAGGTCTATTGGAGCAGCGTGATTTGTTGGGAGCGATCGATTATGTGGAGCAGCGCGATCCAGAAACGGAAATCGGCTGTATCGGCTTTTCCATGGGGGCTGCAACCTCACTTCTGGTGGCAGGAAAAGATGATCGGGTAAAAGCAGTGGTTGCAGACTCTTCCTTCTCCTGCTTGTATACGTACTTGCGTGAAAAAATGTCGACATGGACCAGCCTTCCCCGTTTTCCTTTTAACTCGATTATCCTGACGCTGATCCCACTTATCTCAGGGGCTAATCCTCGTCAGGTCAAGCCAATTGAGGCGGTGAAGCAAATCACACCACGCCCGATATTGTTTATCCACGGTACCGCAGATGATACGATTCCCCCATACCACAGCAAGAGAATGTATGAAACGGTATTGCATCCACATTCGGAGCTGTGGATTGTTGAGGGGACAGGACATGTGAGAAGCTATGCTGCGGTTCCTGACGAATATAAGAAGCGTGTCTCCCGATTTTTTGATACACATTTGCTAGGAAATCACAATGAAAACAGGCAAACCAAAACCCCCTTCCTATTATAAGAGAAGGGGGTTTTGACTAGCCTCAATCGGCTGGGTTGGGTTTTTAAAATACTTGTTGTACTTCTACGATTCCTGGGATTTCTTCCACCAACGCGCGCTCGATACCAGCTTTCAACGTAATAGTAGAAGAAGGGCAGCTTCCGCATGCACCCATCAAACGCAGTTTTACGATACCGTCTTCAACGTCAACCAATTGTACGTCTCCACCGTCACGTTGCAAGAACGGGCGCAATTTATCGAGAACTTCTTGTACTTGTTCTTTGATTTCCATGAATGTTTCACTCCTTTTTGCTCAAACCTCATCTTTATTATAATCCCCTTTTACGGATAAATCCATGATGAAAGATGATAGTTTCTAAACATTTTTGTTTTAAAAGCAAAATAATATTGAATTGTCTATCGCAGAAAGACATAATTGGAATTAATTACGAAACGATACTGTAGCAGAAAATTAGGTCATGCTATAATGTACGGTGGGACACTATTGAAACGAGGGATATTAGCGTGAAGGTCTATCGCAACGTCAAAGAATTAATTGGCAACACACCCATTGTCGAGCTTACTCAATTTGAACTGCCAAATCAAGTGAGGCTCTTTGCTAAGTTAGAATACTTTAATCCGGGCGGAAGCGTGAAAGACCGCTTGGGCCTTGAACTGATCAGAGCGGCAGAAGAAAGTGGTCAGTTGGTGCCGGGTGGAACAATCATTGAGCCAACCGCAGGGAACACCGGAATAGGGGTTGCATTGGCAGCCGTGGGCACTAGCTATAAGGTTATCTTTTGTGTGCCTGCGAAGTTCTCGGAAGAAAAACAAGAACTCATGCGTGCATTAGGTGCAGAAGTAGTAAACACACCAACAGAGCTGGGAATTAAAGGAGCGATTGCGAAAGCGCAGGAACTGGCAGCAAGCATTCCGAACTCATTTGTTCCTCAGCAGTTCGCTAATCCAGCGAATCCAGATGCTCATTATAAATCAACAGGTCCTGAGATTTGGAGTCAAATGGAAGGAAATGTGAATATATTTGTAGCCGGTGCAGGATCAGGGGGAACGTTCATGGGCGTTGCCCGCTACTTAAAAGAACAAAATCCTGCCGTAAAAACAGTAATTGTTGAGCCAGAAGGATCGATCCTGAATGGCGGAGAATCAGGCCCACATAAAACAGAAGGTATTGGGATGGAGTTTCTTCCTCCTTTCATGGATACAAGCTATTTCGATGCGATTCATACCATTACCGATGAAGAAGCATTCCGTTTAGTGAAAGAACTGGCAGCGAAAGAAGGACTACTCGTGGGAAGCTCTGCAGGTGCTGCTCTGGCAGCTTCCTTGCGAGAAGCGAAAAACGCAAAGCCGGGAACCAACATTGTCACCATCTTTGCTGACAGCAGTGAACGTTATTTGAGCAAAAAGATTTATCAGGGAGGTATGTAAAGATGAGATTAAAAACCAGACTGATCCATGGTGGTATCGACGGAGATCCGCATACAGGCGCAGTATCTGTTCCGATTTATCAAGTAAGCACGTACAAGCAAGAAGCGATTGGTAAACATAAAGGCTTCGAATATTCTCGTACAGGCAATCCAACTCGACACGCACTGGAAACCTACATCGCAGAAGTAGAGGGTGGTACTCGTGGGTTTGCCTTTGGCTCCGGGATGGCAGCCTTGTCAACCATTCTGTCTCTTTTTAACAAAGGAGATCATTTGGTAGTAGGCGATGATGTGTACGGTGGAACATACCGTGTGGTGACCCGTGTGTTTACTCGTCTCGGATTGGAAGCAACCTTTGTTGATACAAGCGATTTGGCGGCAGTCGAAAAAGCAATCGGACCCAATACACGTGCGATCGTAATGGAGACACCAACGAATCCATTGCTCAAAATCACAGACATCTCAGCGATAGCTCAAATTGCTAAACAAAAAAATGTGCTGCTCGTGGTAGACAATACGTTCATGACACCTTACTGGCAGAACCCGCTTGATCTGGGCGCGGATATTGTTTTCCACAGTGCAACCAAGTATTTGGGAGGACACAGCGACGTGGTAGCTGGTCTGGTTGTAACCAAAGACGAGCAGCTTGGCGAAGATCTCCACTATGTGCAAAACGCCATCGGTGGTGTTCTAGGACCGCAAGACTCCTGGTTATTGCTTCGGGGAATGAAAACGCTTGGTGTTCGTATGGAGGAGCACGAGACGAATGCTCGTGCGCTTGCAGAGTGGCTGTCAGGGCGTAGCGACATTTCACGAGTGATCTATCCTGGCCTCGAGAATCATCCTGGGCATGAATTAGCGAAGAAGCAAAGCCGTGGATTCGGCGGAATGATTTCTTTTGATGTAGGCAGTGCAGAGCGTGCAGACGAAGTGCTCTCCAAAGTGAAATGGTTCACCCTTGCTGAGTCTCTCGGCGCTGTAGAAAGTCTGATTAGCGTACCTGCTCGAATGACACATGCTTCGATTCCAGCCGAGCGTCGTGCTGAGTTAGGAATTACAGATGGACTTATCCGTATTTCCGTAGGTATTGAAGATGTGGAAGACCTGATTGAGGATTTGGCGCAGGCTCTTTCTTAATAAACAGATTCACTCTCCAAGATGATGCCCAGGTCGCGCCCACACTTCCTACCCTTGGCAAATGGACGTAAGAAGGGGATAGGAGTATAATAATACTATTGTTGTAGTGGAAACGGGAGGGCTGAGACAATTGGAACGAGTTGAGATAGCTGTATACGGAACAGAAACATTATGTGCGAGCTGCGTGAATCTGCCATCAGCCAAAGAGACAGCCGTTTGGCTAGAAGCTGCACTTGGGCGGAAATACGGTCAAGACAAGATTGTCATTCGGTATTCCGATTTTGAAAAACCTGAGACAGATGATGACAAAATGTGGGCAGAGCGTATTTTGAACGAAGATTTGTGGTATCCGCTTGTCGTAATTTCCGGGGAAATTGTCGGTGAAGGAAATCCGAAGTTAAAGGAAATTGGAGATAAACTGGAAAAGCTGGGTTTAGTGCCGGTTGAGGCATAAAATGATAAAAAAAGGTCTGCTTCCTGATAGGGGAGGCAGACCTTTATTACTTTTATCCAAGATGATTTTTGTACAGCCAGAGAACACCACTTTTCATGATTCGAGGCATTTGACCAACCAATGACAGCTTGCCCATCATACCAAAGCCTTCCTTGTGACCAAGTGAGCCAAGTGTGCCTTTCAGTTTCAATTGAGGCAGTGAGGTAGGGAAAGGCAAATTGTTCATTTGATGTTTTAGCATGGATGCAATTTGTTCGCCTTGTGCTTCCGCAAGCTGGGCACTTGGGGCAAAAGGCAAGGATGCACAATCACCAACAACATACACATTAGTAAAATTTGGTATTTGGTGAAGGTGATTCAAGATTACCCGTCCAGATATATCATGCTCGACAGGAAGCTCTCGTGCAATTCGGTTTGCCTGAATTCCTGCCGTCCAAACAATCGCATCACTATGAAGTTCTTGATCGTTGTTGTAGAGTACGCCTTGTTCAATACGAGTAACATTAGCGGAAGACATGAGTGCTACGTCATGCTGAATAAACCACTCGGAAGCATACATCTGCAGTTTTTTGGGGAACGGGCTCAGGATGCTGTCACCACGGTCGAGAATGCGGATATTAAGATCAGGGCGGCTTTCACGGAGTTCAGAAGCAAGCTCGACACCACTTAAACCGCCACCCACTACTGTGATTTGACCATATGGTTTTACGTTGTGAATGGCTGTATAGGTTTTGCGTGTCTGCTCCAGCGTTTGTATCGAGTTGGTAAACTCTTCAGCACCCGGAATATCGTGATAGCGATCTTCACAACCTAAAGCGACAACTAACCAGTCATATGGCAGATTGTCGCCGGAAGCAAATTCAATTACATTCATTTCAAGGTCTATTTTTATAACTTCTCCATGTCTGATTGTGAGTCTGGAATCAGATGGAAAAGGCACCCGGACAGTCTTTTCTGATTCTGTACCTGCCGCCAGTGCAAAATACTCTGTTTTTAGTCCATGAAATGGCATACGGTCTACCAAGATAACGGACACATCGTCAGGTAGCTCGGGTGAGAGAATACGTTCGGCAATTCTTACCCCTCCGTAGCCTCCACCTAGTATGACAAGTCGTTTCATAATGGTTCCTTCCTTCATCCATATAATTGTACTCATTCTATTTTTGTCAATTCTATGACAAAATGCAAGTGAAATTAATAAATGGCAACAAGTTCTAGACTGGACAATGTGTTGGATCAAGGTAAAATAGTAAAGGGGAAATTACAGGTAGCAGGCAGGTGAACACATCTGAAAGCTTTAGTTGAATTTTGTTCCAGTAACGCTTCATCTTTTACGAAAGATCTCATAAATCGATTGGAAAACGATGCAACACTGGATGTTGATGTCGTCGAATATGGTTGTCTCGGACATTGCGGTGAGTGCTATATGGGCCCGTTCGCACTGGTTAATGGAGATTTCATCAATGCTCCTACATCAGAAGAATTGTTTGCGAAAATCAAACAAAAAATTCAAGAAGCTGAAGAGGCAGAAGAAAAGGACTTTCCCTTTTAACGAGGGAGAGTCCTTTTTCGCAAGTGAATTACTATTGATTTCCCCTAGTAACGCTTGATTACGTTGTAGAAGGTGTCGCGTTCAATGGCTTTTTTGCCTGCGCCTTCAACCAACCAGACTAGCTCATCGACAGTAAGTCCTTGTTGGGAAAGAGCACCCACGGCATGGCTGATGCGCTCTTCAATTAACGTCCCGTGTACGTCGGAAGAACCCATGGTCAGGGCAAGCTGGGTTAACTGTGTGCCGATATTGATGAAGTACGCTTTAATATGATTGAAGTTATCGAGCATCAGGCGGCTGATGGCAATGGTTTTCAGGTCATCGATTGCAGACGTGCGACGTTTGATCCCTGCTGTAACTTTCATTGGTTGTACCGCAAGCGGGATAAATACCATGTAACCGTTCGTTTTGTCCTGAAGCTCACGAACACGAGACATGTGGATCAAGCGCTCTTCCAACGTTTCGATGGAGCCGTAAAGCATCGTGGCATGGGTTTTCAATCCCAGTTCATGTGCTGTTTGATGTGCTTCCAACCATTGGTCGGTGGATGCTTTTTCAGGGCTCATTAAGAGGCGGTAACGTTCAGTAAGAATTTCAGCACCACCACCTGGTAGTGTATCAAGTCCTGCTTTGATTAATTCCTGCAGTACTTCACGGAAGCTCAGGCCTGAAATGCGAGAGAAAAACTCAATTTCTGCTCCTGTATATGCCTTGATCGTGACGTTTGGATAGGCCTGCTTAAGTGTACGCACCGTATCCAGGTAGTAATCAAACTTCATATGTTGATTGTGTCCGCCAACGACGTGGAATTCGCGAATTCCTTCGTGATAACGGGTTCCAACATAATGTAGCAGCTCATCCATGCTCATGGTATAAGCCCCGTCTTCACCAAGGTCACGACGGTATCCACAGAATTTGCAGTTTGCCTCACAGACATTGGTAGGATTGATATAGAGATTTTGGATAAAGTATACGTTGTCGCCATTCTTGCGAGTATTAACAAGGTTGGCAAGTTGACCAATCGTCAGAAGGTCTTGAGAATTATACAGGGCAAGACCGTCTTCAATTGTTAAGCGTTCTTGATTAATTACCTTTTCTGCAACTTCTGCCAGGGATTTATCTTGTGTTTGGATCGACAAAATCGACATGTACCTCCAGCTCCTCTCGTGTTATACGTAAACTATTGGAATCGTATCTCACGGACATAATCAGCTAACTGACCTCATAAATTTAAGGCGGAAGGGTGTTGGCCTTTGTTGGTACTTTAGCCTCAACATCAGTGAGAATATCCAGATCTTACATATATTCTGTTTGTTCTCCATCCAGCTTGGAACCAAGGAGAGCAACTACATTATAAATCTCTTTTGGACGGGGAACAACATTTGAATTATTCTGAATATTATTACCTATTTTTTTATAAAAATTCAACGGGTGAAAGTAGGAAGTACTGGCAAATTTGTTTGCTAATGTCAATAACTTCCTGTATAATCAAATCAATTGCAAGTCCTATTTTACTCAAAAGGCAAGGAGGAGATTGCATGAGAGAACAAATACTCGAGAAAATCGAACTCCTACGTCAGCAGATGATATCCATCGGCTTGGAGCATGGTTTGGATCATCCAGATGTTCTTTTTTACAGTCAACAAATTGACTTGCTCCATAACAAGCTGTTGGAGATTGAAAAAGAGGACTGGAAAAACAATCAGTTGAAGCGGAAGATTTGCTACAAATTCTTTTTATATGAAAGTAGAGCGCATTTTGCCTAAATAGTAAAGTAAGTCGGAAAGGAGGGCGTAGACCCTCTTTTCTTTTTTTATCTAAAATAACCGAGAAGGCTCCCTCTTCTATAAGGGCGAGATGAATCGGTGCTTTTTTGTGCATATAGCCTTATTCTTTCGGCTACGATTCGCAAAAATCCAAGTATCAAGCAAGAAGGACTTCGTTTGTTGGCACATGCCAACTAAACTGCGGGAATCGCAGAAATCGCTTGCTAAGAAGAGAAGGATGTTTCTCTGTTCGCAAGAATCCCCCAACTCTTTAGGTAGGGGGAGAGTTCAAATACTCCGAAAGCTAGTAGTAAGCAATCGATGTGCCAGAGAAGTATCCAGAGATGTATCAAGCGGGAGGCAACGGTATTTTGCTTCTTCTTCCGATATGGCAGAAGCCATAATATTATCTATACCTAGGCCAAGTGATGCTGCAATTTTTTGATTAAACAAATAGTAGCTTTCTTTGGTAGCTGGCCCAAGATGAAGTTTTCCACTATAGTTGGTGTGGACAAGTTCACAAATTGCCTTAGCAAGATCATCGACATGGACAAATGTTCTGAATAAGTTGCTAGCACGGGAGACGATATTTCCTGCTTGCAGCTGATTCAGGAGAGAAGTGGTTCTGTTATCCCACTTTCCAAGTATATTTTGACCATAGATAGGGCCATTTCTCAGTATTATGGAATTCCTGCAAGCCAGTTGTACCGTACTTTCTCCCGAGAGCTTTGCATTTGTGTAACCAGAAAGAGGATTCGCATCGCCAAGAGGATGTGTCTCATCATCCTCCGAAAAAGCACCAGTGCCCTGAGAGAAGACACCATCGGTTGATAGGTAGATCAATCTGGCTGCTGGTTGCAGGTGAGTGAGTAATTTGCATAAACCCTCCTGAATCAGAGAAGACTCATTCTGTCCGCTCATCAAGGCCCAAATGACAACGTCAGGAGAGGTTTCGATGAGGATACGGGTGAGCTGAGCTTCATTTGTCACATCGAGAGGAAGAAGATGAGGGTCGGCTGAATTTGTAAAACAGGTACTGAAGCTTGTACACGCGGTGTCACTTCGTAAGTGGTAATTGATTTGCGCACCGAGATAACCGCTTCCACCGAGCAACAGGACACGCTTTTTTGGTGAATTTGGCATAAGGAAGCACCTCCTGGATTGTTCTGCCAATCACTATTCTACAAAAAGGAAATAATCACCTTTTTAAGCGTGTTAGGATTATTTTCAACATATAAGTAGTGTTAATCTTGTGGGATAACAAATTTATTTGTATACTATATTTAGTATGTACCCAAGGTAAAAGGGAGGGTGTACCATGATCGAAATTACAGAACAAGCCAGCTCTAGAATTAAGGAACTCATGGCTGCTGAAAATAATCCGAATCTGTTTTTGCGTGTAGGCGTTCAACCGGGTGGATGCAGTGGCTTCTCATACGGCATGGGTCTGGATCAAGATATGCGTGAAGGCGATCAAACCTTTGAGCAATTCGGGATTAAGGTTGTCGTAGATGAAAACAGCTACAAATACATCAAAGGAACGCAAATTGACTACAAAGATTCCATGATGGGCGGCGGCTTCACCATCAACAACCCGAATGCAGTGGCTAGCTGTGGCTGTGGAAGCTCGTTTAAAACGGCGATAGATGAGGGTAAAGCGGAGAAGTGTGATTGATTTTTCCCGTCAAATCAACGTTTGTCGACTCCGATAATCTGAACGTTACCTAAACGGTCAATGCAATTGGCTCGGAAGATCCACGCACGGACCTAAGCTTGTAACACCTACGCCCACTTAGCGGATTTGCACTCCGTTAGGTGGGCGTTTTTTGTTTGATATTACAAAATTTACCTATGTAGTGTAATATAAACAGAATAGAATATTAGAGAAAGGGAGAATATTTAATGAGGATATTCTTGAAAGTTTTCATAACTTTCGCCTTATTCATGAGCATTATGCCGCATGCTTTTGCTGACATCGAAGTGGTTGATGATCTTGCACCTACAACGATTAAGTTTGACAAAGAAGTCTATAAACCAGGTGAGACAATCGAACTAACAGCAGAAACAGATAATAAAGGCAGTTATATCCCAAATTCAATTCGGGTTGAAGTCGATTTTGAAAAAGTACCTTCAAGAAATACACGGAAAACCGAGGATAAATTATATAAAGTAAAAGCCAAGTTTAAAGCACCTGATGTGGGCGGCACTTTTTTTGTCTCCTATAAAATAAGTATGAAGGATAAGGATGGAAAGATTTGGAACGGGTATGCAGGACAACGAATTGCGGTTCATGATCCACAGTTAATTTCACTAAGCCCGTCGAAAGCCACAATTAAGGTTGGAGAGGAACTATACCTGGTAGGAAAACATTTGTATAAGAACGAAAAAGATGTTAAAACTCAAATGGGTATTTTTTACGGTGATACTGGTTATGGTTCATTAAAGAATATTGAAAAAGGGGATAGCAGGGAATTGGCTGTCTTTGAAGCAGGAAAACCTGGAAAGTATATTATTACTTTTTCTGTTTCTTTCAAGAAAGATGACGGAACTGAGCACTATGAGTACCTTAATTCTACGGTGACAGTAGAATTGCCATAATCGTTTTTTACGCGCCCCGATTCTAGGGCGTTATTTTTTTGTCCTAATTCGGTAAGGTACGATTGCAAGCGAAAGGGGAGAATCGAATGTATACGGTAGATATTCGGAATGTATTCGGAGTAATGCGCACGTTAAGCGAAATGGGTGCGCCTTATCGGTGGAGATTGCGTGGGTGGCGGACGGTGACGGTTAGGCTCGGTAACATGCCGGCGCGGACGTATGATATTGCGCATAAATTTCTCGTTGATAATTTACGGTGAATAAGGGAAGAGAGGTCGTTGGTCATCCTCTAGCATAGCATCATTAATCTTGATTCCATCCGAAATAATGTGGCTTTGAAACGACCTCTCCATTAAAGATTATACTCATACATTTGTTATCTTCCAAATAATTCTGCGACAGACCGCGATTGTAGTATTGGAAATGGTAATCGTTTCGGAATCGCAACGCGACTCCCCTCATTCGTACCACTTATCACTATTTACAAACAACGGCAGGATACGACTAGGGTATAGACTACACTCCATTACTCCGAAAGTTTACGAAGGAAGTACGGAATCTTTCATACATCCATCAATAACCCGAATGCAGTGGCTAGCTGTGGCTGTGGAAGCTCGTTTAAAACGGCGATAGATGAGGGTAAAGTGAGAAGTGTGATTGATCGGGTAGATTACTAAATTGCAGAAGTAGCAAAAAAACCCTCCTCAACTGTACAGAAAAAAGTTGCACAGTCAGGGAGGGTATTTCAAATTTATGGTTTAATACATTGTTGTTGGTGGGTCAATTCCTAAAACAACTTTGCCATCTACTGTAAGCCAGACGTAGCAGTGATCAAATTCTCTACCTGATTTCTCTTCCAGTTCAGCAATCCATTTTTCTTGAAGTTCAAAGGAAAGTCTGGCAGTTTCTTCTCCGAGGGGAATACCTTTTAGTCCCATTGCATCAGCAAGTGCTCTTGCTTTTTGTTCAGGTACTTCCTTATACTTATCATACTCTGGTAAGTAGGCTGCTTTTGCCTCTTGGAAACCGAGACTAACTACAAGCAGTAAAGATGTTAACAGTACACCAAGTTTTTTCAATTTGTTCTCCTCCAACTTAATTTATTCTATCTTTGAGAGATAGGAACATAGTTACAACGTCTGGATTGTACATGGTGCCACTGCATCGTTGAATTTCTTCCAGAGCTTCTGCTTTGGTTCTGCCTTTTTTATAAGGCCTATCAGTTGTCATTGCATCATAAGAGTCAGCAACCGAGATGATAGCAGCCTCGATACATATATTACCACCACTTAAACCATTGGGGTAGCCTTTTCCATCAAATCGTTCATGATGTTGTTCTACAATCAATCCTGCATCCATGATCAAAGGAATTTTTGTTTCTGAGAGGATTTCCCTCCCATACGTACTGTGCTTTTTCATAATTGTCCATTCTTCATCCGATAACTTCCCAGGTTTTTGTAAAATAGATAGAGGTACCCTAACTTTTCCAACATCATGCAAAAATGACGAAACATTCAAACGTAATAATTGATGAGAATCCAATTCCATTGATTCACCTATCATCATCGATAGTTGGGTAATTCTACTACAATGGTCAACTGTATAACCATCCTTTTCTTCGATCGCAATAGCTAAATCCATCATTTTTTTTGTTGCTTGGCTATAGTAATGGAAAACGGGCCTTGAAGAGACGTACAAAAACTCAGTGTCTTCTTCTGCCGTAAAAATATACGTTTTCGAAATAGGACTTCCAAAAAAGGAGTCTCCCGGATGTAAGGTTTGTTCGCAATCCTCTAATTGAAGTTTTAGTATTCCAGAAAGAATGGTTATATGTTCTAAAGCTACCCATCCATCTTGTGGATATAGACTCCACTTAGCACCTTTTTCAATGCGATGGTGAATTATTTCTGTCCCGTCGCCTCCACCAATAAGGGAAACGGTTATTTTTTTCATTTCTACACTCTCAATAAACTCACCTTTATATACGATAGGCACCTAAATTCGCCTCCTATATTTCGCTTATTTCTCTGATGTATATGTAACGCATATCTACTACGTATTAACAGGAAGAATATAGAAAAAGCACCTTATTAAATTATAACACTAAAGTGAAATCCTGTATTATATATCGTAACGATTGCTATGTTTTATTAGTGGGTTTTACTCCTAAAAGTTCAATTTCATAGAACAAGAACAATAGAAGGGGGCACTTGCTAAAAGATGGTATAATAGAAAGACTACATGCAGACTGTTATAAGGGGAAGTTGATAGCAGTGGGAGAAATGATAAAAACGGTACTGAAAAGTTTTTTAATCTTTCAAGGATTAAATGATTCTGAACTATCGGAGATTGCTAACTGTTCGAAGCTTGAGAGATATTATGATGGTGATGTCATCTTCAATGAAGGGGACCGGGGAATTTGCTTTTATATCATTGTGGACGGCACAGCAAAGGTTGTCAAAAAGAGAAACAACAATGAAATTGTCCTTTCCATTCTGAAGAAGGGTGATTTCTTTGGTGAGTTGGCTCTGATTGACGGTAACATGCGATCTGCCAGTGTGGAGAGTCTGGAGAATTTGACCTGTGTATCAATCAGCAATGATGGGTTCAAGAAGGTGTTTAACAACAGCGTCTCAACCCTGCGAGTTCTTGAAATGCTCAGCCAGAGACTGCGAAAGACAAATGAGTACTTGATCGACCTTTTCTTTAACGACGATAATATGAGGATCATCAGCACGTTCAAGCAATTAGGGGAGCGCAACGGCTCTCGAATCCGGTTAGCGGAGCGGCTTACGAGAGAAGAAATTATTCAGGTAAGTGGAATGAATCGGGAAAAGGGTATAGAGATTCTTGATCTGCTGGAAACCATGGGTGTACTTGACTATGACAAAGGCTATCCGTACATTGAAATCTCCAATTTGATTCGCGAGTAAATGACAAACCTCCTTCGTTTGTGCAGGAAAGTTGCATGAATCCAAGGAGGTTTTTTTGCGTGATAGCGAGTAAATGGTAATACAAGAATAGAGGAGATGCCGATGACGGTTTTTATTTTTGTGAGACATGGGGAGCCGGACTGGAATTTGTGTGAGGAAAAGAAGTTGGTTGGTGCAAGACGAGACCTGGTGCCGCTTACCATACGTGGAGTGAAGCAAGCGGAGATGACAAGAAATGAGACGAGCCTGCAAGGGGCAGAGCTAATTCTGACGTCTCCCTATACGAGGACACTTCAGACAGCGTACATCCTGAATGAAAAACTGGCTCTGCCACTACAAGTTGAGATCGATTTGCACGAATGGATTCCAGATAAACAGTACTCTTACACTTCCAGTCACGAAGTGGACGAGTTTTATCAGGACTTTCGAGAACATAAGGATATTTTCTCGCCGAACCTCAAGAAAAACTGGGAGACAAGGGAAGAAATCCAGAACAGAGTATGGGCCGTTCTACAAAAATACACCCATTATGATAGAGTGATCGTGGTTAATCATGGAATCGTAATAGAAGTAATGACAGGAATCAGTAATACACCACATGGTGGAATCGTGGAGATGAGGTGGAACAGATGAAAATAAGTAAACAAAATGCAGAACACTATCTATGGGGTGACCACTGTGATGGATGGTTTCTGGTCAAGAATGGGCAGTTGAGTGTGATTCATGAACGAATGCCGGCAGGTACCTCCGAAGCGAGGCATTATCACCAGACAGCTCGCCAGTTTTTCTTTATGCTATCAGGAACGGCTTTATTTGAGTTAAATGGTGAGGAAATCGTTTTGCAACCGCAAGAGGGGATTGAGGTAGCTCCTAATATACCGCATCACATCAGGAATCATACTAATGAAGCGATTGAGTTTCTTGTTATTTCCCAGCCTAGTACACAGGGAGACCGGATTTTGACCGAAGAGTAAGATGACAGTTCTCATGCCATGGGGTTGCTCATGTCTATGCGCTTATCTCCTGCTCCTTGTTCAACTTACGCCGTCCCGCCACTTCTCGAAGAACGGAGCGCAGCAACAATAAACCCCCAAAACCCATCACGGCAAAAAGCAGGCTCATCGTCCAGGAAGAGAGAAAACTGCCCAGTGTAATCCCTACGGCTCCGACCATCATGGCAATGTATTGGGTCATTCCGTTAATAGCCATGTAGGAGCTGCGCAAATGGGTAGGAGGGATGTCTCCGAGAATGGCTTGCTTGATCGGGATGTACATGAGCTCTCCAATCGAAAGGACCAACATGGCAAGCAGGAGTACCCACGGTTGATTACTAAAGCCAAGCACCATGAAGCCCAGCGTAAAGAAGAATATTCCCCATGTCAAAACATTCCGATCGTGATAGCGCTTCATAATGGCCGTGACAATGGTTGTGAACAGAACGACCAACAGCGTGTTCTCTGTTCGCAGGATCCCCAGCATTCTCATCCCGTCAACTTCCAACGGAAACACCTGAAAAGGCAAGAAGGCTTGAGCAGGCAGCTCTTTAGCCAAGCGAATGCCGATGTAATTTGTTAATTGATTCTCAACAGAGGAAATAAGAATACCGGCAAAGACAAATAACAGGAAAACCTTGTCTCGCAGGACTTGCTTGTAGGTTCCTACAAAATTAGTTTCCCTTCCCGTTGCAGGAGTCGCTTTCTCATTGCGCTGGTGAGTTTCACTGATGAAGATTATGGTTGTAAGCATCGAGAATAAAGAAATGATGGCAACACTTAAAAACAATGCAAAGCGATACGTCTCAAATAAATAAGCACCGATGAGCCCTCCCAAGGCAAGGGACAGATTGAATGACCAGTACATGAAGCCAAATACATACTTCCGTTCTTCCGAGGCGCTTACATCAATGACCATTGCTTGGGAAGCGGGCGCAAACACCCCGACAAAAAACATGTTGATAATAAACAAGATAAAGGTAACTGGAATAGATTCGAACCAGGATGAGTTAGATAGCGCAATCAGTAAATAAGTTATTCCTACAAAACATTCAGATATTACAAGCAGCTTTTTCCTGCCCAAACGATCTCCGTAAAAGCCCCCAACAAACCCTCCGGCAACACCTGAGCAAATAACCGTGAGAAACATGATTCCAGTGATGGTTTCACCAACCCGAGAGGCAAAATAAATGGCCAAATACGGAACAACCATCATGGTTGCCAAATTGGTGAAAAACTGGACAACGATTCTGATTTTAATATTTGGATGAAAATCACGGAATTTCATACTCTCAAATCCCTTCCTGATTTGTTATCGTTTGGGACCGAACAGACGCACTCCTTGATCTACATACATATCCCAAATGGTATTATCCGGACAGTCATTAATGGTTAAGCGAATTCCGTTGAGATAGCTGAAATAGGATAACGCAACCAGCTTCGGGTCGATGGGTTCTAATTCATCTGAGGCCTGGCCTGCAATGATCAGTGGTTCGAGAGAGGCAATAATCGAATTTAAAAACTCATCCAGCTTTACAAATAAATCAGGGAAGCGATCTGATTGCCCTAACACATACTGAACGATTCGGAGATAATCTTTTCGTTCCGAGAAAATACGGACCTGCTGTTTTACCAGTTTTTTTATTTCTAGTAGGGGAGTGTCCGCTGGTACTGTCCGTTCAAATAACGTAGTTTTTAACTCATCCAATGGTTCAAGAACAACAGCCTGAAACAATTCTTCTTTGGTAGGAAAGTAGGTAAATACACTTCCAAAGCTAATATTTGCCGATTTGGCGACCATGGCGATTGTTGTCTGAGAAAGGCCGTGTGCTGCAAAGAGGACAGTGGCTTCTTGAAGAATTTTTGCTCGTTTTTCTTGCCTGATGTGTTCGTTTTGTTCTTTCGTTCGTGGCATAAGAGGCACCTCGTTTTATACTTGATTGATCGATCAATCATAAAATAACAAAAATTAGAAACTTTGTATAGCCCCAATTCCACGCATTTTTTGTTCATTATTTTTCCGTGAATGGGAACAGTAAAAATGAGAACTGTTAAAAGGAGGAAGGATCAGTATGTTGAAATGGAAAAGTAAATGGCTCGCAGCGGCTGTTGCGACTATGCTTTTGGTTCCTGGCTTGGCTTATGCAGACAACACAAGCTTTACCCGTTTGCAAAATTCTGGTGAGGCAGTAGAGCATTCACACGACGGTCACCACCACAAAATGAGAATCATGCATGGTGTACATTTTCAGACGTATGTGACACTGTTGTCTGAGAAATACACACCTGATCAAACGCAGCAGTGGAAGGATGTGTTCGCAGAGCGTAATCGCCTTTACAAAGAAATGAAATCTGTGGTAGGTGAAATTTCTTCTAAGGAAAAACAGGAGAAGTACAAGCAGTGGATGAAGACACACAAAGAAGAGCTTGGTAAGCTTCGAGAAGAGAGAAAAGCACTCTGCGCAGAATTCACAGAGGCAATTACCTCTCAGGATGCAACGAGGATCAAGGCCGTACTTCCAAAAATGTTGGAACAGGCTAAGCAGAAAAACGCAAGAATGACTGATAAAATTGCAGAACTGAAGAAAAAAGGTTGATTCATGTAAAGGACGTGAAGAATTTCTCACGTCCTTTTACTTTCCCTAAATCGACTTAACTCGACAGGAATATTTCAGCAGGAGTTTGCTCAGAGACAAAAACAAGCTGTTCCCTGCGACAGTGAGGGCACCATCCGACATGAATGCACTCATGGTTGGACAGATCCATGAAACCATTGGACAGCTTGGAATCGTCAATTTCAAGGTAAGGACTATAATCACCGAAGTAGTCGGCAAGTCTGCCTGCATCATCAATTGTGTGCTGACAGGACGAGCAGGATACCTGAAGTCTGGTAAAACCATTGCAGACGGGACAGATGAATTGCATATGAATCACCCCACATACCTACTTTGCGCCTGAGCCGTTCGGAATATGCACAAGCCGAAGCCCCGTCACGGGAAGAGAGGACACAAAAACACCCTCACCTGGGGTAGGGAGGGTGTTGTGTGCAAAAAACGTGAGATTACTTGGAACCACCAAAATCCATGCTGGAGGAATGGTGTGGTTGTACTTTTGCATCTGGGTAGATGTAGGACATGGCATTGTTCACCGCAGTTGGAGCTTCACCGAAGCCAACAGCGATCAATTTTACTTTACCTGGGTATGTAGCGATGTCGCCAGCCGCATAGATACCAGGGATGTTGGTTTCCATTTTGGAGTTAACCACGATAGAACCTTTTTCCAATTCAAGGCCCCAGTTTTTGATTGGTCCGAGAGAAGAAATGAAACCAAAGTTTACAATTACTGCATCAACTTCAACAGTTGTTTCTTCTTTGGTTACGTTGTTAGTCAAAGTTACACGCTCAATGCGATCTTCGCCATGAAGAGCAGCGATTTCGCATGGTGTAAGAACGTTTACTTTGGAGTTCATCAAAGTTTCTACACTGTGTTCGTGAGCACGGAATTTGTCACGACGGTGAGTCAAAGTAACCTCTGTTGCGATTGGCTCGAGCATGAGTGCCCAGTCAACTGCGGAGTCACCACCACCAACTACAAGTACTTTTTGACCAGCAAATGCATTGAGGTCAGTTACGAAGTAGTGAAGGTTGGATTTTTCGTATTTCACTGCATCTGGATGTTCCAATTTACGAGGTTCGAACGCGCCGCAACCAGCGGTAATAACTACTGCACGGGAAAGGTGAACACCTTTATCAGTAGTAACCTCGAAGATGCCTTCATCGTTTTTGGTTACGTTTTCAACTTTTTGCTCTGTGCAAATTGTTGGGTTGAACATGGAAATTTGTTGTTTCAATCCATCTACAAGTTCTTGTGCACGAACTTTAGGGAATCCAGCTACATCATAGATATATTTTTCAGGATAGAGAGCAGAAAGCTGTCCACCAATTTGCGGCATACTTTCAATAATTTTTACACTTGCATGTCTCATCCCGCCATAAAATGCAGTAAATAGACCAGCAGGTCCAGCTCCAATAATTGTTAGATCGCGTACTTCTTCGTCTTTGTTCAGGAAACTCACGAACTTGCACCTCCGAATAGAAATATGAATTCTTTTTGACTCATTTCACACTTTCCTATTATAAACATCCTTGTACAAGAAAAAAAGGAAAACATCCCGTACCATAAAAAAGTTTTACACCAATCGACAAAAAAGTCTGTGATAAAAATCACTTGCAAAATTTGACCAGTCCTCATATGATAAAGGTAAAGATGTGAACGCTTTGTGAACAAAGAAAATAAAAAAGAACTTTTGTTCACAATTCTTGCAAAGTCGCACAACTACCTAACAAAGCGGTTGAGTGAGATGATGTTTGTGCATTTTTTCACAAGCCTCCCAGTAACCAAAACTTATGCAACGTAGTTTGGACGCAGAGGGGCACATTAAACATATCTACTTACGTGAAAAAAAGCGCAAACAAGCAGCGTTCCCACAAATATTCGGTATAGGAAGGGATACAACATGAGTACACCAAAAATTTTGGTTTTGGGAGCAGGTTACGGAGGACTTTTGACCACATTGGAACTTCAAAAGAAGTTAAATTATAACGAAGCGGAAGTAACTTTGGTAAACAAGCATAATTACCACTACCTTACTACTTGGCTTCATGAACCAGCAGCAGGAACAGCATCCGCTGACCATGCACGTGTAGATCTCGATACCATTATCGACAAAAATAAAATCAATTTTATCAAAGGAACAGTTGCCGGTATTCAACCACAAGAGCAGACGGTTACTTTGGAGGACGGTCAAGTACTTTCCTATGATTACCTCGTCATTGGGCTCGGAAGTGAGCCGGAGACATTCGGTATCGTCGGTCTTCGTGAGCATGCATTCAGCATTCGCAGTATCAATGCAGTGCGTCAAATCCGTGAACATATAGAGTATATGTTTGCGAAGTTCAAAACGGAACCAACTCGCACAGATTATCTCACATTCGTTGTAGGTGGCGCAGGTTTCACAGGTGTTGAATTCTCAGGTGAATTGGCTGACCGTATTCCTGAATTGTGCAAAGAATTTGATGTAGATCCTGAATTAGTCAAAATTTACAATATTGAGGCTGCTCCATCAGCACTTCCAGGCTTTGATCAGGAGCTGGTTGACTATGCAATGGATGTACTTGCTCGTAAAGGAATTGAATTTAGAATCAGCACACCGATTAAAGAGTGTACTCCAGATGGCGTCGTACTTGCCACAGGAGAAGAAATCAAGTCTGCTACCGTGATCTGGACGGGCGGGGTGCGTGGAAATGCAATCGTCGAGCAATCCGGTTTCGAAGTAATGCGTGGTCGTGTCAAGGTTGACCAATACTTGCATGCTCCTGGACATGACAATGTGTTTATCGTGGGTGACTGCGCACTAATCTTTAATGACCAGGGCAGACCATATCCACCAACAGCACAAATCGCTGTACAGCAAGGGCAAAATTGCGGCTCGAACCTGATCGCGATCATTCGTAATGACAATCTGCAGCCATTCGTTCCAGCACTGCAAGGAACACTTGCTTCACTTGGCAAAGGCGAGGGAATCGGTCTTGTAGGCAAGAAAAAGGTGTTCGGAACAAGTGCAGCTCTGCTCAAAAAAGCAGGCGACCTCCGCTATCTTTACAAAATTGGTGGATTAGGGTTAGCATTGAAGAAAGCCAAATTATAGTAAGGGGCATGCTTTATGCGCCATTGCAGTGTTCAAGTAAGAGGATTGCTCACCAGAGATGAGTTGGACCGCTACCATAATTTAATGGAAGTGGGTTCTTTCCTCGAAGATCAAAGTCGTCATGACCTGGCGTACCACGTCCAAAAAGAAGTGGATATTTTGATTCAGCCGGCAATCGAGCGGTTGAAGGAAAAAGGGCGAGAACGCGATCGCGAAAACCTTCGCTATATGATTGACAACGGTCTGTTGGATGAAGATGAGGACGATTAGCATCGTCCTCTTTTTCGTGGCTGGTGATGACTTCAAACGGAATGGAAATGGTAGTAGATGGAGGTGGCATTTTGAAGAAATCAAAAGTATGGTTAGCTGCTGCGGGGATTGTCATCAAGGGAGATGAAGCGCTTGTCGTCAAAAAAACGTACGGCGGTCTGAAAGGCAAGTGGTCGTTTCCCGCAGGTTTTGTGGAACCAGGGGAAACGGTTGATCAAGCTGCAATTAGGGAAGTAATGGAAGAGACGGGTGTTGAAGCGGAGATCAGACAAGTAGTTGCGATCCGTACAGGTGTCATTCGAGATGAGATCAGTGATAACATGGTCGTTTTTGTCATGGATTACGTAAGTGGTGAGCCAACTCCACAACCGGGGGAGATTGAAGTGGCGACGTTTTTACCGATTAAGCAGTTGATTGTCGATCCACTTTCTACTGAATACATGCGAATCATCTTACCGCATATCCCTGATCAGGCAAATGCGTTGTTAGGAGGAGAACATTCACCTGACCCTGTGTTTGGATATACAAGCTACAAGATCTTTGCGCCAAAAGACTAAGTAAAATTTCGGAAATGTCAGAAAAAACGAGATGTACACGCTTACATCTCGTTTTTTTGCGGAATTTTTGTCTAGAAAGCATTTCACAACTGGATTCAGATTTGTTATAGTATTGATCAAGTCACAAAAGATTCAGAAAATAAAGAAATTAAGAGTCCAGATTGGTGTAAAATGAAAATCAGAGGGAATGTGAAAGGAGAGAGTAGCATGAGTCGTAGACATAACCAGTCCGAAACATGTCCATACTGCAAAGGCCAGGGATATTTTCAACTGATTGTTGGGGGTACAGAGGATTGCCCGAATTGTGATGGGGCTGGTACTCCTTCACAAGAAAGCATACAACCAATCGTTGCCGCATCCAAAAAGTAACATTAATCGATAACGACCGTAGCTGTGAGGGGCTACGGTCGTTTTATTTTACTACACTTTACTTTTATACTTCGAGCATGCGCGCAAGGGATTCTTTGTCAGTCAGGTTACCTACATAGAAGGAACCGAACTCACCGAAGCGAGCACTAACTTCATCAAAGCGCATTTCATAAACGATTTTTTTGAATTGCAGCGGGTCATCAGACAGGAGGGTAACGCCCCACTCCCAATCATCTAAACCAACAGATCCAGTGATAATTTGTTTGATCGTTTCCGCATATTTGCGACCAATCAACCCGTGGCTCTTCATCATTTCACGGCGCTCTTCCATGGTTAACATGTACCAGTTATCATTGCCAGAGCGTCTCTTGTTCATTGGATAGAAGCAAAAATGCTTTTTCGGAGGCAAAATTGGCTTGAGACGAGCCTGGATTCCTGGATCTGTGTTTGGATCTACTCCAGGGCCGCCGATATAGCCGCTCAGTTCAACAACAGAAACATAAGAGTATGTAGGGATGGTAAAGTCAGCAAAACGGGTTTTATTGAACGCCGTCTCCAACTCGTTCAGTTCTTCTATTGTTGGGCGAAAATGCATAAAGGCGATGTCTGCTTTTTGACCTACAATGCTGTAAAGATAAGTACTGCCTTCTTTTTTATCTTGAACTGCTTTCCATGTATCAAGGAGATCAAGTAATTCATTAACTGCCAATGTGCGTTCTTCCACGCTTAATTGTTTCCAAGCGGGCCAATCGATTGCACGGAAATCATGCAGGGAATACCAACCTTCCAAGGTAGCTACTGCTTCACTCATGATTCATTCACTCCTTTATGATGTACGAAAGTTCGTGTTATATTGTTATTGCCATTACCTAATATAGCACAGTTTTCGAGTGTAATCTATTTACGGGATTGCAACTATTAAATTTTTCAATGACAAAAATCACAGGTTCATAAATTGCTCTTCCTGATTTTTTTGTGTAGACTTGAGAGAATGAGAATTTTTTCGGAGGTTGAAACGGCAAGATGAACATTATTCAATTCGTCATTTCCATCTTACTTTTTTCCATCCTTGCTTTCGGGATTGGATTTATCCTTAACATGATCTTGCGAACTACCTGGCTGCCAGTTGTGATATCGCTAGGTGTAATTGTTGGTTCCTTGATCTACAAACAAATTGTTCCGGGTATCTATGATGTCATTATTCTTGCATTTGGCGTCGTTGGCTCAATTCTAAGCGGCTGGACGATTCAGCTTCTTCGGAATAAAGGGTATCGAATGTTTTAAGGATAGCAGAAGCTATCCTTTTTTTTTTGAAAACCAAAAGTGTCAATAGGTATATTCTCACTTGTTGCATTATTTAGAATTATAAAAAATAGTTAAAAATATGGAAAAATATGTAACTACTTCTATGAAATTTGCCTGATTTACAGAAAATTTCTAATTGGTAAAATTTGGTTTGTGTTACCAATTATTTTGTAAAGGGGACGAAATACGTTGAAGAAAAAAGTCGTTTACACAGGTATTTCATTATCACTTCTCTTCAGTGCAGTTGTAGGCGGTGGGCCAGCCTTCGCAAAAAAAGGCGACATCCAGTTTAGTGAGGAATGGAAAACTCCCGAGTTTATGGGGGAAGAGTGGAAAGCACCCAAGGGACTTTCTGACGAGGAGATTATATGGGCATACTTAGAAGACAACAAAAAACAATTTAAAATAAAGGGTAAGGTAAAAGAGCATTTCAAAATCACCTCGGATCAGTATGACAAGGAAACAGATACCCGACATTTCCGTGTAAAGCAAACATATAACGATATTCCGGTGTTTGGCGCTGATCAGACCATCCATCTCAATGAAAAGGAAAATGTCACCTCGTATTTTGGACAGTTCATTCCAGAATTGGATAAAGAGAAAAACCTGAAAAAAGAAGTGAAGATTAAAGCGAAAAAAGCACTCGATCTTGCTCGGGAAGACTTGGAAGATGATATCGGGAAAATAAAAGAATTTGACAATAAGCCGAAGGCCGAATTATATATCGTTCCATATAAAGGTGATGTTCATCTTGCTTATGTGGTAGAATTCGCCTTTGTCGATCCAGAGCCTGGGCGATGGCAGTATTTTGTTGATGCGGTGGATGGAGACATCCTGTTCAAACTCGATAATCTTGAGCATATTACAGCGACTGGAACAGGCGTTCTTGGAGATACAAAAACCTTTGAAACTTCCCAGTCTGGTGGGTCATATACAATGGTTGACTCATCGAGAGGAAAAGGTATTTATACGTACACGGCAAACACTCGTACCAGACTGCCAGGATCGCTGGTTACAGACGCTGATAACTACTGGACAGACGGAGCCGCTGTTGATGCTCATGCTCATGGTATGATGGTTTATGACTACTACAAGTCCAATTACAATCGCAACAGCTATGATAACAACGGAGCTGCACTGAAAGCAACCGTGCATTATAGCCGCAATTACAACAATGCTTTCTGGAATGGTGTACAAATGGTCTATGGTGATGGAGACGGAACTACTTTTATTCCACTCTCCGGTGACCTGGATGTCGTTGGGCACGAATTAACTCATGCTGTAACGGAAAAAACGGCTGGCTTGATCTATCAATATGAGTCAGGCGCATTAAACGAGTCTATGTCAGACATTATGGGAAATCTGATTCAAGGGAAGAACTGGCTGATTGGCGATGATATCTATACACCAAATGTCGATGGGGATGCGCTTCGTTCAATGTCAGACCCTGCTGAATTCGGAGATCCTGACCATTATAGCAAGCGTTATACAGGGAGCCAAGATAATGGAGGAGTACACATCAACAGCGGAATTAACAACAAGGCTGCCTACCTGATGGCAGAAGGTGGGACTCATTACGGAGTTACTGTAAATGGAATTGGGCGGGAAGCAATGGGCAAAATTTATTACAGAGCGTTAGTATATTACTTGACCTCAAATTCCAACTTCTCTCTGATGAGACGTGCCGCTGTGCAGGCAGCAACTGACCTGTATGGAAGCAATTCTGCTGAAGTTGGGGCCGTTCACGCAGCCTATGATGCAGTGGGTGTTCAGTAAAATATAACAAGTGATAAACGATCAAAAGGCAGGGGATTTGTTCCCTGCCTTTTTGGTGTCCATTCCCGCAGTAGCTAATTTCGTTTTACGTTCGTTGCTTCCATGACTACATTATGTAAGGTGTGTTTCCTATTCGAGTTGAAGGAACTAATGAGCTTCGGCAGCTTTGATGGCATTCTCCCAAGATGGATAGTAATACAGAGCATTTCTCATCAGTTCAGGGTCTGACGTCTTCACGGATTTTTTGGCAAGGCTTCCTCCATTCATCTGGATTTGACGAATTCGATGTTGGACTTGCTCAGTAGTTAAATTTGCTTCCATATCCATTCCTCCTTTAAAGAAGTTATTCTTATCCTGCCCTTTATCTGGCAAATTCATCCTGACTATTTTGTGTGTAATCCTTGTTTTTAACTAAAGATAGAAAAATGTGGAAGATGAAATCTAGTATTTTTTTGAATAAAACCTCTGTTTCTGGACATTACTAGAAATGAGAGGAGGTTCAATAGGATGAATAGGAAGGTTTATATAAGCTTTTTACTAGTTTTGATGTTCTCTCTCGGGTTTACAGATGACGGATTCTCTTATAATTTAATAGACTCGAAGATCGTAGAGAACACATTTGGCATGAAAGAAAAGACGGTAGGTGGCAAAACGATTAAAACTCGAACAGTCTCAGCAAGCTCTATCAACCAAATGATAGACAAGAGTGATGAGTTCGATGTAACTTCAGGACAGTTTCCCAAGGTTCGTGTGGTTGCCACTGGTTATTATGCCGGATATGAGTCCACGGGCAAAAATCCCAATGATCCATCCTACGGGATCACGTACTCCGGTGTAAAAGTCAGAAGAGCAGCTTACTCAACCATTGCAGCCGATTTGCGCGTTTTCCCGATTGGCACGATTCTTTACATTCCGGGCTATGGCTATGGAGTTGTAGCGGATAAAGGCGGGGCCATTCGAGGCAACAAGATCGATCTATACTTCGAAACGAAAAAAGACGTGTATTCTAAATGGGGCAAACGGACTGTCGATGTATTTTTGGTACATAAGGGAAATGGCGAGCTCTCGGAATATACCATGAAAGCACTGAATGACAAGGGAATTGCTGCTATGGCGCAACCGATGAACTAAATAGCTAGACAATAAGAAAAGAGACGTGAGTTAATCCACGTCTCTTTTTCCCGTTGATTGATGCAATTGTGGATGGATAAGGTCAATTAATTGTTCAAGTCCTTCCAGTATGCGGGGAGATGGTCGACAATAAAGGCCTTCTTCCAGTATGTGTACATTGTCGTTTTGAATTGCCTCAATACTTTGCCATTCAGAACGTTCTGTTATCATCGTGCGCTTGATTCGTTTTAATTGAATGCCACACCAAACCACACAGATGTGATCAGGGTTGCGTTCGCTCACCATCTCACGAGTCGCTTTCACGTTGTCTGTATCATAGTCAGCGAAAATGTTGACGGCACCCGCCAATTCGCTAATATCGGTGAGCCAATTCTTCTTGCCTGGCGTGTAAATCGGATTGGGCCACCATTCCCAGTACAGGCGTGGTCGGTCTGTGATGTTTTTGGTAAGTGAGCGAATGGCTTCCAAGCGATTGGAAAACGTGGCAGCCAGCTTCAAAGCGTTGTTTTCATTACCCGTAGCACGACCAACCGTGCGAATATCATCAGCAATATCATAGACGCTGGAAGGATTCAATACGATGTGGGGGATGTTGTGGTGAAGCAGTTGTTCAATGTTTTGTTCCATCCCAGGCACACTTAAAGAGGCAACCACCAAATCAGGCTGTAACTCCATCACTTTCTCTATTTGTATTTGCAAATCGGGTCCAACTCGAGGGAGGTGCTGCAGCTCTTGTGGCCAGTCAGAGTGATCATCGATACCAACAATTTGCTCACCTAACCCCATGTAATGCAGGATTTCTGTGTTGCTCGGGCAAATGGAGACAATTCGCATCGTTGGCCCTCCCTGAACTTATTTATTAAACCAGTACATGACCAAGGCGATCAGGACGCCAAGCCATCCTCCAATCAAAACCTCAATGGGCTGATGTCCGAGAAGCTCCTTCAACTTTTGAGCTTTCTCATGATTGGGTTTCACTTTAAAGGTTTTCATGCCTTCCAACAGATGATTGAATTCATCAACCAGCTTGTTTAGTACGACTGCTTGCATGCCTGCATGTCTACGTACTCCAGCAGCATCAAACATGACAATAATCCCGATAATTGCCGATATGGCAAAAGCTGTGCTGTGGAAACCCTCTTGAATACCAACGGCGGTAGACAAGGCAGTAACAGCAGAAGAATGAGAACTTGGCATCCCGCCTGTACTAAACAACAGGGCCCAATTCCAGGTTTTTGTTGCAATCAAATTGAGGGGTATCTTGATAAATTGGGCGAGACCGATGGCTACCAATGCAGCCCATAATGGAAAATTCCCCAAAATTTCAGCCATATCACAGATCGTTCCTTTCCAGAGAAGGCTTACCATATATTTTAGCAGAATGAGGAATAGATCATCCGTAAAGTTTGCGTAATGATGGCATACAGCTTGCGTTCACCACTTTTTCATTTGTATGGTATCATAAGTAGAAATGGGAGGCGAAGGAAAACGGAATGGTGATGCAATACCCAGAGCAATATTATCTCTTCTTTGAGCGGTTTAATCAGGGTGAATACTACGAGTGCCACGACCTCTTGGAAGAGATCTGGCTAGAGCAAAAAAGCAATAAATTCTTGCAAGGACTTTTGCAACTCGCAGTAGGTATTTATCACTTTGAATGTGGCAATATCAAAGGTGCCAGGTGGATGTTTACCAGCGCCCGCAATTACTTGACCCGTTATCTGCCGGTCTGTTGGGGATTGGAGCTTGACCCGATCATTGCCTATATCAATCAGTGCCTGGAAGTGTTGCCGCCTGTTGATTCCGTCTCACTAGATGAAGTGAAGAACCTCACATTTCCATACATAAATCTACATATAACAAAACGGTCATGACCGTTTTCCCCTCTCATCGGGGGACTGAAACGTGTTGCCCGCAAGCGGTCACATCCACTTTTATGAAAAACGTCAAGACGTTTTTCACAGAAGAATAAGTACTATGGTAACGTAGTTCGGAGAAAGAAGGAAGAGTGAAATGATTCAACTGGTTCGATACCCAGAGGATTTGGCAAAGTTTCAATGTGATGAGTTAGTGATTCCCGTCTTCAAGAATGAGCTGGAAAATGAGTACATCCAAATTGTTGATACCCTGTTGCAGGGTGGTTTGAAACATCTGATCCAAGAGGAAGAAATCACAGGAGAACAAAATCAGGTAACAGTCGTACATGCGTTAGGAAAAGTAGCTGCGAAAAAAGTGATCATCCTTGGCTTGGGGGAGAAAGATGCGAGCACATTTGTAAGTGTACGCAATGCTTTTGCTCGTGCGGTCAAGACGATAGCGGCAAAAGGGGAAGACAAAACGATTGGTTTAGTGCTGATTGAGCCGTCCACGTTTTCGTTAGAACGGTTTGTGCAGGCTGCTGCAGAGGCTTTTTATCTGGCAAGTTATACATACGAAGGTTATCGGGAAAAACCTGGTAAAAAGAAAAGCCTGAAGAACATCCAATTGCTTGTAAAAGAAAAGGATTGGGAAGCAGCCGCTTCTGGGTCAGCCATTGGAACCGCTTTGTCAACAGGAACTGTGCTTGCACGTGATCTGGTCAATACACCAGCTAACTACTTAACACCAAGTGCACTAAAAGATGCAATTGTCGAAGTTGCTGAAAAATACAGCATGAGCTATGAGGTGTTAGAGCAGGCCAAACTGAAAGAACTGGGCATGGGCGGTGTACTGTCTGTTGCACAGGGAAGTGTTGAGCCTCCGTATGTAGTGGCAGTCAAGTACCAAGGGAAAGAAACCTGGGATGACGTAATCGGTCTCATTGGAAAAGGCGTTACTTTCGATACGGGCGGTATTTCGATCAAACCGGTTGCGGGCATGGAAGAAATGAAATCCGATATGGGTGGTTCCGCTTCTGTACTCGGCGCATTGGAGGCCATTGGTCAGATGAAGCCAAAGGCGAATGTACTTGTCGTGATCGGTTGCGTAGAAAATATGCCGTCGGGTACAGCGTACAAACCGGGTGACGTCATTACCACGATGAGCAAGAAAACAGTCGAAATCATCACAACTGATGCAGAGGGACGCCTCGTATTGGCAGATTGTATCACGTATGCCAAAGAACAGGGAGTAAGCTGCCTGATTGATTGTGCTACATTGACTGGTGGTGTTGTCGTTGCGCTCGGCACGATTTCCTCTGGAGCGATGAGCAACAATCAACAGTTGGTGCTGGAAGTCCTGGCAGGTGCAGAACAGGCTGGAGAGAGACTGTGGCAGCTTCCTACATTTGAGGAATATCGTGAATTAAACAAGAGTCGTGTCGCTGACCTGAAGAATTCAGGCGGTCGAAATGGTCATGCTATCATTGCGGGCGTATTCCTTGAGGCATTCGTAGGGGATACACCTTGGGTCCATCTGGATAATGCAGGGACAGCTTACGTTGGTTCTGGAACGGATTTAAATCCCGCAGGTGCAACCGGTGCCATGACCAGATCCATTGCGCAATTTGTCTTGAATCGAGGAAAATAAATCGGAGGTGTCGTGTATGTCTTTTCAAAACCCGAGTGATGATGTTCTTCGTCAAATGCTGGCCGATGCGAAAACAATTGCCGTTGTCGGTTGTTCGGATAAGCCAGAGAGAACCAGCTATCTGATCGCTGAGGCGATGCAACGAGCAGGCTATCGGATTATTCCTGTTAATCCGTTGATTGCAGGTAAAACAGTTCTGGGTGAGACGGTGAAAGCGTCTTTAAGTGAGATTGAAGAGCCAATCGACATCGTAAATGTTTTCCGTCGCAGTGAAGAGGTATTGCCTGTGGCTGAAGATGCAGTGAAGGTCACACCGACTCCCAAAGTTCTGTGGCTGCAGCAAGGAATTGTGAATGAGCAGGCAGGAGAATTAGCCAAGGAACACGGTATGAACGTAGTGATGGATGCTTGCATCAAAGTGCTGCATGCTGTATTGAGACCCGTGCGTTCCTAACCAGCTTGGCAAAGGAAAACAAGTAATAGTGAAAAAAGAATGAAGTTCCTGTGGAGATTGTGCGCAGGAGCTTTTTTTATGGAATTGTTTGTAACCTTTCCTTGATTTCGAACGTAACACTTAAGGTGGATACAAGAGACAAGAAAGGGGTTTTCATCCATGCGCAAACGCTGGTGGATAATCGGCGGAGCCATACTCGTCTTGGCGCTCGGCACAGGAGGCTATCTGATGACGAGAACCAGTCAAACGGCGTCAATGCCAGTCATGATCGCTTCAGTCACCCAGGGAAACCTGCAAAATGAGATATTAACTTCCGGAAAAGCAATGGTAAATGAAGAAATCACACTGTACGCCAACAGCAACGGAATCCTGCGAGAATTTACCGTAAAAGAAGGCTTCACGGTAAAAAAAGGACAACCAGTGGGGAAAATCGATACTTCGGACGTGGACAACAAAATTTTGGGGCTTGAAGCACAAATCGAAGTGCAAAAAGCCAACTTGGCAAAAACAAAAAGCGGCGAGGAACCAGAAGAGATTGCCCAACAGCAGGAGCGAATCAAGCAGGAGCAGTTGAATGTCCAGGCAGCACAGACGGAGCTCAATCGGATTGAGCAGCTCTTTGCTTCGGGAGCCGTTACCGCACAAGAGCTGGATAAGGCAAAGGATGCACTCGCAACAGCCACATCCAATTTACAAGTGGCAAAACAGGGACTAGCCCTGAAGCAAAAAGGGCCACGCAAGGAAGATGTACAGTCCATCCAGGCGCAGATCAATCAATTGCTGACAGAGAAGGCAAACTGGGAAAAAGAGCGGCGGGAAAGCGTGCTGCTCGCCCCGGCAGATGGCACGATCCTGAAGCTCGATGCAAAGAACGGGCAGCATGTTAACAAAGGGACAGAGATTTTCACGATTGGCAATCTGCAGGATATGATCGTAGAAGCGGAAGTGAATGAATCCGATGTGCACAAGATCAAGGTCGGTCACGAAGCTGTAGTCAGTGGCAGTTCGCTTGGAAAAACGACCTTGAAAGCAAAGGTAGCAAGAATTTCCCCAATCGCTGTCACTACCCAGAACAGCTCTGGTCAAGGAGAACAGACACGAGTCAAGGTAACGATGGAGCTTTTGGAGCGATCAACGGATTTAAAACCAGGCTACCATGTGGATATCAATATTATCAGCGAGAAATTTGCCAACGCATTACAAGTGCCGATTGAAGCCATCCAACAGGAACAGGACGGCTCAACCTTCGTGTGGATTTCTGAAAACGGCATTGCCAAAAAGAAAAAAGTGAAAATCGGTATGGAAAATGAGTTGTTCACGCAAATCATCGAAGGTGTAACGTCTGGTCAAGAGATTATCACCAATCCTCCTGAATTTCTCAAAGAAAATGATCCTGTCGTCAATTCCCCAGGCGAAATGCCAGGGATGATGTAGGGGGACTCTTATGCTACAGCTTGAGGGGATTACCAAATCATTCACCAACAGCGGTACAGAACTGCAAATTCTCAAAGATGTTTCACTTGTCGTCGAAGCGGGAGAATTTGTTGCTATTATGGGGCCATCGGGCTCAGGGAAATCTACTTTCATGAATATCTTGGGGTGTCTTGATCGGCCAACCTCCGGCCATTATCGGTTGGATGACATTGAGATTACGGAATGCAGTGACAAAAAGCTGGCAGACGTTCGCAACCGGAAAATCGGCTTTGTGTTTCAAGCGTTTAATTTATTACCACGCTCTTCTGCCTTGCAAAATGTGGAATTGCCCATGATCTATGCCGGGCACTCACGAGGGGAGCGCAAGAAGCGAGCACTTGCCGCTTTGGAGCGTGTCGGATTAGCCGAACGTATTCATCATAAACCTCCCCAGTTGTCCGGGGGGCAAAAGCAGCGTGTTGCCATCGCCCGTGCCTTGGTGAATCAGCCGGCGATTATCCTGGCCGACGAGCCGACAGGGAATCTGGACAGCCGCTCGAGTGTGGAAATCATGGCAATCTTTCAAGAATTGCACGCACAGGGTGTAACCATCATTCTTGTCACACATGAATCCGACATTGCCCAGCATGCGGAGCGCATCATTACCTTCCGGGATGGCAGGGTGATTAGTGACGAGCGTGTGCAGGAGAGGCTTTTTGCCACGCGATCGGAAGAGGTGTTCGTCACATGAATCTGCTAGAAAGCTTTCGCATTGCCATCGACGGGATATGGGCAAACAAAATGCGCTCCGGCCTTACGATGCTTGGGATTATCATTGGGATTACCTCGGTTATTGCGGTAAATACGCTTGGCGAGGGTGGGCAGCAGGCCATTGTGAAAGAGATCGAAAAGTTTGGGGCCAGCTCCTTTAACGTCATAGTGGATTGGAATAGCAAGGAAGAGTACAAGAACCAGGATTTGACGATAGAAGATACCGAGATTCTTACCAAAGCAAGTTCTTTCATAGAGAAAATGGTTCCACTCAACTACGGGAATGCAGATATTCAAGGACCCAAAAAATCGGAACGCACCCACATCATTGCTACAGGAGCCGATTATCTTGACATTCAGTCCAACATCAGGCTTGTCAAAGGGCGCTTTCTCAGCAGGGATGACGACATCGAGAAGCGTTCTGTCGTTGTATTGGATGCTCAGACGGCCAAGGCATTGTTCAAGAATCAAAATCCAGTCGGCAAGCGTGTACGCATGTACAATACCTCGGTAGTTGTAATCGGTGTTGTACAGGAAGACAAGTTTCGTTTTGATATGAGTCAAAGTGGAACGGCGTACATCCCGATCCGCTTCCACCAGACATTTATGGAAGAACCGTACGTCTCTAGCTTCCTGGGAAAAGCAAGCTCCAAGGAAACGGTTGATCAGGCTTCACAGCAGACAAAGAACTACTTGAATCGCAAACATGGACATAAAGACCACTACATGGTGCGCAGTTTGCAGCAGGAAGTTTCCCAGTTCAACCAGATGACAGACATGCTGACTTTGGTGTTTAGCGTAATCGCAGGTATCTCACTGTTTGTCGGCGGGATCGGGGTAATGAACATCATGCTGGTTTCGGTTACGGAGCGTACACGGGAGATCGGCATCCGCAAAGCACTGGGCGCCCAGCGAAGGGACATCCTGATTCAGTTCTTGATTGAATCGGTGATCGTCTGTCTGATTGGGGGAGCGGTCGGCGTACTCTTGGGAATTGGCCTGGCTGCGATCATAGCCAAATTCGCCAATCTTCCGCCGTTTCTGGCATGGGACAGCGTCTTTCTCGCTTTCGGCTTCTCCAGCGCAATCGGTATTTTCTTTGGGCTCTATCCGGCCAATAAAGCTGCCAAGCTCGATCCAATCGAAGCGCTTCGTTATGAATAAGCCAAATCGTCAAAACAAACAGCCCCGGACATCTGCTTGGGCTGTTTGTCATTGATGTGGTGCGATGTGCTCCGTACCTTGCGCCATCCAGATAAGTATGATAAGAAAAAGGGATAGATGATCCGTTTGGGCATAATAAGGAAGGTTTGGAAAGGAGCACTCAACCATGTTTACGAATAAAGAGTCAGCAGCAGACGCAAATCGTGTACCTCCCAATCAGAAATTGACGACGGGATTCCCTGTTCTGCATTATGGAGAAGTTCCTGTCTATGATGATCTGTCCAAATGGGACTTTCGGATTTTCGGTCTGGTGGATAAAGAGATCACCCTTTCCTACGGGCAAATGCAGCAGCTGCCAACCGCTCAGGTAACAAACGACATCCACTGTGTAACAGGTTGGTCGAAGCTGGATAATGAATGGGAAGGTGTCCCTGTAGAAGAACTCGTCAAGCTGGCTGGTGTGAAAGCGGAAGCAAAGTACGTCTTGCTGCACGCCGAGCATGGCTGGACGGCCAACATGCCGCTAACAGATTTCCTCACGGCAGGAAATCTCTTCGCCTTCAAGCACAACGGGCAGCCGCTCACACCGGATCATGGCTATCCGCTGCGCTTCGTCATCCCGCATCTCTACTTCTGGAAGAGTGCGAAATGGGTGCGTGGGATTGAGTTTTTGGAGAAAGATAAACCAGGTTTTTGGGAGAAGAATGGGTATCATATGTATGGTGATCCCTTCAAGGAACAGCGTTTTGCTTGGGATTAGTCGGATATTAACAGGAACTTTCAAGTGTGCTAGGGAATAGTGTTTTGTGAAAATTAGTTGTATGGATTAAAACAGTAAGGCCATTAAGTTTTGTGCTTAATGGCCTTAATCTGGTAACCTCAAGAGCAATAAAGGAGTTAACAAAGCATAAAACAGCATCTGCCTCATGGCTCTTTTCAACAAATAAATCCATTAATAGTGAACAAAGAGCGGAAGAAAAAAGCATTATCACTAGCATGTCCCGTAAGGATAAATGCGATGATAATGCAGTCATTGAATCTTCCTGCTCCCTCGTTAAAGTTGGAAGAATTCCTCTCTCTAAAAGGAGAAATCCAGGATTATTGTGCTACAGAATAAATTGATGTACCAGATTCGCCAGAGACTGATTCCACTAAATAACCTGGAGAAGTAATAATTCCCTGCCCATTATAGCCATCTAAATATCGTAAAATCGCCTCAATTTTTGGCCCCATACTGCCTGCTGGAAAATGCCCTTCCTCCAAATATGTTTTTGCCTCATCCGTTGTCATTTGAGCAAGTTCATATTCTTCAGGTGTACCAAAGTGTAAGGATACTCGATTTACGCCCGTTGTTACAATAAACGCATCAGCTCTGAGATCACGTGCTAATAAGGCGGATGCATAATCCTTGTCAATTACTGCTGATACACTTTCATAGGTACTTTCTTTTTCAATAACAGGAATTCCTCCTCCACCAACACAAACAACAACATAGCCTTTCTTAACAAGATCATGAATGGCATCGATCTCAATAATCTTTTTAGGATCAGGAGAAGGAACCACTCTTCGCCAACCTCGGCCAGCATCCTCGACAAAACTCATCCCGTTTTCCTTTTGCAACTGTTCCGCTTCTTCGCGTGTCAAAAAACTACCAATTGGCTTAGTAGGGTTATGGAATGCCGGATCTTCCGAATCAACTAATACCTGTGTAATAACAACGATCACTTGTTTATTGATTTGTCTTTTGCGAAATTCATTTAGTAATGCTTGTTGAATCATACTACCAATTGCACCTTGAGTATCTGCAACTGCTATTTCAAGTGGTTCAGGAGGGATCTCTCCTGCAGCTATTTCATTTCTTCTCATAATAAAGCCAACCTGGGGACCGTTTCCGTGAGTAATAACAACATCCCAGCCAGCAGATACCAACTCTGCAATGTTAGAACAAGTTTCACGAACGGCTTCTAATTGATCGAGAATGCTGATTTTCTTATTATCCTTAATTAAGGAATTTCCCCCAATAGCTACAACAGACATCTTATTATTCATTCCTGTTCCGCTCCTTCTAAATAAAGACTTTCTCAATGTTTAGCGAATGATAGATGTATGCGGACGCGCAAAATGAGAAAACGCGACGCGCAAAATGAGATAGTCCGATTCAGTAGCTTGAATGAAATAATGTATAAAAGGGTCTCCTGTAAG
>NZ_JBNCMT010000040.1:0-53365 GCF_049846925.1 Brevibacillus nigriterrae
TTGCACAATTTCAAAATACTGGGATGGGCTGTCGTGGCTTGGTAAGTCAGCTTGGTCCCATACCTTTACAGTATAGTTATAGAGAGTATTCGAGCGTAGTGTATTAGATGGTACATAATAAGAATTTGTGCCGGATGGTACTTTCTCACTGTTTTTTACTACATGTGCGCCTTCCTTAATAATGACCTGATAGGCGCTTTGCCTGTCCCCAAGGTCAGGATCAGCAAATTTCCACCTAATGGCAGGTGTTAAAGTCGACAATTTAGCTGGAGCTGTGCTTGTACCCTTTGGTTCAAGCGGCTCAGCCGTTGGTGCTTGCACAATTATAAAATACTGGGATGGGCTGTCGGGGCTTGGTAAGTCAGCTTGGTCCCATACCTTTACAGTATAGTTATAGAGAGTATTCGAGCGTAGAGTATTAGCTGGTACTGTATAAGAATTTGTGCCGGATGGTATTTTCTCACTGTTTTTTACTACACGAGCGCCTTCCTTAATAATGACCTGACAGGCGCTTTGCGTGTCGCTAGGGTCAGGATCAGTAAATTTCCACCTAATGACAGGTGTTAAAGTCGATACTCTAGCTGGTGCTGTGCTTGTACCCTTTGGTTCAAGCGGCTCAGCTGTTGGTGCTTGCACAATTATAAAATACTGGGATGGGCTGTCGGGGCTTGGTAAGTCAGCTTGGTCCCATACCTTTACAGTATAGTTATAGAGAGTATTCGAGCGTAGTGTATTAGCGGGTACTGTATAAGAATTTGTACGGGATGGTACTTTCTCGCTGTTTTTTACTACACGTGCACCTTCCTTAATAATGACCTGATAGGCGCTTTGCGTATCCCCAAGGTCAGGATCAGTAAATCTCCAGCTAATGTTGGGGGTTAAAGTTGGCACTTTAGTTGGTGATGAACTTGAACCAGCTGGGTTTAGATAGCTAGGAGTCAGAGGGGCAGCATTCAGAACTTCCAGGACGGGACGCCAACCAATATACGATTCGGGTCTCGAGGTATAATCTAAATCAAATTTGCAAGCAAAATCGCCCCCACGATTCACGCTATATTCATAATCGCCTTCTGTAAACTTTTCTTGTACCAATGATTTAACACCCATCCAGTTCCAGAACTTATTGTGAGTGCTGGTTTTGTCCGTGTTGTTTAATGTCGAGTCTAATTCCGACCACGTTGCTGTCGGAATTCCATTTATAAACTCCTCGTTTGTAACAAAACGATCCCATTCGTTTGCGTCAGAGCTGCCGCAGCGCCAGGCGGCCCAACGAACTCCACCTGAAAGCAAACGTAACTTGTATTGTCGTCCATCGATTGTGATGTTTTTACCAAAAATGCGATTGTCGGCATTCAGGTCGTTCCAACTCACGCCAACGAGTATAACGCGGTCGCAGACCAAGAGTGTTTTTGTTCCGTCCGTGATCTTATGCCACCACAGTTGGTTTGCTTCGGTCGCATCGGTGTTTCCGATGTTCCAGTTGGTAATGGTGGGGTCTGAAGAGAAGTTAGGAATATTACCAAGTCCACATCCTGTGTAAGGTTCACTGTATGGCCTCCAAGGATGAGTTGGTCTAGGCTTTATGGTTGTGTTGTTGCGGAGCGTCCCCAGTTTTACGAGTCCGTTGTAAGTCAGAGCAGCATTCAGAACTTCAAGGACGGGACGCCAACCATACCTCGAATCACGAAGCGAGGATTCTTTTAGTTCCCGATTGCAAGGGGCCTTATTCCCACAGGCCCAGCGGTATTCTGTTCGTTCTTGTACCCATGAGTAAACACCCATCCAGTTCCAGAACTGATTGTGAGTGCTGGTTTTGTCCGCGCTGTGTAATGTTGAATCTTCGTCCGACGAAGTTTTTATTGGTATTCCAGCTATAACCTCTACACCTCTAACAAACCGTTCCCATTCGTTCGCGTTCGTCGGACCGCAGCCGGTACCAGTCCCACCTGAAAGCAAACGTAACTTGTATGGCAGTCCATCTATAGTGATTTTTTTACCAAAAACACGATTGTCGAAATTCAGGTCGTCCCAACTCACGCCAACAAGTATGACGCGGTCACAGATCAAGAGTGTTTTTGTTCCGTCCGTGATCTTATGCCAATGCAGTTGGTTTGCTTCAGTCGTATCGGTGTTTCCGATGTTCCAGTTGGTCATGGTGGGGTCTGACGAGAAGTTAGGAATATTACCAAGTCCACATCCTGCATAGGGTTCTGGTTGATTGGGTTCTGCGTTTGATTGCCAAGGCTTTGTTGGTCTAGGCTTAATGGTTGTGTTGTTGCGGAGCGTCCCGAGTTTTACTAGTCCGTTGTAAGTCGCCAAATTTTCTCCCTTCTTCCCTAATATAGCTGTACTTCTTACATATCTTCTTTGCTATCGCCATGTACATTCGGAAGAATCTGCTGTCTTTTTATTTGTGTCCAATTGAATTTTTTTCTAGTCTGCACATTCGCTTCTCATTAGAAGGTCGATTCTAACGTTTTACGATCAATCGTTCGTTGATGTCTCACCAGACTCAAATGTTGCCCGTAACCTCTGTTCCAGCGCATCGATTCTTTCTTCCATGTTCAAGATCATTTCATATAGTTCGTTAGTAAATACTTTCTGGGAAGGCGTGGGGGAAATACTGCCAATATCACCTTGGCTATCTAGTTGAATACTTGCAAGTACAACTTCCTCAGCTTCAGGGCCACTAAATGATATCCTAAGCCGGAAGTATTCCTGGATACGGTTATAATTGCAGCTTTCTTGATTTGAACAGGAATGATCTGTCGGAGGGACAGGGTCGATCGGTTTTGGATCTAATTTTAAACAGACCCAACATTTTTCATTTGGGTGTCCAACACTTATCGGTTTGATTTTCTGAACATCCACCACAATTTCCCTTCCCAGACTATCCAAAGCTACCCCGGGAGTGATCCGTATCAACTTAGAGTCTTCTTTTTGGACTTCTAACCCTGTTACTATCCCCTCGCCAAATTTCAAGCGATTGATAAGCTGGCGTTTCTCATTCATGTATATCTGTTCATCCTCGAAATTACGTGCTGTTAACAACTGTCCGGGAAAATAATTCATGCGCTTAAAAAGATGAAAGGAATCTGACATTGTAAAGCCTCCTTTGTTAGCGGAAGTGATGATAGGAGTGTACCTGTATCCATTCTTTGAGATATCAATGGGTCCCGCTACACCCAAGTCATCTCAAAATTGTATCGCGTTGCATCTTGGCTCCGCAGTCTAGCCGAAGGGTAGGCTCCCATAGGTATGTATTGACCTCTAGATAAGTGTGTTTATCAAGATAGATCGAGGGTTCTAGAACCGAAAGCACAGCACAGGTATGAGCCGGTTTCTCTAATTCCAGAATCCGCCGCGCCGTCTCCAACTGATGTTCATCTTTGAGGAGAAAAGGAGGCAAAAATACATAAAAAGAATAAGGGTCTATTTTTTGCTCACCTCTCTGCAGCTGGAACGCTTCAATAATCATAGGCTTTATATCGGTAAAAATCGTAATGGTCTCTTCGATTCCCCGACGTGTGCCGCGCATTTTGTAAAGTTCGGGGACTTTTTTAACCAGCCTGCGCAGTTTCTCTTCCGGCCAGTGTTCATCTGCTGTGATGGATAGCCATGTTGAAAGCCAGCGGAGGAAATCTCCGGAAACGGCATTAGCATCAAAGAAGCGGGTGATATGATTGATTTCCGATTCCAGATCGACAAAGAATGTCTCAAACAGGGAAAGAAAACGTTCGAGAAAATCGCGACTGCTCTCCTCTTCTTGATAGACCGCAGGCAAATAACGTAGATAGGATGTCCGCGGAAAAACAGCGCGAATGTTCTTTACGGCTGGCGTTATTCTCTCGGTTCCAATGAGTTCCAGCCTCAGCCAGAGATAACGTCCCACAGGGCCACGAATAAGCATATCTTTAGGATTTATAAGAGGTACAGACCAATCGAGCCTCTTCAGGGCTTCATCCTTATCCATGGGTAAAACACTAGGATCCGCAAGAAAATCATCAAGATTCTTATCTTCGCCGTTTATGGAAACCGTTTTGTGGTCCGCTATTCGGTAGGATACCTTCACCTGCATATTCTCTGACATACTCACAACTTGTTTCGTATGATCGAGGGTTTCACTTTCCAGGACCAGTTTATGCCACTGAGTACCCGGTTTCGCACTATCGACTGCCTTGGAATAATAAACACCGTTGTGTACGGGTGTGTTCCCTTGCTTTTCGTACACTCGCTGTCGTTTGAGAATGGTGATTTTCTGTTCTTTCTCGTCAAAAACATACAATCGATTTTCTGCATCCATCATGATCTTCTTGACTGAACCCCGATAACCTGAGATGGCACCTATCAGATTCCCTGATTGGCTGAATCGATAGATAAATCGGTCATCCTCACGATCAGGAACTATATTTCTTTGATCACCGATGAATAGATGTCCGTTTGCATCGATACACAAACCTGAAGGATCTAAGGGCAGCGGAATAACAAACTCTGATTCCAGGGTTCTGGAGACGAATTTCAGTACCTTTTTTTCCTGTCTCTCCAGCACAAAGAGAGCTCCTTCCGGAGAAAGAGCTATTGCAATCGGTTGCTTCCCATATAACTCCTTTTGTCCGAAAATAGAAACAAGGCGCCCGATGCCGTCAAACTGCACAATAGCAAGATTGTTTTGATCAAGCACATAAAGATCCTTGTTAATATCTATCGCAAGGTCAATCGGCTTTATTGGTTGATCCAAAACAATCTTATTTCCCTGAGCATCATGAAAACGTCCTATCGTCCATCGAATCTTCCATTCAACTGGATTGAAATTGAGAATGATCCGATCCGTTTCATGTTCAACAACATAGATGCTTCCTGATGTGTAAGTGATACAGGATGGATTGGAGAAGAATGTCTCAGTAAAGTCCATTTTCTCCACTCGATTTTGATTGGGATCAAAAAAATAGATGCGTCGTGTATTGGCATCAAGAAGATACAGCACATGGCAATCACCAAGAGAAAAATCCTTAATTTCCAAGTCCGAGCCAAGCCCGTTGGCATGGAATGAGCGTTCAATAAAGTAATCAAAAGTCTCTTGTAGTGTTATTCCCTCATCTGAAGCGGTAAGAGATGCCAATAGTCCCTCTTCCCAATCTCTTTTTTTATTTATTACAAGGAAACGAAACCCATCAAGTCCATCGGTCACGATAGCTATTCTCCTTTCATCCTGGATTTCGACCAGGAGGGACGATCTCTATCCTATGCTTGCCCGAAAAGACCAAGCCAATTGGTCGTATCTGCACATTTCCCTCGCTGTGTACGACTCCTTTCCCCTCACCGATCAACCGCACGCTTTGTACACAATCGACCCCATCCACCTTTCCAATCTCTTCGTAGATCTCAGATTTGTAGACTGTTCTGCCGATAGGCCAGCCCTCTCTCTCCGGTCCTCCGTTTAGAGGATGAAGAAAGTCTCGAAGTGCTGTCTCTATACGGTTGCTGGTTTCTATAAAGTGGAAATCAGGTTCAATAGAAACGATAGCTTCTACACGGACCTGAACATAGTCTGGTGCAATGACATGCAGCTGGGTAGTAATCAATCGATGCTCGTCCAGGTGACAACCTACCGTCTTGAGAAACCCTTCACTTGGCATCGGTTTGGAGGCCTCGCTATAGGGTACGACCACGATGGTAACGGATGCGTGCTTATCTGAATTCGTAAAATCCGGAGGGCCGATCAGCGGGATGGCTTTCGCTCTGGCTACACGGAGTCCGGGTGTGGAACAAGCCAGATACTCAAAATCCTCTGAAGTAACAGCACGATATCTCGTCTTCCACTCCCGCCGCGCTCTGGCTTTTGCCTCATCCATCATCTCCTTGGGAGCACCCCCTGAGGCTGGGTGCCTATTTTCAACACGAACCTTCACTTCATCCCCCATAGGATCATAAATTTGCGAAATAGCCCCGGCTCCTACATTCCCTTTCTCCGCAACGGTAGTTTGATAAGTGCATGCCCGAATATTGTTTTTTCCTCCTTCTTGTGGAACCGGCGGTATGGCTCCATTCACACCGTCTCCAAAGAAAATTTGTCCCGTTTCCGCCTTCAAGATGTAGTGCCGGTCACTTGGCATTGAAGCGTCAAAATCATTCACTCTGATCCAATCCCGCCACAGGAACATATCTCCTGATCTCTCCTCCACTTGAAGGACCAGCGTTTCAGGCACAACTGGAGACTGTTCGAGCTGGAAACACTGATCCGGAAGCCCGTTGCTTCTCCCGATTTCTTCGCCTCGCGTATCTCTTTGAATGACGGAGATCGTGTTCAGCAAAATGGATTCAATCCTCGGTGGAAGTTCATATCCAGCTTGCATAACTGTCGCGCGGACCCAATAGCGATCAGTATCAGTTGCCGGATATACTTTGCTTTTTTGCATGTCCTGAGGGGCCAAAAAATTAACTCTGCCACTCCCAGACAGCATAAGCGTCTCATCTTTGATAATGGACAGAGGGACCCAGTTGCCTCCACCATTAGAACTCCAATATTCCCAAGCCAGGCAAGCAGAAGGCACTACAATCTGTTTCTCATCTTCGTGCTTTCCTTTTGCCACTGGATACTTTTCGAACAGCTTAAAGGTGATTGGAATGGATTCCCCCACTGGAAAGGGTTGGTCAAATCCAAGATACATCCTGCTTCCTGTCTCCGCCTCTTCTCCGAAAGCATAATAATGTTGTCCCGTTATGCCGTTTGCCGCTGTATTATCCAATACACCGGATGAAAAAGAAGTGATTATTATTTCAAGCTGCACGGAGACGACTAAAATCTCTTGTTCCGTTTCAAACACAATTTCTCCCGTTGACAGCTTAGTGCCTTTACATACACGAATACCTCCTGAACTAGGCATGCCTAATGAAAAAGTGACGTCCGCTCGTGCTGATTTCGCTTCCAGCGGTTCGATCCCAAGAAGTTTGAGGAACTTGAGATAATTTTCTTTTCGGATTCGGTCCAGATAATAATGCTGCATCTCGGCTAACCATGAAAAGAGCTCGATGAAGGTGATACCAGGATCATGTATATTTTGATCCGTCCATTCTTTCGTATAGCGAGGAATAGCTTTCCTCGCCTCCTCCACTAGTTCAGAAAAGGTTTTATCATCTAATTTGGGTATCGGTAGCACAGCTACTTCCTCCTGATCATTTATGGAATTGCGGAATGTCAACACTAGAGCTTACTTAGCAATCCGTTGACTATCACATGATGCTTGCCGCTAGATATTAAAGCATACGGAGGTAATTTCACATCTACGGGATTATCGCAAGCCACTTCTATTCTTTGGTTGCCATCCGCGGTGCAAATCGTCATCGTAACTTTCTCCACATGATCTACGCCTTCAATCCCTTGAAGCAAGAGATAAAAATCAGAAAGACAAGGGCTCCTTCCAAATTCCCAACCTCGTCCATCATGTCCGCCTGAAAGCGGATGCAAAAACTCAATGATCTTTTTCATTGCCCCATTCTCCACTTCCGGTACAGTATCTATGGATGCAGCCATGATCTCTGCATCAATGGAAACCACTGCATAAACCGGACCGGTAATAAGAAAATGTTTCGAGACAACAACGTTAGCAACACGTTCTAGAAGGTAATTTTCTACCTGCCCTTTAAGTTTGGCGGAGGGTTTAGGCTGATTTTCATGGCAATGTGGTACAACGAGAACAGTCACCCACCCCGTTTCAAATCGTCCCCTGTCATTGGTATGAGGCAAGCACTTTACTTTGGCAATACTTCGCGAAGCTTGACCGGCCAGGCTTTCAAAATCCTGCAAAGTGACAGCCCGATCCTGATGTTTCAGCATCTGAGGACCTCGCTTTAGTGCTTGTTCCATAGACTCGGTATCGCAGCCCCCCTCGGCAGCTTCTGGATTCGAGACACTATCTACAAAAGCGATAGATGTTTGCAAGGTAGTGATTGCTTGGGGACCAACGTTGCCTCGAGCTCCTCCTCCAGTCCGAAAATTGGCTTTCATATTGTCTGTTCCGATCGGTGGAACCGCACCGTGGATACCATCTCCAAACTGAATCCGGCCAAAGACACGGTCAATCTCATAATGGCGATCTGCAGCATTCGATTCCTTCAGATCGTCGACCGGCATCCACTTTACCCAGAACTCAGTGATTCCTCCTTTTTCATCTTTTACTTCATGAATAGTGAACCTCTGATGATCAACAAGATCCTTCCTTTCGCTTTCGGACAAAGAGTGAACCTCATTCACATAAATTTCCTCATCCATCACTGGGAATTTCGTAAGGACGAAGGACTGCGTACCTGTTCCATTACTGGTTCCAAAGATCTCTTCCCTTATGCTCTCTGCCTGAGTCACCATGGTTGTGTTCAGGAAAATACCTTTTATCTTCGGTGAAGGAGGTTTTTCGCGAATATGAGCAGGAACGGAAAACAGTGGATGAAAGGGTTCAAGTACATGATTGCGGGAAGGATGCTTAACGATAAAATTTCTCAGACTTTTTTCAAATGGTGTAAACTTTTCCTTGGTATTCAAAGCACGAATCCAGTAAAGGCTTTTCCCAAAGAACGAAGATTGATAGAAATCCAAAGGACCCATAAATTCAACGGTGCCACTCTGTGTAAGGCTATTGGTCCTATCAAGAACCTCAAGTCTTGCCCATGTTCCTGCACCGTTTTTTTCCATGAAATACTCCCAATCCATCTTCGGCCTTTTCGCCTCCATATATTCCTGTTCTTCTAGCGAAAAGAAAATATTGATTGGACCTTTCGAAGGAGGACGATCAAAACCGAGGTATAATGCCTGGTTGTCGCGATCCACTGAGTAAAACGGTTTAAAGCGTTTGCCTGTTCTGCTTTCTTCACTTCGATCCCTATATTCCAGATTATTGAAAGTTAAACACTGGTCCAGATAAAAACCTTGGTCTGAAGAGGGGACATATTTTATTTTCAGCCCGGTAATTTTCGGCGGACAGAATTTTGGCTTCAGCTCGAAAGTATTCTCGTTCAATTGAATGATCACTTCCCTGCCATAATCACCGCTTACAATTCGGCTCCTGATCCAATAATTCGTCTGTCCGTTGACAGCGACTGGAGCTATTTCTTCAGGGCACTTAAATATGAGTTTTTTTTCTTCCGAACGCTCCGGACTATTTGTAACCAGATTCTCAGAGGCTTCATCCTTCTGTCTCCAATCTTTTAGGAGAGGTAATTTTATCCATCCCTTCCCATTCCAATACTCCCAAGACAATTGGGCAGTTATTGACGGACATGGCTGTCCCGGTTCCGGTATATCACGGTCAAGAGTGAATTCAATCGAGATATTTGAACCCTTTTTGGAAAAAGCCTCCTGGCAAGCCAGATAAAAGGTATCAAACTGCCGCGGCTGTCTCCCAAACGGATAAAATTCATCGGTATTGAGCGGGACATCATTATAAAAAGCCAAGTCTGCTAGAACTCCTGCGGTTAATGGTTCCACCGTTACTTTAATCGTATCAATTTCAATGCTTTCGTCTTCTATTTGTAACGGCTTAACCACACATCTGATCCAACGGCTTTTCACGCCATTTACTTCACGCTCTTTAATCTCTTTATCGCACTCTTTCCTCAATACAAGACGAATATAATCTTCACCGCTGCTTAAACTCTCTTTAACCCCAAAGTCTGTCCAGTCTTCGTTCCAGTACTGCCAGGTATAGAATGCCAACTTGCGAAGGGATTGCTTAGAGCGGCCTGATATATCTAGTTGGATGCGAACCTGATTCTTGACGTTAAATAGCTCCTCGTGTCCCAAATAAAGGACATGCTCCTGTTTATTCACCCCTGTAAAAAGCTCAAAAAGGGTGACTTTTTTCACAGTCGCTCCTGCAATATCACATCGCAGTGTATCCCTAAGTGTAATTTTTGAATCCGAAACCTGAAAGATTTCCGTATATTCCTCATCGATCTTTACTATATCGCCCTTTTCCAAACCTGCTGTTTCATCCAAAAAAATGCTATTCTTCAAAGCACCAACACCTGATAGGGTACCCGTAAAAGGTGAGAGTTTTTTTCCCTCAATAAATCCAGGGGGAGCTTGAAAAATAGCGTCTTTGTCTTCTGTATTATCGACATTGAAAGCCTCAACCAGTTTGGCCGGGGTTGCCATCATGTATTTGTCCGTTTTAAATACGATCGGCTCCCCTCCTTCAGCCGGTACAGCGGCAACTTGCGTACCTTCTGGGATGAGAACAGGTTCGGGGGCACCTATACTTAAATGAAACGTAACGGGGGCACGTGCTTCGATGGCGGGCAAAAGTTTTAGGCCAAGCATATTCAGGAATGCAATAAAATTCTTGTCAGGGACCTGATTTAATCGCCCTATCACTCCTGCTATCATGTGGGTAAAAATCCGTAGGAGCGCCACACCTGAATCGCTTTTCTCAGAGGCTTTCCATTCAGGCGTATAGAACGGTACCAATTCACGTATTTGTTTTAGTATCGCTTCCGCATCTCTTTTGTCAATTTTGGGAGCAGACATGATCTCACCTCCATGAACTCTCTCATTCCCTCAAGTAAAACGGATAAACCAAGTTGAATTCATTATTCGTTGTACGGACAAGGTATGTAATATCAATCAGGATTTTTCCCTCATGAACGTGCTCAGCTGACACTTTGACTGAGACTAGATTAATCCTGGGTTCCCAACGAATGAGCGCTTCATGCACACTGGATTCCACAAGTCCCAAAGTGGTTGTACCTATGGAAGCAAAGATGAAATCATGGATGTTGCAGCCAAAATCCGGCTGCATCACCCGTTCGCCGCGTGGAGTAAAAAGAATGAGCCGTATGGATTCTTTGATATCCTCTTCATATTCGGACATTGCGATTTTACCCGTGCTGCTATCAACCGCAACAGGAAATTTCCAACCGATACCCAGAAACTCCTTGGCCATTGCTACCTCCCAGATCCTTGTCAAAAACTGACATGAATTGATTATCCAATTAATACGGTAGACTCTCCCATCATTATCGTGTTGGGGGGGCCGGCTTCTGCAATGATATCCCCTTGGCGAACCGCAGGAAGATTGTTTATCCATACGGTTGGACTGCCGATCGGCACAACACCTCCGCCATGAGGAGTACCTGTTATGGCCGGGCAAGCATGAAAGTCTGTCGTGGCTCGCCAGGCTGGCCGTCCTCCGATATAGACGTTAAAGCTTCCCGGACCGGGTCCTAGAAGTGTTCCGTGACTTGTCATATCTCCTACCCTTGCAGCAGGCGGCATAGATGGTTTTCAACTCCGTCCTTCAATTGATTTTAACCAGCGATCCCTGAATGGTTAACATGCACTTCGATTTTAGAGTCATCATGGAATCCGCCTCAATTTCAATCTCTTTCGATTTGATCTTAAGGAACTTCGAACTTTCAATCGTAATCCCGTTTTGCATAGAGTCCATGACAATCGTGTTGGTACCATTTTTATCCTTAATTTCAATTTTTTCAGCTCCGCGGGAGTCATCCAACAAAATCGTATGACCCGCTTTCGTATGGAGGACGACCTGCTCCTTGTGATTTTCATCGTTAAATATAATTTCGTGTCCGCTTCTTGATTTGAATTTGCGTATATCGTTTTTTCCGTTCTCATTGGTTCCCGGCGGTTTATCACTGCCGTTCCAGAGAGCGCCGATTACAAAAGGATGGTTGATATCGCCATGTTCAAAAACAACCAATACTTCATCCCCTATCTCAGGCAGAAAAAAGCTGCCCCGATCATTTCCAGCCATTAGAGTGGAAACTCGAGCCCAGTGACTTTGATCGTCGATTTTTCTCGATGGGAACTTAACCTTCACCCTTCCCATGTTTTTCGGATCTTTATTGTTCGTGACAATGCCGATCATCACACCCTCAATCTTGTCACCGTTTTTCTCATCGCCAGGATCGAATAAATCTAACAAACTCATATGATATTCTCCTTAATGTTAAACGTTGTCCGGTAACCTGAACTGCTGAAGCTATGATTGCTTTGCTCGATGTAATACTTTTTACTGAATTTTTTTCCAAGCCCTAAAAGCAATATATTTTCACCGGCCAATATTTTTGGTATTCCGATGGTTTCTCCGCTGCCGGTAACCAACCCTTCGGTATGCTTTTTCAAGATCGACTTTGCCAGCTTATCAGCCTCTTGTTGGGAGAATACAGGATACTGCACAGATAGCTCAATCGATTCTTTGCACATTTGCTGAACCATCTCTCCAATGTTTTTTTGATTTTTTTTATCATTCCTTCCCAATAAATCCTCCAGTTTAGCCTTGCCGATAAATACTTTCTTGTTTACAGCATCCCATCCCCGCACCTCAACCTTCGTAACCAGGTTGGCAACATTAATCTCCGGGTTAAAACTGACCAGGCTCTTCCCCCATTCCAAAGTAACGATCGGCTTTTTGTCAAAATCGGGGGCTCTAAAATAGAGAGTCTCGCAGAAAACGAAAAACTCGAAAGCATTCTTTTTTGCTAAATCCTGAAGAAATTGAAAATCGCTTATCCCATCCTTTTTGACCACTTTGGGAAATAACACTCCAGTATCATGAATAACACTTTTCAACTTATAATAATTGGCAATATCACGGGCAATATCACTATGTTTAGCTCTCTCCCATGAGCGGGACTTCAAACCTTTCATCATACAATGGGACAGATCATACCCGCTTACCTCCATCTGGGGTAGTCCTCCGGATGGAAACCTGGTTGTCACTGAAGTGATGAGACCAATGAATATTTCAACCAATTCGGATATTTCCCCTGATTGGTTGGCATACCCCATTTTTACCTTCACTTTTTTTCCAAAAGTAAAAAGCTGATCTAGCCACCTGACTTCCTTTTCCATGATGTCAAAAGCATTATTTACGATAAACGTGAAATGATCGGCGTTTTTCAACGTATTGTCAACGTTTACACTCACCACTTCGACGCCCTTTTCGATAATGTTTTCGCCTTCTACTTCGATTTCAAATACCGGAACATAAAAATTACTGTATGTAAAAGCCAGTTGTTCGATGTCCATCTGATCACTCCAAAGGAGGAACCGATATTTTTTTCCCCGCTTCCAGAATTCGCGGATTTTCAATCTGATTTGCCTCTGCTATTAGACGCCATTTCGCAGGATCGCGATACTCCCGATCCGCCATCAGCCAGAGTTGATCGCCTTGCTGGATGACTCTTTGCTTTGTTCTGTCGGATGATTCTCGAAACGGTCTATGCAATTGTTCGGAAAGGGTTTTAAACTCTCTGAAAGTAACGTTAAGCGTTGCCCTAACCGGGATTCCGGAATCTAGGAACATAGTAAAGCGCTGCGAAACTCTTTCTAAAACTGCTTTGAACTCCAATTTGCCCCAAATAAATTTACAGACAGGCGGAGCATGAAGGTGTCGGTCAATATGAAGCAGTGCTTTGACACTGCCCGTGTAATTCCTGACATCCTCCCTACTTTCATAAGAATCAAAAAACAGATCCATCGTCAGCGTCTCACCATTCCCGTTTACAAACTGCGTAATGGGGGCTGAAAGACCCGGTACCGCCGTATTCTGAAACTGATTGCTCTTTTCCATCGTATATTCAGTCGGATTAAAAAGAACTTTCACCGGCTCGCCTTTATGTAACCCTTTATCATCCAAAGGCTGAATCAAAGCTTTTTCTAAAGCCACCTTTTTCTTCCTCCATCACAATAGTAGTTTAGATTGTAATTTAGAGACCTCTCCTTTCTCGCTCGATTCTGATCTTACGTTCTATCGCTTGATATACTTGATCCGTCAGCCGGTTTATATCCAGAATCGGAGACTGCCCTTGTGAATAGGCTGAATTTGTCTCTGCTTTGTTATATTTAGTTGATTGATTGTGTGCTCTAGTACTCTCCTCATACGGCTTAACCAACTCCATTGCCGGAGCATGATAAATAGAGCTTGTATCTTCGCTGAACGCCTTGTTATCTTGCATTGTAGGATGAGGAAAGCCCCTTTTGTATGCTGCTGGTTCTCTATTTGTCAATCCAATCATAGATAAATTGGAGAAAGGATTAGCCATTCTTGCCGATTGTAACTTCGCTAACTCCCATTCTCTCGATTCATAACGAGTATGGGTGATAAACAGATTGGTTTGAATAACCTCTCCCAACGATTCCGGTTGCTGAGTTGTCAATGGTTGAACCCCGATCGCTGGAGGATTCGAGTTCCGTACAAGCATTCCGATGGACGATTTCACGGACGTCCGAAAAATCCGGGAAACCAAGCTGGCAAAATGGGTAATAAATCGAGATTGTAATAAAACGATGTTTCTTGATGTCTCTTGTTCCTGATGACGATTTAGGGGTCCTCGTGACACCCCTCCCCTTGAACTCCATAGCGATGGGAGGGATAAATCCCCGCGGTATACTTCCCTTGTCTCTCTGGTCCGATGCACATGTGCACTATACATCGTCAATGGTCGAACCCCGATCGGATGGGTGATAAAACGAGATTGTAATGAAACGATCTTTCTTGAAGTCTCTTGTTCCTGATGACGATTCAGGGGTCCTCGTGACTCCCCTTCCATTACACTCCTTAGCGATGGGAGGGATAAATCCCCGCGGTAAACGTCCCTCGTCTCTCTGGTCCTATACATCGTCAATGGTCGAAACCCGATCACAGGAGGATTCGAGTTCCGTACATGCATTCCGATGGACCATTTCATGGAAGTCTGAATAACCCGGGAAATCAAGCTGGCAAAATGGATGATAGAACGAGATTGCAATAAAGTATGACGATTCTGGGGGCCGCTTGACTCCCTTCCCCTTGAACTCCATAGCCATGGGGTGGATACGTAAATGTTAAACGTAGAAGGTCCACGGTAAACTCCCCTCGCCTCTCTCAATGTGCTAGACTCGCTGCTTCGGTTTTCCAAAAAAATAAGAGGCGGTAAACCCAAATGTTTTCTTCTGCTTACAATGGCATAACGACTCGCTATTTGATGACAGAAGCCAATATCGACTAGATTAATTTTCTGAGGTTCTTTCCTTAGAAGAAACACTTTCATTCGAACCTCCATGTACACTGTATGGGAAGGACCTGCTGCTCCGTTTGAAGTATTCGACGCACTTTAGCCTTTTGTAAATCCATGGTGTGCAAGTTCAAGGGTTTCAACAGAAATTGTACTGCTATCGGCCTTTAATTCCGGTCCGATCCATTTCACCGGAAAAGCTTGTGAGAAATTCCAGCGCCACTTTTCATTCCCGGCATGATCTAACAGGATGATGGAACCGTTCTTTCGTTCCATCGAACCAGAAACTACCTTCCGATACCAATTCCAAAGCACAGAAGAATCGGTAAGTCCTCGCTTGAGGACTACATTTGAATATTTGCTGGACTTGGGAAGCTTGTGCAAATATTCATTGAGCCCTCCTTCCCGATATTCCTCCGTTTCTGTCTCCGTTTGCAGACCGGTAATTTCTGAAAATCCTCCAACGACCAGACCATCGATTTCGACCAGAAAATTAAAATTTGTCAGCGGATCTGTTCTTTCTCCCGTTGCCATAAGCTTCTCCTTTTCCTTTTAAAGCTCAAAGATATTGTCTGGTTCTTTGTTCTGCCTGCGGTTAATTTTCGAAATCTCTTCACACCATCGTCTTCTCTCGTGATGATCCATTTGCATAATATCATCATGAGACCAATGGAAATAATAGGCGATGAAGGCTACCTCTTCGTAAATGCGTTCTAAAGGGTACCCAGTCAACATGCCTCCCCCCTGTGATCTACGTCAATACTGAATTGATGTGTGCATTTTGGACACTCGGTGTGTATTTCCGCTGTCCCGCTTTCATTAATTCGCCGATAGAAATCCTGAAGATAAGCGAGATCGGATGAAAACAATCCCTCGATAACAGCCGGGTTAATGATTTGCAAATCGCCTAGTTCAGTAATCACCCGAGATAACAGAATGATGTTGAGATACGCAGGATTCTGCTGAACTCTGGGATCTTTCATCGGCAGAATTTCATCAGCAGCCGTGGCCAATCTCATAATTCCCTGGCGATGGAGATTGCCCTCTTTGCAAACATACCCTTTTGGTAGCGTAAACTGAAATTCAGTTACCAGTGGCATTTTTATACCCTCCCGATTCCTTGATTTTTCAGATTAAGATTGAATGCGAATTGATTAAGTAACCCGGGTCATTCCTTCGTGTACAATTTCAATCGTTTCAATAGCCACATCATTCCCTTTGGCATTCAAATCGGATGGATCGTATTTGGTCGGCCAAGTATTGACAAACTCCCATCTTGCTTTGTCATTTCCGGCTTCATCGACAATGATAATGGAAATATTCTTGCGCTGGACATTGCCATTCGAGACATCCCTGTGCCAGTTATAGAGCTCCATAGAGTCTGTAATCCCCCACTTTAAGCTGATGTTGCCGTATTTGGACAGACCAGGTAATTTCCGTACATGAGTAGGTTCGCTTCCCTCGCGATAATCAATGACATCTATTGTCGCATCGAAGCCAGTCGCTTCGCTAAATCCTGCTTGCTGAATCCCATCGATTTCCACCCGGAAGCGGAAATTGCGAAACGGATCTCTTCTTTGTCCGGTTGGCATAGACAGTTACCCTCCTTTATTCTTCGTTTAGGCTTCCGATATTTCCGAACCGCTTGGAACCTGTGCGATGCGGAAGATTACAAATTCCGCCGGCTTGACAGGAGCGATCCCGATAAGAGCGATCAATTTTCCGTTATCGATATCATTCTGGGTCATGGTCGTGCGGTCAATTTTGACAAAGAATGCTTCTTCCGGCTTCGACCCCATGAGAGCACCATCACGCCAAACGCGGGTGAGAAATTCCGTTATGGAGAGTTTCACTCTTGCCCAGAGCTTTTCATCATTCGGCTCGAAAACGACCCATTGTGTTCCTTCCTCAATGGATTCTTCCAAGAAGTTGAATAAACGTCGGACGTTGATATATTTCCAGAGGGGGTTTGTAGCAGTTGTTCTGGCCCCCCAGACAAGGATACCTCTTCCTGGGAAACTCCGAATGACATTGACTCCAATAGGATTAAGCGTGTCCTGATCACGTTTAGTAATATTAAATTCTAGTTCTAAGGCTCCCCGAACTATTTCATTGGCTGGTGCCTTATGTACCCCTCGTTGCTGATCACTCCTGGCGTAAATTCCTACTATATGACCACCTGGGGGAACCGGCTTTGGTTTATTACTCAGAGGATCAAATACTTTAATCCAGGGAGAGTAGGTAGCTACATACTTATTATCAATATTTCCTTTTAAATCCAATATGTTTGTGGTTGGTACTTTAGGTCCTTCTACTACGACAAAACGATCTTTGAGTGCTTCACAGTGAACTATCATTTGGCCAATCAGTTCATTTTTTGCATTGTCGTCCAACCAGTGAATATCAGGTACAGTAATAAGAGAGATCTCATCTATACCCTCAAAGGCAACTAGACCGGTTCTTTGCCCAGGGCCTGCTGTTGCATCACCAGTAAATGAGCTTGCTTGAAGAGTATCGCCGTCAGATCCGCCCGTAAGTGGCTGAAAGAGATGGTCAGAGTCATTATTTGTTGGTCGTGTAGCGGGCTCAGAAACAGAGACTACGACTAAATTTGATGAATCATTAATTTTTGTTAAAAAGTAATTCGGATCGCTTTCTTCTATAGAAAGATTATTAAATTCCTCTATTCTCCCTCGTACGCGGGCCAGATCCAGTAATTTCTTTACTGTTTCTGTTGGGTTATCTCCCCCGTTAAAGTTACTTGGAAAATCAGTTTTCTTCCAATAAGCGATAATTAGTTTGAAGCGTTTATCTGGGTCATTAATCGCGGCATTCTCTATTCGTATTGCAATGCGATCGCCCCATTGCCCTAATTCTTTTGCTTTAAATCTAGTTCCATTGATTGTTGTTTCGGATTCTGTTGCATTCTGTTTGACTACTCTACCTACGAAACATCGCTGTCCTCCGTTTCTGAAAAAGCCATCTATAGAGTAGGCAAGATAACCATCTTCTATAAAATCACCGTAAATTCGCTGAAACTGATCAAAACTGCTAACAAATCTCAAGGCAGTTGGCCCACGTTCTGTAATACCCAGAAAACCAGCTGTACTAGTACTTACACCTTCAATTGGCCTTGTTGAAATTTCAATTTCGTCTATGTAAACTCCCGGTGAAGATACCTGCATAATCTTTCCCTCCTAAAGAAAGAGTTCATTATTTTTTGTTTTCCAGCTTCAGAACCTGCTTGATTATTGTGAAAGCTCAATAACCCCTAACGATTTTGTGGTCCCCTCGCTTATTTCAACCTTATCCAGTTTTTTATCTTGATACCCTTCCTTGCTAATGGTTACTTGGATCAAGAATTTACTGGCCTTATTTCGTTTGAAATACATGACCATTTCTCCCTTCTCATCTGTCCTTGTGGCAAGTTCTTCATTTTGATCTTTCATTAAAAAAAGCGGTGTTCCGGTGGAATGATCGAACTTCAAACGATCTTCGAGGTTATACGGGTCCAAAGATGGATCTTTTGGTAGAGGCGCAACGATCTGACAAAACTCCATCTTGTCTGTATTCGGTTCCTCTATCATTAACACATCACCAACATTTAGCAGCATACCAGTGGTGAAACTCTCAAGATGTATTATCTTTGTACCTTTCGCGGCACCTCCTTGGCCCACTCTAGCCGTAGCCGTGGTGATGGATTCCGGTAGAAAGACGATAGCTTTTACACTTGCCTTCGGTATGGCTTGATGAAATGGATCTTGATTCGGCAGTGCAGGATCTGGTTCTTTTCGTACTACAGCCCGAAGTAATGTTGACCCAACCGGAAACGGGTAAGCACAATGAGGTTTCAATGTAATCTCTTCAACGACCGGATTATCTGGAATCCAAGCAATCAATCTATCAGTATCTCTCTCTAAATAAAAATCACTTTTCGCTGCAACTTTCACTTCATGCAGCTCACGAGGAAGATCAGTAAATATGTGATAACCATTCAAATTCTTGAACGGCTCTTTTTCTAATCCTTTTATTGAAACGGTGACATTCCCGATCGGCTCAGCTTCAGTAAAGTCATCTTTCAAGCGAATCGCGATGGAGAGCTTTGTAACGCTTTCTTCCACAATGCAATGATTATTCCCATGTGTCATGGCTTGACCTCGATTTGGGCATATTTCAAGGTGCGTTCTACCACTCGTTTCGGTTCCGATCTACGCATTGATTCCATCCTAACCGGGGAGACGACATAACTGACCGATGGTTTAAAATGCTGATTAGGTATAGCTTGCCAGATTCCTGTTAAATCTCCTAGGGACATGGGGTTAAGCGTAATCTTCAGTAGTTCGTCGCTTCCTGCAAGCGTACCTTGAAGGACGGAACCACTCATATTTGGATGATCATAGAAAACACGCATTGCACCTCCCAATATTCTGTGTTCCTCTAACGTTCGCTGCTTTTTATCATCTAGATGAGAATGAGGGGTCATCAAGTAATAGAGATCCAGAACTAATGGAGGATATTGCAAAACGTTCGATCCAGCATGGTTAAGCTCCTGATTTTTCATGTAAGGATTTTCTGCCACATTGAACAAACATAGCGTAAGGCGAGTATCTTGACCAACTGGATCGGAAGGTGAAAGCAAGGCTATATGTCCACTCATCCCTTCCATATGATGTTCCAATAATTTAACTAATGTTTCTCCAACAGATGCTATAACATCACCACTCATTGGCAATACCTCAAATAAAGAGCTAACTTCATGAAAGCCTGTTTTTGGTTGAGTTTCTTCATGAAAAGGCCACCTTCACTCCTGTATCCTAGCTCTTCTATCCAAATGAAAATGCTTACCTTACATATTCGTTGTACGGACCGAAGTCGTTTTGCAGACAAAGCTTGCCTATTTTTTGCAGTTCGTATTTAATGGCACGTATCACATGCTTCATTTCAATTACCCCGGAATCCTCCGCTGCGAGAAATGCCGCTGTGAGGACAACGTTTTTGATATTGCCGCCTGAAAACTGAAATTGTCTGGCAAGGAAACCGAAGTCTATCTCTCTCTTCGGTGCCTCGTTCGGAAACATGGTTCTCCAGATACGGTACCTGTTTTCCTCATCGGGAATCGGAAACGGAACATGAAACTGAAGGCGGCGGACATAGGCTTCATCTATATTTTTGTATAGGTTGGTAGCCAGAATCGTGATGCCCTCATATTCTTCCATCTTCTGCAAGAGATAAGCTATCTCGGTGTTCGCGTACCGATCATGGGCATCCTTGACTTCTGACCGTTTACCAAAAAGAACATCGGCTTCGTCAAAGAAAAGAATCGCATAGCTGGCCTGAGCCCCTTCGAATACACGATTTAAGTTTTTTTCAGTCTCACCAATATACTTATTAACCACCTGTGAAAGGTCGATCTTGTACAGGTCAAGATGCAACTCGTTGGCTATAACCTCAGCGGCCATCGTTTTACCTGTACCTGGAGGGCCGGAAAATAGCACGTTCAGGCCTTTACCGCGAGAAATCTTGCGTTGAAACCCCCAGTCTCCGAAAACAACATTGCGGTATTTGACTTGGTTGATGATTTCTCGAAGCTGATTCATTTGATCCGGGGGCAAAATCATATCATTCCAGGTATAATCCGACTTGACACGGTTCCCTAAAATTCCCAGCTTTTGACTCGATTGGGAACGACAAGCGCTGTGAAGATCAGCTTCCGTAATCCGTTCATTCTCCGGTGACCGCCAACGGGTTAAATTACGGGCTTTGATAAGCGCATTTTCGATCTGTCCTGGTGTAAAGCGAAATTTCCCGGAAAGGGCTCCAAAATCAACTTGATCGTCGAACTGATATTTCCCTCGGAAGCTATCCCATACACTTTTCCGCAACCCATCATCAGGAATGGAAAATTCCAGTTCAATAAAAAAATGTTCATATTTAATCCCCAGTGAGTTCCAGGATTGATTGCCGATAAGAAAGGTTAACCTGGAAAAGTTCTGAGTCCACTCAAGCAGCAGCTTCAATTGATTTTTGTACTTACCGTCGTTAGTCAGCAGATGGTCAACATTGGTGAAGCACAGTGCAGCCGGCAGCAGCACAGCCTCTCGACAAAGCAACAGGATGATCTGTTTGAAAGACTGCTCACTTTCAAGCATTCTCTCTACGTCTGCAATAATAATTGGGAATCCATGATCCTGACATACGGCTCTGGCCAGCGCCTCTCTTCCAGAACCATCGGGTCCATAAAAGGCAAACAGTATACTTTCTCTATTCTTCTCGGGATGATTCAAGTAGGACTGAATGAAATCACTGATTCGGCTATGATGATCATTGGCCAGCAGCAATCCTCGGTATTCCTCCTGTGGTTGAACCAAACGTGCGATAGAGTCAAGATGATGTTCCATCTGATTAAATCCTAAAAGAAAATTCACGATTCTCTCATCCAGCTTCAGAAAGCGAGAAAGGAGGGTCGAAGGACTCCCAGGCTCGTAGTCCGATGTATGTAGAAGACCATATTTTATCAATGGAGCCTGCGAATCGAAGACCAATCGTGCTGCCAGCCTTTCCTGCCTTATTGGACAGAGCAGCTTAAGTACCAGATCTACGCTTGGCTTCTTTCTGGTCACATCGTCCTGAAGATAGGAATAGACTTTTTCATAATTCCGATCCATCTCTGGAGCAAGACAAATAAGTATGCACTGCTCATCAAATCGAGTCAGCCGAAACACTTGCGAGAGATATGGCAGTGCTAAATATACGCCATCTCGAAGACTGGCAGCTCTCCTTGTCGTAATTTCAGCATCTATCTTTTCTAACGCCTGATATAACTTTTGAATTTTTTCATTTGTGAATGCCAGCGGGCTTTCCTCAGCCATCGGATTCTTAAAATCCTCCAGCATTTTACGTATCTGTTCATCCGACACGACCAGCCCCATGAATGGCCCCAAAACACTATCAGGTTGCCTTTCCAATTCCTTTGCAATCTGAATCTGTAGCAGCAAGCCAAGACGCTTCAATTCATCTTGCAGATGTTCCGAACTATTTGCATAAGCCTGCTCGCTTGGAACTAATTCTTTTTTCTCCAACAATCCAGCCATGCTTACTTTCACCTCCAATCCGTACCTTGACTCAAACGTGTGCTTACACAACACATTTTTTCTCGTTCTGACGATCTCTCCTAAATGCAGTATGAAAATTTGTTGCGTTACGTTCTATACCACCATTTGGTATTTTGATCCAGGACATTCCTAATTATTCCAGTTATTGATCAAAATCCACATAAAAAAAACAGGTTAACATCACCTGTCAATTGCTGCCTAGCTCGTATTATTAAGTCGATGGTCATGCTTCAGACAGATTCATTATCAGGAACCAGTGTTAGTAGGAGTTCCTGATAATATTAAGACCCGTCCGTCGCTGGGGCTGCTCTATTATTTTATTTCTCTCCTATCTTATCCTTCAATGTAATCGAATGACTACTGCTCTTAAACAAGAAACTTTACAGTATAGGGGACAATAACCTTGCCACTGCTTCCTTGAACCTTGCCAATTTTGTCCGTGTTTCATAGCGTTCGATGGTTAATTCCGAACATGCTTCACTATCATGTAAAAACAAATTATGTAGCTGTTTTACGATGGCTTCATCATAAATGAGAGCATTCACTTCAAAATTTAATCGAAAACTTCGTGTATCGATATTGGTCGTCCCTACGGAAGCCACTTCTTGATCGACTACAATAGTCTTCGCATGTAAAAAGCCTTTTTCATAAAGCAAGATTTTGGCGCCAAACGGCAGTAATTCACCGACATGTGCTAAGGTTGCTGGATATACGAATGGATGGTCCGGCTTGTTCGGAATCATGATACGAACATCAATGCCCGATAACAATGCAATCTTACATGCATCCATAAAACTGGAATCAGGAATAAAATAAGGAGTTTGAATGTATATGCTTTTTTTAGCATTAACGATTAATTTCAAATACATGTTTTTCAGATGTTCTGTTCGTGAATTCGGGCCGCTGGAAATGATTTGAACAGCACTTTTTCCCGTGTGTTTTTCTGTGCGGAATGAAAACTCGTCCGGGTTCACATTTGTTCGATTTGAAGCTTTATTCCAATCCAAGATAAACCGACCTTGAATATGATCAACTGCTCCTCCCGTAATTCGAAGATGCGTATCACGCCAATAACCCATTTTTTCATCCAATCCTAAATACTCTTGTCCGACGTTAAAACCTCCGATATATGCGCACGTACCGTCAATAATGCAGAGTTTTCTGTGGTTTCTATTATTGATACGGAAATTAACCAATTTAAACAATGAAGGAAAAAAGGCTTCTACCTCTCCCCCATGAGAAATTAGTTCTTTAAAAAATGAACGAGTAATTCGTCTCGAGCCGATCTCGTCGTAAAGTACCCTGACCTTTACGCCTTCCTTCGCTTTGCTTGTTAGCTCATCTCTTAACTGCTTTCCCAATGCATCCCGTTGAAAAATGTAATATTGAAGATTGATTTCTTTTTTCGCATTTTGAATATCTTGAAACAACGCGGCGAATTTTTCTGTTCCATCGTGAAAAATGATTATCTCATTGTCAGTACTAACAATGGCATTCGATGAAATTAAATTCATTCGTATTAAATCCGAGTGCTTATTTAAGTGTGTCCCAAGCTCATGAATATCCATAATCTGTTCATCTACTGCCGATTGAAGGTAAGCTTGTTCCTCGGTAGTAAGTTTAAAAAAGTTTTTTTGTTTTATTTGTCGACCTAAAAAAATGTAAATGAAAAAACCTAGCAACGGAATAAAAAATAGAACCATTAACCACGCCCATGTCGTGCCAACATCCCTTCGTTCGATAAACACTACGATTCCTGCCAACAAAATATTACTCACCGTGATGATCGAAACGATGAGCGGGACTATGTTGCCGATTTCCAAGACTACCACTCCTTTCGTGACCGCTACTTCGGACAACACGGCATTTCAATAAATTACATGTTTAGGGTGGACCTGATAACTGGCTCATATTCTGTCCATAAAAAACGGTATGTTTTCGAATTTTTCAATACATAAGAACTTTCAATATCTCCATTTTCAAATCTAAAATCTCTCCAAACAACAACCTCTCCATCACGATCGATTAAACAAGTTATCGCACCGCAATAGATATCCCCACAAAGGGGACAAATATAAATCTGTTGTCGATTATTCTCCAATTCAGAAGGTGATTCTAATAGTAACCTTTCTACTGAGTGCTTTTTAAAATCATCGACAAAACATCCTAGCGTTGAAATGAGATCATATTTTTTAAACTCTTCAAATAAAGATTTTTCGTCAATTATTATATCTGCAAAATTGGTCTTGTGCTCTACCTTCACTATTTCACCTTCAACAAATTTATCCATATATCCAACTCTATAAGATGGTTTAATTTTAATACTGTTGAACATAATTTATTTTACCCTCCTTAACAATTGATCCTCATCACCTAAGTAGCTTTATAATCAACTGTAATTAATTGTTACCTTTTTATTCAATATTTTGATTAACCATTTGATAAACCATAATTTCTGATTCTGATTATGTATTTTTCAATCACCTTATAACATAATCCTGCCTGTTACTTTAATAAAGGAGTGCAGAGAAAAACTACACCTACCATTATTAGAAGTGTCTAAAAATGGGGTGCAGTTCACCTGGTGGCTACTTTTGTTGTCTATTTCAATTTGATTATTGTTCTGTTCATGTTTGGCGGTTACATAGTTTGCCCGGAGTTCTCATTCGACTTCCCTAGTTTGGCTCTAAGCTTCAGTGCCGTTGGAATCATCAAAAAGACGGAAAGAAGAATGGAAAAGTAAATGTCCGTTTTAGAAAGGAATTCGCTGTCGATCATGACCCCGATGACCATTGTTAATACGGGAACAAATGCAATCGCAATTGCATTTTTTTCCGGTCCGCTGGCAATGATGCCTCTCTGGAAAAAGTACACGGGTAAGACGTTGCTTACCAATGACAAGAACAGCATATATAATATGCTTTTGATGGACAGCCATTGCACAATATCGGGTCTAATAAAAAACAGTAAGCAGATCAGCATCAGATTAAACCTGACAGCCAGTATTTGCAATGTAGTAAGGCCAGTCTGGATCGAAAAAATATGCGAGCATTTGGCATAAATAAATCCGCATATCCCTCCAATCAAACCGTAACCAACACCAATCAGGATGTTCACCGCATTGTGGCCGTTTTCCAAACAAAGAATCCCGATATATGCGACAACTAATACGATGAGTAAAACTCCCACAATTCGTTGTTCTTTACTTTTATCTAACAGGGATCCAAAGATTCCACTACATACAAAAAACAGTGAATTGTATGCTGAGCCACCGATCAAATTTGTACAAAAATAACATAAAACGAACACGATAAGTGTCAGCACCATCAAGGCACTTGTCATTTTCCAATTTGCCAGAGATTTCACGTATGTCTCTTTTAGTGTTTTCAAACACAAGAGGTTAAAGATAATGACAGTAAAGAAAGTACTCGTAAATAAGGTGAACACGATTGGGTATCTCAATACAGAATCTTCAATAAAAATGGCGGTCATTGAAATTAACACGACAAATATGGCGCTTGCGTATCTATCCACGATTCACCCAACTTTGTGATATGGTAGCTTTCTTTTTCTACTTGAGGGCCTCTTCCAACCGTTTCAATGCGTCTAGCAATACTTCTCGATGGTAGGCAAAGTTCAATCGCATGAAGCCAGCTCCTCCGCTACCAAACGATGCCCCGCCCTTTGTACCGATTTTCGCCTTGTTTACAAATAGTTCGTGCAGCACACGCTGATCTTCACTAATTTCACGACAATCCAACCAAGCCATATAGGTTGCTTGCGGATAGATCAGCTTGATTTGTGGAATGCGATCACGAATAAATTGATCCATGACCTCCAAGTTCTGTTGCAGATAACCAACGACACGATCCAGCCACTCATCTCCTGCTTTGTATGCTTCAATCAGAGCCACTAGTCCAAAACTGTTTACCTCATCGATTCCGATTGCAGCTAGTTGTTTCCGATAACGTGCCCTCAGTTCGGGGTTCGATATGACTGTGTAAGATGTTGATAATCCGGCGATGTTAAACGCCTTGCTTGGAGAATTGCAGGTAACAGTTAAATCAGCAATCTTTGTATGAAGTGATGCTAGTTGGGTATGTTTATTTCCGGGAAGCACCAAATCGGCGAATATCTCATCCGTTACGACAAGCAATTGATGCTTAACGGCAATAGCTGCCAACTTTTCGAGTTCATCCTGTCGCCAGCAGCGTCCCGTAGGATTGTGCGGTGAGCAAAAAAGCAGCATCTTCGTCTTTGGGCCGATTTTTTGTTCAAGGTCCTCAAAATCGATTTCATACTGTCCGTTTTCAAATTTTAACGGGTTTTCGACTAGAACGCGATTGTTATCGGCAACGGTTGAATAAAAAGGTGGATATACAGGAGGCTGAACGATAATTTCATCTCCTGGTTCGGTAAGCGCCAACAAAGTAACCGCTTGCCCCGCTACGACACCCGGACTTGATGTAATCCATTCCGGTTTGATGTCCCAATCATGCCTTCGCTTTTGCCAGTCAACAATTGCTTGAAAAAATCGCTCTCCTTGATGAACATAACCAAAAACCCCATGTTCGGTTCGCTGACGAAGCACTTCCTGGACTCCCCGTGGAACATAAAAATCCATATCCGCAATGGACATCGGTACAACGTCATCTCTTCCAAAGTATGCGATCAAATTATCCCATTTCTTGCTGTCCGTGTTTTTTCGATTGACGTTATGAGCAAAATCCTCATAACCTGCTGTCAGATTGGATTGCGAGTCTTTGTTTATCATACGCTTCCCCCAATTTTACTTGTTTTCCAGAGGCAAATGATCGGTGATCCAATCAAATACTTCTTTTGTGGCGTGGATATTATATTGTGGATTCATGAGTACCATGCCAGCTTTCGGATACTCAGTCAGTTTTACCGTTTTACCCGCAAGGCGAAGTCCGTAGTACAACTCACGCCCTTGAGAAACAGGGATACTTGGATTTTTGGAACCATGCTGAATGAGAACAGCAGCTTTTGTATTACTGATGGAACGAATCGGTGAGGCTTTTGTGTACTTATCAAACATGTCTCCCGATTGCCAAAAGCCTCCACGCATAAACGCTTGGAATTCAAAACAGTTGCTTGTTTCGAACATAGAAACAAAGTCGGTGACTGCATTTCCAATCGCCGCCACTTTAAATTGATTTTCTGGCCAAGTAGCCAAACGAGCAGCGAGATACCCTCCAAGGCTCCACCCCATGATTCCAAGCTTCTCTTCATCAGCCAGCCCTTGTGAGATGAGAGTATCGATTCCATCCAGTACATTCCGGCAGTACCCATCTACCGTAAGGCTGCTTTGTTCTGACTGGTATTCATAGAAATGATAGTTTGAAGTTCGGCAATTGGCACACAGAATCATATATCCTTGTTCTGCAAGCATGGCTAGCGGGTAAGGAAACCGATCTCGTCCGGCTAACGTATCAGGACTACCCAAATAGGCTCTGGGAAAACTGTTGCTTCTCCCAGTTGTTAGCGTAAGGAGCGGATATTTTTTTCCTGCTTGATAATCTTTCGGATAAATCAAAACACCCTCAATTGCTTGATCATCAAAAGATTTCCAACGAATTACTTCCACATGCGGAAGTTTTCTCTCGTTTTCTGTGCGGTTCATTCCGCTAATTTGGCTTGGTTCGTCTCTATTGAATAGTGAATCGATATCAGAAACAAAAACCTCTGGTGCCACATGGAAATCTTGCTGCACAAAAGCTACTTGGCCGCTGTCGTTTATGGAAAACGCAGTCACGCACTTCTCGATAGATATGTAGTTCTTATGATTTTCCAATGTGTACAAGAGCACACTTGAACCATTTGCTTCTCTAAACAGAATGTCCTTGCCTTCCTTGAATACCTTTGCTTCCATTCCATTTCCCCGGCGGTTAACGGGTACCAGCAGCTTTTGTACTTTGCCTTCCATTGGACATAGGGTGAAATAATGACGTGGATAGGAAGCGTTGTGTGGATCAATATCAAGGCCAGCAAAAACAATACGCTGGTCTGCAAGACAACCAACAAAATTCGATACGGAGATTTTCCCCTCAGTAACGATCGGCGTATTTTTCTTCGTTTTTCGATCAACGATATTTATTCTGTTACCAGCATCATAAATGTCGTTCTCCCGGTGTGCATAAAACAATTGCTCCCCTTCCCGACTTCGACAAATATCAATGATCGATCCATCTTTTTCACTCGCAACGGTTTCCACAACCCCACCAGCGATCTCAATTGTCAAAATGTTTGTCGGACCACCAAATTGTCCAACTTCAAACGGAGCATCTGGGTCCGTTTGATTATGGGTCGTCACAACCCAAAGATAACGATCGTTCGCACCCCAGCAGTATAAAGAGATGTCACCATCGACATGAAGTTTAGCTATCTTTTGAATGTTGGAAGAATCGTATACATGGATCATTCCCTCAACTATTGCTGAAAAGAACTTTCCATCGGGTGACCATTGGGGAGCATACGCATTTTGTTTTTCTGATGTTACGGCTTTGGTATTGCCTCCGTCTTCATGAGCCAAGTACAAAGTCTCTTTATAATGGCTAAAATCTTCAGAAGGTTGGGAAGCAGTAAATAACACGGCACGACCATCGGGAGAGATAGATGTAGTATTAATGCTTGCTACTGATACCAGTCTTTGAAATTCTGTATCCATTCCAACCATGAACATTAGTACCTCCTTACCATTGAGGGGGATCATCTTATCTGATCGCTTGACGCGCTACGATGCTCGAATTCCTAAGATTTTTCTCGCTTCATCTGGTGTAGCAATTTCACGGCCCAGCTCTTTTGCGATTCGCACAATTCGTTCAGCTAGTTGGGCATTTGATTTTGCCAATTCACCTCTGCGATAGTAAATGTTATCTTCAAATCCGATTCGCACATGACCTCCCATGGCCATGGCATGCATGGCTAGCGGAAGCTCCGCACGTCCAATCCCAGCTACCGTCCAAATACTTCCCTCCGGAATTTGATTCTTCATAAATATGAGATCATCCACATTGCCTGGTGCGGCGCCTGGAACTCCGAGCACAAAATCAAAATAGAGTGGCTCCTTTAACAGGCCAGCCTTCACCAATCGGAGAGCGTTCTCAATCATTCCTCGTTCGAAAATTTCGATTTCTGGCTTTACATTTCGGGCAAGCATCTCCGTAGCGAATCCAGTGAGATAATCAGGCGGATTCATGAAAACACCATCGCCAAAGTTACAGGTACCTGCATCGAATGTTGCCAACTCCGGATTCAATAACAACGGCTGCATTCTCTCTTCAAATGTGTGCCAAATGGAACCTCCTGTGGACGGCTGGAAAATCACGTTGCACTTTTCTTCAATTCGTTCTTTAATTTCTTTATATACCTCGAAGTCCTGTGTGGGATTGCCATCTTTATCACGAGCGTGAACATGAACGATTGAAACACCAGCTTGGTAGCATTCATAAGCAGCTTCAGCGATCTCCTCCGGTGTCAGCGGAAGATTGGGTTGTTGGGCACGTGTCACTTCTCCACCCGTCAGAGCTGCTGTAATGATTAACTTTTCCATTGATATACGCCTCCATAGTATTGAAGAATACGGTGACCTCTATTGGGATTACCGAACCTCTTTTAAAATGCTAATGAACTCATTGATTTCCTCGTCATACATATTGGTCCGAATCATGATCCTCAACCCGCTATCCGACTTTTTCACTGTCGGGAAGGTAATGGTCGATGTATAATAGCCCTTCTCCAGAAGTGTCTGACCCGCATGGAACAATTTTTCTTGATCTTCGATATTGACCACCCGAACACCAGACCATGGATCCATCCCGGTTATGCCAAGCTCACGATCAAAATGCTCTACTTTTCTGCGCAATTCCTTTTGCAATTTGTCAACAGTACCATCCTTGTGGAGTCTGAGGGACGCTCTTGCCGATCCCCACATCGCTGCTCCGAGTGGTGCACTCCACAGCATAGGTCCACCGTACCGTTGAATAAGCGAACGGAACTTTTTGTTTTTAAAAAGAACGAGACCGCCTCCATTAGCACCAAAGCCTTTGGAAAGGGAGGTGATGATCATGGTGTTATCATTCAGTTCACCCATCATTTCCATGGTGAGACCTTTTCCCTGCTTGCCCGAAATCGACAATCCATGTGCCTCGTCGATGTAGATAAACATGCCATACTGATCCTGAAGCCTCAGAATATCCTCCATCGGTGCTGCCCCACCCGTACTGTAAATACTTTCACAAATGTAGGCTACTTTCCGATGCTTCTTGCAAAGATCCTCCAGTGCATCCATATCGTTGTGGGCAATCGTAACTACTTCCGATTCGTCATCACAATTCGCTTTCATATAGTTCATGCAAAAGTGTGCGTGCTTATCAAATACCATGAGGGGGCGCTCACCGTTGGTAAAGATACCTGCCGCCAGCATCGGCAATGTCCCGAGGGCAGCCATTGCGCAATTCGTTGTTAACCAGGCTCCGCATCCGAAAAATTCTGAAAACTCATCCGCTACCTCATCTTGCAATGAAAGGCGAATTCGGAAGCCTGCATTAACCAGCTGCATGACACCTCCAGCATCATTAATTCCATCAAACAATCCTTGGCGAACATCTGGATGATCATTTAACCCCAAATAGCAACAGCTGGACATATTCATGATGATTTTGCCGTTTGCAAGCTTTAACCGATCTCTGCCAACAAATGTACCGGTTACATTGATTAAGCCTGCTTCAGCCATCTTGTCATAAACGGGTTCACACATCGTAATCATTTTTTCGATATTCGAAAATTTGTTTTTCGTTCTCATTTCACTGTTCTGAATCATGCAATTATCCACCTCTGTGAGAAGTATTTGTACGACTTATATCAATGAGCTTTCGGTAGGCTTTTCACTAGCTGTGGCAAGAATCTTTTGTGCCAGCTTGATAAAGGGAGGACCAACCATCGTGTTGTTTGTCTTGATAATCCGTCCACTCCCCTGTTTGGTCGCATCAAGAATCTCATTAGCCCATTTCAATCGATGATCAGGTTGGGTGAAACATTCATTAATGATCGGCAATTGTTGAGGATGAATCGCCTGTTTTCCAGTGAAGCCCTGTTGGAAAGCTGTCTTGCTTTCATTCTCCAAGTAAGGCAAGTCATTCATTTTAAAGCAAGGGGTATCATAGGCAGGTAATCCGTACATCGCTGCTGCATTGACGATTTTGCTTGTCGCGTAATCAATTAATCTTGTGTTTTTGGCGATATCAATACCGATGATTGAACAATAGTCAGCTCCACCGTAGAACAATCCGTCACATTCTGAGGCGATTTGGCTGACGTTTTCGATGCCTTTGGGAGTTTCGATTAACGCGAAAATGCTGGAAAACAGATTATGTTCATTTAAGATTTTTCTGACCATCACAATTTCCTGTGGATCTTCCACCATAGGCATCAGGATCATATCAAAATGGAGAACGTGCTCGCACAAAAACAAAACATCTCGTAATCCATCCGTTGTTTGAATCGAGTTCATTCGCAGGGCAATCTGGGGCAATTGGTTTCGTAAAAAGTAGAAGTGTTCTCGAATTTTGTTCCTGGCGGCTGGTCGCTCGTGTACTGGAATCGCATCCTCCAAATCGAGCAGAATCATGTCAGTCGGTAATGCAGCTAGTTTTTCGGGAGTCCGCTCGTTAATGTTGAGACATGAAAAGTACAAAATACTGCGTACCATTTCCCACCTCATTTCAGGTTTCCCCCTTCTCACAAGGCACCATAAAAGTACGAGTTCCTTCGAAGATGATTTGCTTGTTTTGGTTGTAACCAGTCATCTTTATCGTGATGATGCCGCGGTCGGAATGCTTGCTTGATTTGCGTTTCAGGGTGACCTCACTTCGCGCGTATAGAGTATCGCCAACAAATACGGGTGCTGGCAGTTTTACTTGATCCCATCCCAGGTTAGCAATCGCTTTTGCGCTCAGGATGTTTACCGTCATTCCCGTGATGATACTTAGGGTCAGGCAGCTGTTTACCAGCACCTTGCCAAAATGCGTTGACTTTGCATGATGATCGTCAAAGTGAACGGGATGTCGATTCATAGTGAGCAGCGTAAACCACGTGTTATCCGCTTCACTAATCGTTCGGCCTGGCCAATGCTCAACTACATCTCCTATTACAAATTCCTCGTAGTACATGCCAACCTTTTCATGAATGACACGGTTTCCAGCTACGTCTTTGTTGATGGTCTCCATAAACAACACCTTTCGTTATTGATAGACTTCCTGGAAATATTGATAGAGACCTTGATTCTCTCGAAGGATCTGAAACGTGATATCCGCATGACCCTCTGTATAACCGGTACCGACAAGCAGATTAACGATTTTGCCCACTCCTTCACAACCTAACGCCACCTTCGCAAAGTCCGTCGACATACTGAAAAAAAGGACGGTTCCATAATCTCGGCATGCCAGAATGGAAGCCATTTCGGTATTGGGAACATTCACTGTATTGACGACAAAGTTGGCAAGCTTCCCTCCAGTGGACTCGATCATCTTCTCCATGACCAGTAGAGGTTGGGTGGCATCTGCCTGTATAACGATATCTGCCAGCTCTAGCCGCTTAATCAGCTCACATCGCTTCGCTAAAGGCTCGATGGCAATTACCTTACCAGTCACTCCTGCCCGCTTTTTCGCCTCATGCAAACACAGAAGCCCAGCCTTTCCCGTCCCTATAACAGTGACAATATCCCCTGCCTTGACATACTTGGACGTCCAAGCGGGAGCCCCAGCAACATCCATCATGGCTACGCTTAACTTCTCTGGAAGATCAGCAGGAATGCGGGCATAGAGTCCTGACTCAAAAAGAATGGCTTTTCCCTTTACAAATACCTGATCTGTCTCAAGGTTCAGATCAATGATTTCATCGATATGCAACGGGGTTAGCGAAAGGGATACCATCGTTGCAATTTTTTCGCCCACTTGCAGATCGATCTTGTTTTCTAGGTCTGGACCAATTTTCTCAACTGTTCCGATCAGCATGCCGCCTGATCCAGTCTCGGGACATTGAAATTTTCCCCGTTCGCTTATGATTTTCTGAACTTCGCGAGCGATTTGCTCTGGATCTTTGCCCGCCAGCCTTTCGATGCGTTTAAATGCTGTTGAAGTGATATTAAGAATGTTGACATTGATCAGGATCTCGTTGGAATAGATCTCGGGAGTATTGTCCAAGCGTAAGGCGGGTTGAGGAAGAATTCCTTTTGGCTCTATCACTCGATGAGTACCAAACCTGCATCCTTTTTTCATCATTTACCCTCCTCCAACGCCTCCCCATACAGAGAGGCGTCGAATGCTCCAATCTATTTAACCAGAAATGCGCTCTTCTTCTTTGATAGAGTTGCGATACCCTGTTGACCCAAAATAGAACAGCAAACCAAGTACGCTCCAACCAGTCAGGATATAAATCCCTAGTGAACCCATGTAGCTAGGCAAGCCAGGTATCAAAGTACTCAAAATGAGAGCACCCGAAATGATCGTTCCTACCCATGCAGTCGCCACACCCCCCGGCATCTTGAAAGGTCGGTGCATATCTGGAGCAGATTTACGCAGCTTGATGGCACAAAGTCCTACCGCAAACCAACCAACGACGAATGAGGTACCGCCTACGATGGTGAGTGGGTCAATAATTCCCATTCCAACGAACGGCCCAATCAGCGTAGCGATGGCACAGAATGTATTGGCACCACTGGGTGTACCGTATTTCGGGTGGATACGGGAAAAGTACTGAGGGATCAAATTCTTTCTGCTCATCCCCAGTAATAGCCGGGCGGACGCAATGTACAGCCCGTTCCAAGTCGTGAATAGCCCTGCCAATGCGCCAAGCATGGTAAGCCAGTATAACGAAGTGCCGAGAAGTCCATCACCATAAAGGGTTGTAAACATTAAGGAAATGGCCGGGCGCTTCATTTCAGCGAAGTCCTGCCATGGCATAGCCAGACCAGTTGATAGGATGATCAAGCAATAAAATCCACCGGCGGCAACAATCGATCCGACCAGTACCTTACCCAAATTGCCAAAGTTGATTCTAGAGCTGCCTTCCTCCGCACCCTGAGGGATGGTATCAAACCCGGCGAGGAAGAATGGTGCCATAGCAAACATCGCCATCAATCCGCCGATAAAGCTGGTATGCGAGCCTTTTCCGATGTTCTCATAGATTGGCAGTAAGTTTGCTGTATCTGCTTTGAGGAACGCAAACACAATGACCAATGCACCAATGGCTACCAAAACACCTGTCAGATAGGTTTGAACCTTAATAGCGGTTCTCGAACCGATATGGTTCATCCAAATAACAAGGATGGAAAGGATAACCCCGATAACCAGTCCTTTGCCGTAAATGCCCACTTCGTTTATAGAATATAGAGGGTCGCCTGCCTTGAGTGAAGGGAAAATGAGCGCGAGGACATCGTTAATGTAAATTGCTTCCCAAGGTAGTACCGTGATGTACGCCAATGCTATAAACCACCCGGTAATAAAGGAAGGAAACATACCAAAAGCTTTGTGTGCAAAAGCAACTGCTCCTCCAGCAACTGGAATCGCCGGTGTAAGCTCTGCGTAACAAAAACCAATGGGTATCATTAATAGTGTTCCGATAAAAAATGCGAGGAATGTTGCAGTCGGTCCACCACCACTTGCAAACCACCCATTCACTGCGACGGCCCACCCTACACCAACCATCGAGCCAAACCCCAGCATGAAAAAGTCTACGAGATTCATAGAACCTGATTTTGCCCGATTATCCATGAATTAACCCCCTATTCACTGTTGTTTCTTTGTTTATCAAGAGGGGTGACACAGGTCCCCTCGGCTACACACACGATAATCGGTTCCGACAATAAATCACAGGCAGAATCGTTGACATCTGGCCTTGGTGCAATCACTTTCCGGGCTTCAAAGCGCATCTTTCTAGAGGTCTTCCCTATCTCGATGATTTCTCCGTACGCTTCTACGTAATCACCGGCATAAACCGGGGCCTTAAACTCGATCATGTTATACGCTTTAAATAACCCTTCATCACCATCCAGCTTAATCAGCAGTTCTGTTGCGACGTCACCAAAGAGCTGAAGAATTCTGGCTCCATCGACCAGATTGCCTCCATAGTGAGCATCGTGTGATGACATTCGTAAACGTATGAGTGAATGAATCTTAGAAATCATTTTTTCTCACCTACTTGTTAGCGTTTTCAATTTTCATCTGACGAAAGAAAGAAACAATAAAATAAGAAGTAGCTGCAAAGTAAGGAATGGAGAGGAAATTGGCAAGCTTTGCATCGACCATTTGATTTTTCAATAGATAAAGCGATACCATTGCCGTAACAGAAGATATAATAAGGGCAATAAACTTTGGTACTCGCAGGCTGAGGTAGCCATGTGCTTTACTCCCTAAGCGCTTCTTTGCGATGAAATCAAAAATCGACAAGAAGCCAACCGTTGTAGACCATAACAGGAAATGCAAAACCATAAGCTCTCCGTTCAAGTGAATCACCTCTTTACAATGGTCCTTTCCTACCTCCTGATAACTAAAATCAAAACTGTCCCATCCACCCTTTCGTAGTTCTCTAAAAATTCGGTACAATTATTCACATTTGCATTTCTTGTGCCAATCAAACCACTCGTTTAATTTGTTATATTCTGTGATCTCTTTTTGAAAATTGCGTCATTTTCGGTTCAAGCTGCTTCACTTTTGACTCAAATTGCTTCATTTTTGATTCACTAGATGATAAAAAACAGCCTGGTGTCTACCAAGCCGTTTCATCCATCAAATATTATATTTTTTTAATCTTCTGATTAAGGTAGATTGGCTCATGTTTAAGAACTTTGCCATTTCTCGTGTAGATTTAAATTTACTCTTTGCTTCTTTGAGGATATTGATTTCGGTCTCCTCCAAAGAGTTTTTCATCACATTCTGCTTGATGATGTTCGGTTGAGGTGACGACGACTTCACATAACTGATATTATCCATGATGTCTGCCTCAGAGATTGTGTCTGTCGCACTGTTTATTAAAATCCGTTGAATCGTGTTTTCCATCTCCCTTATGTTCCCTGGCCAGCTATAATCGACCAGGCAAGAAAGAGCAGCGGGCATGAAGCTTTTCGTCATCTGAAACTTATGGTTGTATTTGTTCAGAAAGAAACTGGCTAACGGAATGATATCTGCTTTTCTTTGCCGTAACGGGGGGATGTATACAGGAAAGACATTTAACCGATAAAACAAGTCCTCGCGAAAATTCCCTTCCTCTACCATTCTCCTTAAATTTTTGTTGGTGGCAGCCATTATGCGTACATCTACCTTGATTGGCTTGATTCCACCGACCCGATAGATCTCCTTTTCCTGTATTGCACGAAGCAGTTTCACCTGAAGGTCGATGGGCATCTCTCCTATTTCATCAAGGAAAAGCGTACCACCGTGTGCCGCTTCGAAAATCCCCATTTTCCCCTGATTTCTTGCCCCTGTAAAGGAACCACCCTCATAACCAAAAAATTCGGTTTCCAGTAAGTGCGGGGGAATCGAGCCACAATTGATTTTAATCAAAGACGAGTTGCTTCGGCTGCTTGCTTTATGGGAGGCTTGTGCGAGAATCTCTTTACCCACACCCGATTCACCGGTTAGCAGGATCGTACAGTCGTACATGGCAACCCGTAGGACATTATTCAGGACTTGTTTAATCTCTTCGCTTTCGAACACGAAGTTCTCGATGCCAAAGCTCTTTAATACCTTGGAATTCAGATCAATTGGTGACCCAACCATTGCTTGTGCTTTCATCCGGGTGTTTCGATCAAATCGTGCACGCAGCATTTGGCGCAACTTCGCATGTTCTCTTAACAGTTGGATCGCAAATTCAGCATGACCTTCACTGTAACCTTTGTACGCATAAATGGTTACATCTCTACCAATTCCTTCTGCAGTTAAAGATGAGATATTGTAATTGCTCGCCAAGCTGGCAAAAAAAACGATACCTCCGGGGCGTGTCGTCAATACACTTACCGTCTCCGTATTCGTTATATTGATACAATCGATCGTTATGTCGGCGAGCTCGTCTGCCTTAAAAATATCGTGAAGTGCATTCATGGATTTCAACGCATCTGTTTGAATGACTTCGTCAAAAACACCACTCTCCTGTAAGTGTTTGCGAGAATCTTTCGTTTTGATTACTCCGATGATTTTTCCGGTCGTACCCAACTTTTTGCGTGCGGCAAAAGCACATAGCAATCCAAGTTTGCCACCAGCCCCCATAATCAGAACGGTGTCATTTTCCTGCACCAGCCTCCACGCTTGCATCAGTGCCCCGGCTTCGTCTAGTACCGCCATTACTTCGGTAAGAGGGAGATCACTTGGCAAAGCAATGACAGGAGCACTTTGAAAGAGAATAGCTTCTGCTTGCACTTCGATTTGTGCTGTATTCATATGGATATTATTAATTTTGTGGATTTTTAAAGGAGTAAGCGAAAGAGAGGTTAAGGAAGCGATTTTGTCTCCAATCGACAAACGGTGAGGATTTTGATACGATCTGCCGATTTCTTTTATTTTCCCGATCAGCATTCCGCCCGTTCCGGTTATTGGATTATGCAGTTTGCCTCGGTTATCGACAATCTTCATGATCTTGTCCGCCATTTTTCCTTTGTCCCCTGAGCACTCATTGTAAATCTGTGCGAAGCTTACCGAGTTTACGTTGAGGGTTTCAACATCAATCAGGAGTTCGTTATCATGCAAATTCATCGTATTGTCCAATTTCCATGCTGGTTGAGGCAATGAATGAGGGGGATCAATGACTCGGTGAGTTCCAAACATACAATTTTGAACCATTCGAATGCAGCCTCCTATCTCGCTGGAAATTCAGTTACCCAGGTGCAACAGTACCTACATTAGGTTGGGTGCAAAGAGACAAATTAGAATATATGTATGATTTTAACAATTATTCTTTCATTTCGATTTTACTAGTATAAAAACCTTTATTTAGGTGTAAAAGCGAACAACAAAAACTGAAAGTTCTAAAATAAAAAATGACCGACATAGTGGTCATTTTTTTGTGAAATTATTTAGTTTTTCTCAAGTCAAACACTGCAATGTCATCATTGTAGTGGCATACGGAATGAATACTACCGTTGGCTTATCCTTTAGAATAAAACTACACTTCTTTTGATGCTAATTGTTTTTCCAATTGCCCAGAATCCCTGTGGAGCCAATTTCTGATTACCAAGAACAACGCAATGACCAACAGGACAACCCCAAGCACTCTAAATCCCCCGGCTGTAAGCTTATCCCCCATTACGATGGTTAGCAGCAATGAAGAGAGAATGGTTCCCAGGTATCTTGATGTCATAAACAATCCGGATGCTACACCGATCATTTCTTTTGGTGAACTTTTGAATAAAGCTGCTTGCATAGCGACATTGTTCAACCCGTTACTAATACCGAATGCTGCCAACGCAAAACATACACTGATAAGCGGTGAAGTTTGATTCAATGCGATTATCCAAGCTGCCCCAAGTGTCATCAGTATCCCGGATACTAGCAATGCTGGCCTGTGACCAGATTTATCTATCCATCGTCCTGCTATGGGAGAAACAACGAGCGAGCATAAGCCTAAGCTTAACATGAGAATCCCTGTATGGAATTCACTGACATGACGTACCGTTTGCAAATAAGTCGGGAGCCCGAAAAAGATTGAGTAAAAAAGTACGTTAACAAGTATGAATTCGACATTGACCCAAGTCATCGCAGGAAATTTAGCGAATGTACGCAAAGGAATAAAGGGTGACGTCGCTTTTAGCTCATGCCTTACGAAAGTCCCCAGTGTAATGAGACCTACCAACATGAAAAGGACATGTTCAGGTGAGATATTTCCGGATGAGATTGCTGAGAGTAATCCAACTAATAGAGCAACCAGACCCACTGTGAAGAGCAGGATCCCTGTCGCATCAATAAAATCAAACCATTTCCGAAAAGACATAGTTCCTGCATCGAATGTTGGCGGTTCGTCCTTTGGTATCGTCCTCCAGGCTAAAAAAAAGCTCGCCACTACGAACGGAATATTGACGAAAAAGATAGCTGGCCAATCCCACCAATGAATCAACACCCCACCAATAAATGGACCAATGGCTGCCGCTCCTGATAAAAATATCGATAAAACAGACAAGGCCGTTGCCTGTTTCTCCTTAATATGAACTCGTACTAAAGCCATACCAACTGAGACCATCATACTTGTCCCGATGGATTGCACAATGCGAAAGACGATGAGCCATCCGAAGCTTGATGATAATGGTGCTAAAAATGATGCTACGGTAACTACAATCAGCCCAGTCAGAAATATCTTCTTGCGACCGAATAAATCACTGGCCCTTCCCATGATAGGTTGAGCAATAGCACTCGCAATATAAAAGGAAAAAATAATCCAAGAAACAACTGTGAAATCAATGCCGTACACATTTTGCAGCCTTGCTATAGCGACAGAAATCATCGAAGAATTAAGAGGATTCAATAATACCCCCATTCCAACAGAAATCAACAACCACCTACTGCGAACACCCATTTTTTGTCCCCTCCCGAAGCGTCTTGATGTCATCGTAATGGAAATCGCATATTTACTCCAACGCATTTTATGCTATGATTTCATTGACTTAAAGGAATGTGTGGAGGGAGGGTAAGAAATGGAACTTCTACAACTGCAATATTTTATCGCAGTAGCTCGGTTGGAACATGTGACCGAAGCTGCACGAAGTCTGCACGTTACTCAATCGTCACTTAGTAAAACGATTCAACGCTTGGAGGATGATCTAGGGGTTCCTCTATTCGATCGAATAGGACGGAAGCTGCGATTGAATGAGTTCGGAAGCAGATTTCTTCACCGTGCTCAAAGAGCGTTGTTTGAATTGGAACAGGGAAAACAGGAGATTCGTGATTTGAACAGTCCGGATCATGGCACTCTCAAATTGGCGGTCACCACCGCAAGCACGTTGCCAAATATCCTGCGAGAGTTTCGGAAAAAGCGTCCTACAATCCAATTTCACGTACAAATGCTAACGACTCAGGAAATGGTTACGCTTCTTCATAGAGGTGAGGTTGATTTTTGCTTGTCATCCCCTCCTATACAAGGGGATGACGTTGAGTGTCAAATCGTGTTCAATGACCCAATTCTCGTCGCTGTTCCCAAGGGGCATCGGCTAGCAGACCGAAGTAGTGTATCCTTGACAGAACTTAGGGATGAATGGTTTGTCGGTGTTAAAAAAGGCTACGGTACTCGCGATCTAGTGGACTCTGTTTGCAAGTCGGTTGGATTTGAACCGAAATATGTTTATGAGGGAGATGAACCTGCAAGGTTAAGCGCTCTTGTGGAAGCAGAACTTGGCATAGCCTTTATACCAGGCACGGCAAGAGACTCACGGGAACATATCAATTATCTCGAAATAGAGAATCTCGAATTGGTACGGGAGATCGCTTTGTTATCGCACAGGAGTCGCTACATTTCACGGGCTGCTAGGGAATTCCGTGAGGTCGTTGTGGAGTATTTTGGGTCAATATCCAAACGGAAAGAGTAATCATGCTGTGAATGCTTGTAACGTTTGCAAGAAAAAATCATGTCAGTAAATCTTGAAATGCCATGTCAATTTTGCCAAATCTAAACGTATATCCTTCTTTCTCTAACCTTTCTGGAAGTACCCAACGACTCTTCAAAATTAATTCAGTTTCCGTTTGGATTAACAATGCACCAATTGTAAGCATCCAACTCGGAGAAGGAAAACCAAACTGTTTATTCATCGCAGTTCTGAGCTGTTTCATTAGTTCACGATTCGTGACTGGGTAAGGAGAAGAGCAATTAAAGACCCCACTTACCTCTTCTTTTTCTTTGAGAAAGAGAATGATTTGGAACAAATCTTCTATATGAATCCAGCTAAACATTTGATTTCCCCAGCCTTGAACACCACCAAGACCAAATCTGACTAAGTTCTTATACGGAGTCATGACACCTCCATTTTTTCCTAATACAATGGCAATTCGTAATGCAACTTGCCTGGTTTTTGGCAAATCAAATGAAAAGAACGTGCGTTCCCAGGCTTTGGCTACATCAACGGAAAAACCAGATCCAATTTCACCACTTTCTTCCGTCATTGGTCGGTCTTCAGCATGTCGATAGATCGTTGCCGTACTTGAATTAATCCATAATCCTGGCGGGTTTTTGCATGATAATAGAGCATCTCCAAGTATTTTGGTGGTCTCTGTTCTTGAATTCAATATTTCTTCCCTATTCCTGCGATTGTAGCGACAGTCTACAGACTTTCCTGCCAGGTTAATTAACAAGTCTGCATCTTCCAAGGCTTCAACGATTTCTGATTGATTCATCCAAGATATATGGTGGGCTTGCCTAGAAATGATTTTTACTTCATACCCTAGATTCATAAATTTCTCATGAAAATATGTTCCGACAAAGCCAGTTCCTCCAGCCAAGATCACTTTGTTTTTCATGGGAGTCTGTCTATTCATTGGTTTCTACCCTCTTTACAGTTAGCAAACATAGATTACGTTTGCTACGATTGGTACGGAAGCATGTTCATGAATGATTGCCAGGTTCATCTCTACTGTACCCATATTAAATCCCCAGGGAAATAATGCCAATAATACAACTGCAACCCTGATGGGGGATTGGAATGAAGAAAACAATTCTTTGCTTTTTGCTGGCGGTACCCCTAATAGCTTAATGAAAAAGTTCCGATAAAGCACCCTTTCGGAGCTATGAAAAAAAGCACATGAAGCCAACTTAACAGGTTCAAATGCTTCTGATAATTTTAGAATTGTAAGTAAAAATCGAGTGCATCCTTTTCCAGTTGAGCAATAATTGAATAAAATCCGTATAGTCATTTTCTACATGTAATCTTTCCATAGCTTGATTATATGCCGAAGACCATCCAATTCGAAAAATTAACGAAGGTGTGGACGTCCCCTTCATCCATGAACTCGTTATCTTTCTTTCCATCAGTAGTATCAAGGGTTTGCTACGCCTTATGCCCTTGACACTACTGGTTATAAGAAAGGTGTATCAATTTGGGGATTAAATCTTCTCAAATTAGAAAAAGTTTTACTTTCCTTCTTTATCTATGTAATCCTCTACTAACCTTATCAATAAATTCTTGGCCATCTTTAAAATGTAACCTTCTCATACTAGGTTCGCAAATGAATTGCTCTATTTCGTTCCATCTTTCTTGATTGTAATTGTCCAGTAGCGCTTGTAACGAACACAAATTCCTTTGAAGTTCAGCTACTCGATCAGCTGGTTCACGATCAAGGAAATCTTTGGCCACAATCTCAAGTTCAGACCATTCTATCCCCTGTGTAAAATATCCAGTGATAAAATACCTGAGTTCATCGTATTCCAGTAAAGTTTTATCACTCGGAGCATCAAAATTATTCCACATATTAAGCATTATTTATTCACCTATCTTCATATGGCTTTCGCGAGTTATTTCTTCCATTTTAAAGCCGGATACGATGTTAAAACACTGAAACCTTGTTTCACATTTGGATCTCTTACGAAAATTGTAATAGCCATCTTGATATTATCGTGCACCGTTGTTTCATTTTGATAAACTCCTCTTCCTAAGCTTGAATCAGAATCATATCGCACAGCAAAAATCTCGTTAGAAGTATTTAGTAACCAATCGGCTATCTCTTCCGCTTTATTATTAATACTTTTCTCAACTACTTTATTAGCTGTGTCTCTATCTTTGTATGTTGTTGCCGCTTCTATATCTTTTCTTTTGGCTCTGTTGATTAAATCTGCATTAGACAACCCAACATGCTCTTTTAACATGTGTCCTACCCGATTACCAATTCTTTTACCTTCAGAAGAATTAACCAAATCTTTCGCGTTGACATCCTTTATACTCTTTTTCATGAGCCTTTTTGCAGCATCATCTAGATTGCTTGTAGAAACTTTATAAATTGAGTGAATAGAGTCTGTTAACTTTGCAATGCTCTTCAAATCCCCAAGCCCAGGTACAAATCCCAACATGGCAACAGCTACATCTTTAGCCTTGGATTTAGGATCCTTTAATACTTTATATAGATTATAAGCATCTTTTACTTGCCCTACACCTGGTATGAGGTCTGTTACGAAATCTACAAGAGATTCAGCAAGTTTCCAACCTTTTTTATCTTTATCTTTCGCTTGGAGAAGTTCTTGGGCCTCTATTTGTTGGACCTTAGATGGTTTACTTTTGGCAGTACGAAGAGCTTCCTCTAATTCTACTAATTCAGGATCAATTGAGGGAGTTACAGTAGAAGGAGCCATCATAGCTTTTTCAATGGCAGCCTGTACTTCCCAATCAATTTCTCCAGTTGAACTAACAGCAGCTGGTGAGCTAGCGGTAGCAGTACTTCTCAACATGGTTGGAGTGCTCCTTGACGATAGTACCTCAAACTTTTTTCTAGCTTCATCTGAAATTTCTACTGTTTCGATGTTTCTTTTCAAGTGGTCCGTAGCAACTTTTCCACTTTGATTTGTAGGGGATGATTGTGCACTCTCCCTCACATAACTGTTTTGATAGGAATTAGAAATTACATTTGGTGTTGAACGATAAATAGTCATGTTTTCCTCCGTATTGTGTATTCCTGTGCAATTAGTAAATTAAAGAGCCTGATCAAGAAGGTGAATATTCACGTACTTTTTGAAAATTCTCCTACTACTGAATTTACTTGCAGCAACAAATGTTACAATAATAGAGAAATGTGCCCATCGTATGATCATCAGATGGTTATTTTAGTAATTTTAATAGAATCTGTTCAAAAATGATGAAATAAATTAGCATGTCTATAGATTGTTGCCGTAATAGAATGAATCCATCATCCAGGCTGGTTTTTGCATGATAACGATCAATCGTCTTTATCTTTTTCACCCTTTTATGACATCACAACGAAGTAGCACTACGTTTCAATTCTTCACGCAGTTGTGTAAGAATTTCACCCAGCCAATTTGTCCCTTTCCACTGGGATCGATGTTTTGCTCGAGGATCTTCTTCTGCAAGGCCAATTCCCCAAATAGCATCGTCTGGACTAGCTTCCACTAATGTAGTTTCACCCGTATGTAGCAAAGCTGTCAGCAATTCAGGATTTTGTGAAAACTTGGCTTTGTTTGCTTCATACACAATTTGCTTGCAATGAGATTCCCATATAGAGCGATCAAAATTTTTGACGTGACGACCAAGTCTCTTTTGCTCACGAGGTTCGTTAGCTGACAAAATTTGTGCCGCTATCTCGATATCCTTGAATAGAAGAGCCTTCCCGTACACCATTGCTTGTTCTGCACTAGAAAACGTGATCCCATTTAGTTCAAAAGATGCCTTATACCATTGAGAAAAAGGCGATTTAGACCTCCAAAAGAATGTAAATTGCTCATTCATTTAAATCTCTCCCTTGTCTTACAGTGTACATACGGTAATCTCGATATCTACATCAGAAAAGACATCATTGATGATCTCCTTGACTTTCCCCCATTGTAGCTTATCAAGCCCACAACCGATTCGGGGCATAGCCAGTTTTTTTATGCCTTCTTGTTCACATATGTGCTTCAATGAGATAACGGCTTTAGTAAATGAATCGTACGTAGGCTTTTGCCAATAACTTGACTTAGTAACTAAATTCAATACCCTTCCAACTTTATAGCACTTACCAATTTCTAATGGTTTTTGGAGAGCCATTTTCTGAAGTGAGTCTAGTTTAAACCTCTTTCGAAATTCAACTGCAATTCCTGCCCCCATTTTTGCATCAGAGGAAATGCAATGAGCTAGGAAAAAATCTTCTGACATTGTGAACAAATCTTTATTTATTTCATTTAATAACATGACTAGCACTTCTCTTTCTGTTGAGATCAAGATTTGTTCCTGAGGGCTTTTTTGAATACGTTAATTCTTTCTTTATTAGGAGAGTGATCGTAAATCGCAAAAACGATTCGGTCAAATAGCTGTCCATATCCTTGTTCGAGAAGGATATTCCGAAAGTAACCTGAGACATCTTCAAGTTTGTTTTGAAAGACGCCACAGCCGTACGCTCCTAGTACAATAGCCCGATGATTATGAGAAGATGCAACACTCAATATTTTCTTAATACGTTCGATCATTACTTGATCAATTCGTGCTTGGTTCCTTGGCTCTCTTTCCCTTACAATTCCCGCATTTACAGCAGGTGCGGTGATAAATGAAACAAAATAAGGAAGATTCAGCAGAATATCGTTATCGTTTCTGAAAACGGGAACGTTTGGTGAATAGATCATGTAATCTGAATACAGTCCAGTTCCCACTTTTTTGTTGTAATCATACATCTCTTGCATTTGTGAAATGCAAGGATAGAGGCCAGAAGAGCGTGCTAAGCTCTCCTCTTGTGCCTGGCTACCGTTTAGAAAACCCCCACCAGGATTTTTCGCCGATGCAAAGTTGAGACAAACTGTTTCACGAATATTTTCATCCACGACAAGTCTTTTGGCAGCACCTAACGTTGATTCACTTGTTATCTCGATGAATGGTTCGTTTGATTGCGACTGCCGTTTTTTACTCAAATCCTCCAAACGATAATCCAAGTCAGTTGGGCGATAAAGAACTGTGCTGTTTATTGCAGAATCCAGTTCACTTTTCAGTTCAATCCTTCTTCCAGCATGATTTACATAAGTTCCAGTATCAATTATCTTCAATGTTTCCTGCGCAATCTGTGCTCTTTTCATTCGACTGTTTTGGTTATTCATAAAAACACTTCCTTTCGGATCAAACGTTCATTAAAACTCGTCCGTCCAATCATGATTAAATCGATACAATTTCGAAGGACGGTGTCCGGCGTTCTTTGTAAACTCATTTGTTTCCGTTACCTTGTTAGCAATTTTTCTACGAAAAGCAGCAGCTAATAATTCTTTTCCAAGGATCACTTCATAAACTTGCTGCAATTCTGTTAACGTAAATCGTTCATGCATCAAATTAAATACAATGTCCGTAGCCTCTATTTTGCTTCTCAGGCTCTCTAATCCGTACTGGATTAACTTCGCATGATCAAAGGCTAATCCATTCGTTTCAACGATTTCTCTCTCAACGCTTTGAACTCTGCCCGCAACTGTTTTTGTTATTTTGATGGTAGCTGACATTTCGATATCTTCGTTCCAGATTCGAAGCTTTACCCACTTTTCAATTACTTTTCCCTTTTCAGTCAGGCTCTTCTTTTCTTGAAACAATTTGTCCTGAATATAAAACCAATTAGCATCATCTGCATCATCACCGGCTTTTATTTGCAAGGAATTGTTATCGACGAGTGCCATATAGGAACAACTAATTACCCTTGTACGTGGGTCGCGATGGACATCCCCCCAGGTGTGAAGCTGCTCCATGTAGATATTATCAATGTTGGTTTCTGTTCTTAACTCTCGTTGGGCAGCCTGTTCAATACTCTCGTGGATAGAAACAAAGCCTCCAGGCAAAGCCCATTGGCCGATATAGGGATGTTCGCCTCTTTTCACGAGTAAAATTTTCAATGCTTTTTCTGATAATTTTCTGTAATTGTCTGTTTCCTCATCCATCACGGTAAATATCAACATATCAACTGTAACAGATGGTCGTTCATATCTATTCGCATCGTATGTCCGCAAAAATTCTTCTTCTGTATACCCACGGTTGTCCCTAACTGGTTTGTTCTCCATTATCATCATCCTTATAGTTCGTACTATTCACCAATTGTTATTATCAAAATGTTATTATCAAATATTATTTAACATGATAATTTTTCTTTTATGCTTTGTCAATCCTTATATACTGTAACGACTACCAAAATTTAAAACAAAAAAGCGACCATACTGTTGGTCACTTTTTCAACGTTCCAGTTGCTTGTCCGCAAGAACATAGCCCAGTTTAAGCGACTTATCCATCTTGATGCCGTTCACTTTAATTATCGACCTCTCTGCATATACCTATAAATGGAGTACATAATTTTGTATCGGGACAAAAACCTGGATTTTCAAAACATAATTTTTTGGTGAAATCAGGATTCTGTTGACTGAGGTTTTTAAAATAGCAGACAATTTCATGATTGCGAACTGCCAAACTGTTCAGTTGGAAAGAGAGAGGGTACTTCTTGTTTACATGCCGATAGTATAAACCTTTCTTTGTAAAAGGAGGCGGATACACTTTATCCGGTAAAGTGGGAATAATGTCATGAACATTAAAAATGCGAAAACTTTTCTCTACCGTTTTGTTAAAGAGAGAAACAAAGACAGGGTCTGCTGCGCGAGGACTGCCATAGGTAAACACGTAAGGATTTTTAAAACCGGTATTTTTAGCGATATCCAAAGCAGCTAATACAGCTAAACCTCCCCCTAAGCTGTGTCCAGCAATATACAGTCTTTTTGTTTTAGAAAGTCTGTTTAAATTCTTTATCAATTCCTTTCGGGTAGATACATAAATCGATGTAAATCCACGATGGGTTTTACCAGCATCACTGACAAAAGGATATGGTACTTGATATAAATCTTGATCCGACTCGTTGTCATTAAAAGTTCGTGTTCCTCTGAATGTTACAATGATTTTTTCTTTTGACTCTGCGATAAAACCAAATACTTCCTTTTTGGGATTTTCAACACCAGCCAGTGCGCAAATGGTATAACGCTGGTCAAATCCTTTTGGCAAAATCAGTGGTTCCCCTTCAAAAAGTTGATATGACTGATAAATCATAGCCGAAAGCAATATGGCATCTTCGCTTTTATATATTGAATGATTCATTCTTTCAAGCACCTCGATATGGAATACACATTTTGGTATTAGGACAAAAACCAGGGTTTTCATTGCATAATGTTTTGGCAAAGTCGGGATTCTGTTGACTGAGGTTTTTAAAATAACAGGAAATTGCATCATTGCGAGGCGTATTATTCAGTTGAAAAGAGATAGGAAATCTTGATTGTACATGTTGATAGGATATACCTTCTTTGGTAAAAGGAGGCGGATACTTCTTAGCAGGAAAAGTTGGAAATGAATCATGGATATTAACGATTCGTACACTGTTTTTTACAACTTGATTGAATCTGGATGCAAAGTCAGGATTACCAACACGAGGACTGCCATAAGTATATACGATGGGATTTTTGAATTTAGTATTTACCGCAATATCTAATGCTGCTAAAACGGACAAAGCTCCGCCGTAGTTGTGTCCAGTAATAAACAGCTGTTTTGCAGCAGATAGTTTATTTAATTTTCTGATCAAATTGTTTCTTGTTGATTGATAGATACATGTAAATCCACGCGAGGTTTTTCCCGCATTGGTAACAAACGGATAAGGAATTTGAAGGATGTCATAGGCGGCTAATAAGTCAGCAGGATATGCTGCATATCCTCTAAAAGCAATAATGACCTGATTTACTGACTCAGCTATAAAACCGAATACTTCCTCCGTAGGATTCTCTACGTCTGTTACGGCGCGAATGGTATATCGAAGGGTATAGCCTTTTGGCAAAATAAGTTTTCCATCGAAAAAAAATGGATACGTCTGAAAGCACATGGCTGCAAGAAATATGGCAGTTTCACTATTAAAAATAGTGTTTTGATTAGGTAATACCATTTTTCAATTTCCTTTCTTTGTAGAAATGCATATATGACCAAAGCTCCAAATAATAATTCCTCTTGAGCGAGTTATCCGCCCCTATTATGATTCTATGCCCAGATTAATAGGTATGTGTTTGTACTAACGTAGTTGGTTATGATTTTCACCTTCAGGCTTTAAAGTTTCATTGGGATAAGGATAGGCAATTAAAGCGTAAGTACGTGGACAATACTATAAAGAAGGAATAAAAGATAGGGTCACAGAAATGATCCTGCTCCCTATCCTCGACTTCTTAATTACGTATTCAGTTTATTTTTAATATCCTCGATTTTATCTTGGTTAACTCCTTTTACCCCGTGTTGCAATAACATCGTTACCATTCTCGTTGAAGAATCGTCCTGTGTAAATTCATGAAGCTGTTTAATAAATTCATCTATTTCTGATTCCTGAAAATTTTTCCCTGCCTCCTTTCCAGCCTGAACCATAATGGTTTTCAGCGTATCGAGGTCGTTCAATTTATCAGCAGGTACACTTTTGATAAGGGAAATAATCATATCAATATGTGAATCCATGCCTATTTACTCCCTTCACTATATTCTCGTATCGTTTGATACATGGTTTTATCTTCCAACTCGAGAAATATATAATCATCTGGCTTGAAATTTGCTTCAATCATCCACGCCTTCCCTTCTGAATCAAAACATAAATCAAACCCGATCATTTGAAGACTGGGAAAATGCTGTTGAAGACGTTCTACAGCAAGTAATGCTACTAGATCCAACTGAGATAACAGTTCTTGCTGAGGAAATTTATTTAGAGAGGAACGTTGAAGGGCGTTCTCTACGGGAACTAGAGTAGCACCAAGATTGACATTAGTGATCGCATAGCCAGAGCTTGCTATTTTCGCAAGAGTACCCGTTATTTTCCAAGGCAGGTCAGCCTTTCGCTGGACCATAACTCTAATATCAAAAGGACACTCATCCACTGTTGCTAATGAGATCCGATGCTGGACCATATAACTTTTTTCAAGAATGGTGTTAATTTCACTTCGGTCAATGTATGGTGTAAATTCTTTCAATATATATTCTGCTAAGAAGGAGAAGAGATCACTCTTTGTTGTAGTGTGTTTGGATAACTTCTCTTGCACCAAAATACGATTGTTTCCTTCTAAAGAAACGATAATCACTCCTGATCCTCCGCTTCCTGAGACGGGTTTCAAAATCACTTCGTCCTTCGTGTCTAGTAACGACAATAGATTTTCTTCAGTCAGTAAGCGTGTCTCGGGCAGAAAGGGCTGAATCCTCTCATCTTCACGAAGAATACAATATCGTTCCCATTTCCTCATCCTTACCAATCCCCAATCATCACATTATTTCCCAGTCGATTGTATATACTTTTGCAGCCGTTCCTTCACTTCAAACGGCTTGATTTTTGGACGCGCCAGAAACTGTGGAGACCCTTTTTTAATCCTCATGTAAAGAAACGTAAGTCCATGACTTTGCTGCCAATTATGAATAAAACATTGCAGCTCTTCTAACGTGTGGACATAAATAGATTTCTGATACCCGCAAGCTGCTGCAATATCCACAAAATTAATATGATTAGAAACGGTCCTTTGCCCGCCTGTTGAATCATGCGCATGGTTATCCAGCATGATATGAAGCATGTTGGTCGGATGATAGTAGCCGTTGGTCGCCAAGCTTCCCATGCGCATGAGCACAGATCCGTCCCCATCTATAATGATGGTATCCAACTCTTTTTGAGACAACGCAAGGCCGAGTCCCAGTGAGCTGACGCATCCCATCGATCCAACCATATATAATTGATTGCAGGCATCCTGTATTTCGTACAATTCCCTGCTTGTTTTTCCTGTAGTGGCTATCAGTACCGTATTGTTCTCTTGCGCTGCATGGATCACACGCAGAGCTTCCTGTCTAGTCGGCAATTGATCTTCTCTTTGACTTGCCATTTTTATTGGGTTCACATGATTTGGAGGTATTACTTCTTCCAGGATTTCTTCTGCAAAAGTTCCTTTTCGGACAACGAAGAAAAATGGGGTGTTTTGCTCCACGTACTGATTGGCAACTTTAAGCTGGCCTTTGGCTTCTACTAGGTCGGTAGACAAATACTCCCATTTAACCTGCATCAATTCCAATAACTGAGTGGTAATTTGACCCATTAGTTCATGCTGTGGTTCGTCTGCGAGCCCTGGTTCGCCACGAAGACTAATAAAGCCAAGTAGCGGAATCTCAAACGGATAATTGAGGGAAACCAATGGAGAAACAGCATTTGTTAACCCAGAATTTTGCATCAGGACTACCGCTTTTCTTCCACCTAAAAAGGCACCCGAGGCAATGGCGACCGCATCTCCTTCATTTGCTGCCATGATATAATCACATCGATTGATTGCATAATTAATCAAGTTTTTCAAAAAGGAACACGGAACCCCACTGAAAAAGGAAAACCCAAGATCATGCAACGCTTCGCCAAACTTATTGGTATCCAACATCATTATTCACCTTGATCGTTTCCGGGGACGGAAGGTATTTCTTTTCCGCCTCAATCAGCTCACCTGCATCTTGCAGTTGAAAGATATCTTCGAGGCTTGCCACGTTACCCTCCACTCCCATGAGAGTCTCATCCTGAAAAATCTGCCTTGAAATTCGTTTCATTGCGTCAACTGCCGCACGCAAATTATGATTGGCCCAGATCACCATACTAATCCCAAGCTCTGAAAATCGTTTTGTCGGAGTCGAGTAATACTTTGTGGGGACAATCACTACTGGATGTCTGTTATCCCATTCCTGCATGAATGATTCGATTTCTTTCGTATCTGCTCTTTTGCTGTGGATCAGAATGGCGTCTGCGCCCGCTTGCCGGTAAGCATCTGCTCGTTGCAATGCCTCCGAAAGACCCCAGCCAGCTATAAATGCTTCTACCCTTGCCACAACATTAAAGTCGTCGTCATGTTGTGTATCTTTCATCGCCTTGATCTTTCCGCAAAATTCATCGATTGGGGCGAGGGGTTGCACGTCGCTATTGATAAACGAGTTGGTTTTGGGAAACAGCTTATCTTCAATACAAACCCCTGCTATCTTACGCTGTTCTAATTTTTGAACCAATCGTCTTGCGTTATTGAAATTTCCGTAGCCGGTATCTCCATCCAATAAAATAGGAATCGTTGAAGCATCACTCATAAACTCCAAAACATCGAGCACTTGCGTCCAGGAAGCTTCGTTGTTATCACGAACTCCCAGGCTTGCAGCAATGGAAAGTCCACTTGCCCATATTCCTTTAAAACCTGTCTCCTCCACAATTTTGGCAGATAGACCATTATGAGCTTCCATTATAAATTCGAGACTTTTCGAATGAAGCAAATATTTCAATACTGATGTTTTTCTCATTGGAGTATCCTTTCACATAAATTAAATGTAAATTATTTTATGAAGTCATGTGAAAAAGGCTACTGTAATGCATTCATTTCAATAAAAAAATCGCCCTCATCACCGTGGGCGATTTCCTTTTTTATTAACAATCCTCGCTGGCACCTACAATTACCAACAAAATAAACAAAACAAGAACCAAGATAAAGCCATTACCACAATGACCTATGTCACTCACCACTGATCCCTCCATCTAATCGTAGGTTATTTTACAGTGTAGAATATGCAGTTCTTTCACCCACTGTATTAGATGAATATCACGGTTTTTATTAAAAATATGAAACCAAACACGACACTAGGTTGGTGGTATAACTCCTAATCAGTTCGCTGCACCAAGTTTATAAACTTTTTTCAAATAATTCGGAATATACCAGACACATACCAGCCCTTTAGGCAGAAATACCAACATATTCTTCGTTACGATATGGGTCACCTCATCAACTGTAATATGTACCTCTCCGTCCAAAACATAAAATGATTCTGTTTCTTCCACTTCCCACGTTCCTTTGTGTGTAGTGTTTTCCCATGGCTCCCACAAAGCGATTCCCAAATCCTGATACTCCTGTGATGAAATATTTTTTACAAAGAACATCATATCGTTTCCACCTCTTGCTTGGTCATTCTTTTTAAACGATGAAACTCAGTGTTCATAAACAGAACAGCAAACAAAAATGCCAATACATCCGCTAGCGGAACTGAGTACCATACCCCACTCACTCCAAATAGTCCTGGAAGCAAATAGTAGAGTGGCATACAAAAAATGAATGATCGAGATACTGCGATTAAAGTAGCCTTGACGTTTTTCTCGATTGCTTCAAAATATCCTGAGATAAGAACAATAATCGAGGCTAGTGGAAAAGAAATGTTAAACACTCTCGTTGACCAAACACCAATTTCCTGTAATGCAGGATCGCCTCCAGAAAAGAAACTAACGATTGGATCGGTGAATAAGAACAATACGACAGTAAGGAACGTGGCAACCAATAACATAAAGATCATTCCTAAGCGTGTAACCTCTCTTACCCGTTCATATAGTTTTGCACCATAATTATAGCTGATAATCGGTTGAATCCCTGTGACTACACCTAACGGAATCAGAATTAGGATGTGAATGTCAACCAAAAAGTTGACCACCGTGCTCATCAAAAAATTGACCACCATGGCAAAATATAACCACCCGCTGGGTGGGTAACTTTTTCAT
>NZ_JBNCMT010000041.1:0-23322 GCF_049846925.1 Brevibacillus nigriterrae
ACCCGTCCGCCGCTAGGGTCCGAAGACCCTCGCTCGACTTGCATGTATTAGGCACGCCGCCAGCGTTCGTCCTGAGCCAGGATCAAACTCTCCAATAAATTTGAGTTGATTCTAAACTACAAAACATTTTGCTTGGCTAGTGTTTGATTCACTTTCAAAACGCTTTATTGTTCAGTTTTCAAAGAGCATTTTGTTTTCTTTGCTCTCACCTCTTCTCGAGAGGCGGAGTTACAATATATCATGTTTCGTTCTATCAATTCAACCCACAATATTTGGTAGGTTCGCCACTCGATCGCTAGAATTTCTATATCAGAATCTTGTACTCTCGTTGGCCGGAAGAACAATATATCACGTTTGTCTTCCTGAACTCAATCCTCAATATTTGGTAATTACCACTCAGTTATATTAGCACCTCGTGGGTGGATTTATAATCTATCACGTTTATGCTTCCTATTACAAATGTAGTTTTTGGAATAAACATATCTTCAAAACCGAATTTGTAGTATTAATATAGAAGAGTTCCGATAATAGCGCTTATCGGAACTCGAATTAAATCTAGCTATTATATTGTTAATTAGTCTATACTTACATCCATTGTTCAACTGCTTTGTTTTGGTTCACAAGGAAAACTATTATTTGGTTTTGAAACAAAAAGTCTTTAATATCTGTTAACCATTTACGGTGAATGTTATCTCCAGGAAATGCCATGCCTACTTTAATATTTGAATGTTCCTTTGCTTCACATTGCATCTTTGCACATCGATAAAGTGCCTGCATCACATGAGTTTTGCGTTGATTACTCGTAAACGGCATACCGTATCTTTTAGTATGTACTTGGCTGCTAGTTTCTCCTTTTGCTTCAACTAGAATTTTGACATTTTCTTTAGGATGATATGCAATTATGTCATCTCCTTTTTCATTTGTATTTAGTGCCTGCTGAATAACAAAACCCTGATTTACTAAATGTTTGCAAACCGCTTCAATTACGTCATTTTCTGTAATCATTTTTTCACCTGTTCCAAATAATAATCTTTTATCAATGTATTCAGAATAACTTACATATATATAAACCGTTCAGGTCCCCTAAATACTTCTTTTACATGCCAATGTATAAATGAATCCTTAGGAGCATACTCAGGTCGAATTGGTTGTCGAAGATTTTTGCCATGAAATCTCATCAACCACTCTTCAAAACCAGAAGTACCATGAGCATCTTCTGATACTAGTAATCGATTATCAAAAGAAATAGTGAATACTCCGCGATCGAATAATTTATGATGAAGGGAACAAAGCGCAATTCCGTTTTGTTCAATATCTGGTCCCCCGACCTGATGCCATTTTATATGAGCTGCTTCTATTGCAACTAAATTCCTTCCTAAACGAACGTTAAAACCACAAACTACACAACTGTATTCATATGCTCTTATTATTCTTTCTCTAAACTCGGGATCTCTATGTTTTTTATAATATAAGCTATTATTTAATCCAACTTCTTCAAGAATGTCTTCATGCATGGTTTCTGGAAAGTGTTCTTGTAGTATTTGTGAAGTGATTTCCTGAACTAATTGATTATTTTTTTGTAGTAGCTCGATAACTTCATTATTAAACCCACCAGCTACACTCTCTCTTAATAGAAGTTTGTCACTGAAGTTACGCTTATCTATTGGAAAAGTTAAATCCCATATTCCATCTCCTAAGAGTCGAACAAACGGCTCTTCAGGATGATAGGATTTTCGAGGTGGTCCAAATTCAATTAACAAATTCTTTAGTTTTTCTCTTACCTCTTCATATTGGAGATTTGTTTTTCCTTTTTGAAATTCTCCAAGAGCATAAAGAATTAGTAACGGTTTATGAGGTGCTCTTTGCCCACTCTTCTTCCAAATCGTTAAGTTAGTGAACTTTTGCTTTAGTTCTATTTCGTTCATGTAACTTACTCCTATTCATCCTACCTTAATTTTTCTCTTTTATTATTGTATCATATTATGGTAATTCTACATTTCAAACAAAATAAAAAGGTCCGATAATTACCCTTATCGGAACCAAGATATAGAAGAAGCTCTCAAATCCTATTTCAATAGGCTTGAGAGCTTCTATTGTTTCAAAACTGTAAATAAAACTCGAGGGCTTCTTTCTCAAGTTGAGAGATCATTTGAATAAAATCAGTATAATCATTTTCTACATGAGATTTGTCTAATGCCTGATAATAAGTTAGTCGCTGTTCCTTTTTAATTACAACTGGAACATAACCAGACTTCATTAATTCTAAATTAAGTAGCAATCTTGCAGTACGCCCATTTCCATCAATAAATGGATGTATCTTTACAAATAAACTATGTAAAATTGCAGCTCGGTCAACTGCATGCATTTGTTTGCCTTCACCGTGGTACCATTCAATAAGTTCCTTCATTTGATCATCTAAGAAAATGGGGTCTGGTGGAATATGTATGGCACCGCTTATTAAAACTTTGTTTTTACGATAACTGCCTGCATTTTCTTGGTCGATTCCTCTTAGAATTATTCCATGTAAATCTTTAATGATTCTTTCAGAGAATCTCTCTTTCTTTTTCACGATATCTTCAAGTAGTGTAATGGCGTCTCGGTGATTTAGAGCTTCTAAATGTTCTTTAACTGATTTCCCACCAATTGTAATCCCATCTTCCAATACAACTTTTGTTTCAGTTAAAGTAAGTGTATTGCCTTCAATTGAGTTAGAATGATATGTCCATTCAACTATTAGATGTTCGTGAATGTTACGCATTACGTGCTCAGGTAATGGTCGCTTATCATCTAGTTTTTTCTTTAATAAATCGATCTCATCAAGAATGGCCATCTTCTATCTCCCTTCAAACATCTTCCAGTATGTATATTATAATTCATTTTAAAGGAATTACGAGGGCTGAATAGATTTATTATCAATTCTAGGCGGATACATCAAACCTATAGCAAAATACTCTCATCGATAAGTTCTCATTAGTTGCCGAATAGATAAATTGAACTATTCCAATTAAATTGGGCTACCATTAAATCAGGTAGCCAGCGTAAAATTATTTGTTCCGATAATTAACCTTATCGGAACCAGAAAAAATCTTTTTATTTTGATTAAACTTTGGAAGTGTATTTTAAATCAATCCACTTCTTTTTGTTCAACAAAGGAATCTCATTACTTGAACAAATTAATTTAACATATGTCATAGTTTGTTAAATGCCCCTCCATACTCATCCAAATTAGTAACTTCACTCACAAAAAACCTCCCTATAGAATCGGCATTTAACATTACAATAAAATTTGGTATATTACAGAAAATTATATATGGAGGATTTATCGAATGAGTTTAATCCTGAGTTTATTGTTATCATACAATTTAACTACAAACGCTGTACCAATGAGCAATGGGCTTATTGAATATGTGCAATACTCTAATGAGTTATCTGCGATGCAACAGGAAATAAGTATGGAATTCTACGATTCTGGTTATAAATTCTATAATGAAATAATCACACTTGATGTAAATGGCAAACCTTCAAACGAATCAATTGGTGAAATGTTTACCAATTTAAAACCGAAGAATGATAGTGAACGTTACCTCTGGTCTTTATTACAAGTCTTACATATGGAAAAGATGTTTTTAGATCATGATGGAGAAACGCTTAGTGAGAGAGCTTCATTTGAGCAAACGAAATTCATGCTAAATCAGATTTTTATTGGGGAATGAACGAATACTTAGAAGGCCTGAATAAAGATGGTCTGTTTAACTCAATTTCTCTTTTTGTTAAGAAGCCTCAAGTATCTCAGAGTTTCGTAGATGTTGCCGATAACTTCAGAAAATGTATTCGTTAATAAAACTTCAAGTGGTAACCAGCCTCCATACACAAAACTGCCGTAAGAATAACCAACTTGTTTTCAAGGACTCTAATCACATACTTATTTGTATTTTTTTGCCATATTGTTATCATTAGAGTAAAAAAACTCGTTGGAGGAATTTATGAAGAAGTTATTAAAGTATTTCACATCTTTTCTTTTATTTTTTTTACTATTACTCGAATCAGTAATTGCTGCTCCTGCTCCCCTTGATTCAGAGATTACTATTGTAAATCAACATAAATTAGCGGTAGGCAAATCAGTTAAAGTTATTGCAAAAACTGAAAATGTTGGGACTGTTTCAGATATCAAATTTGAAGTATATGCAAATAAGAAAAGGAAATCACTCACAAAGGTTAAAACATCAACAGAAGACACATTCCACTTTACTGAAGGATACTTTACTCCAACTGAAACAGGAAACTATGATATTTCTTTCTACATGGATCAAATAGATACTAAAGGTAAAACAATTTATGCAAGCGGAGTAATATCTGTTAGGATTATTGATAAGTCTCAAATTGACATTACTGTTAGCCCGTCAACTGCTACTCTTCAAAGAGGGGATGAAGTCTTCTTTGTCATAAAGTACAATGCTGATCCCTCAATTGAGTATACTTTTGAAAGTAATTATTCCTTTAACCTTGAAGAAGTCTCAGCTGAATATGATAAATCTACTGGCTACTACAAAAAAATTGTAAAATTTATACCTGCTTTTAGACACAATGCTTTAGATTTTTCAGTAAAGCAAGTAATTAAAGGAAAAAAACGAGAAGGAAAAACATACTCCACAATTACAGTTGAGTAAAGCTCTGCTAAGCAGAGCTTTTTTATTGTTCTCTGTTCTAGTACTCACTTTTATCCTGCCGGGTGAAAGCTTTGCTGCAGAAAATCCTGTTGATGATATTCAAACGATAGTAGAGGAAAGAAATAGACCTTTAGAGCCACGCCTGCCTGTAGTGAATCCGACATAAGATTGAACTTCTATGTCACGATTTCTCGGGACATTTTCTATTAGCTTCCTTCTTATACATCAGGGAACGTTTCTTCCCTTCCCCCTCCCATTTAGCACAAGTAATGATGTGTTAATTCACTTACAAAAGCTGTAACTTTATTACCCGCTAGTCGTAGATACTTACTGAAGGAGCTGTGATGATGAATGGTGGTCTTTGTAATTATTTTCTATCTCTTCTGGTTCGTTATCACTGGCTTTATAGCACTAAATCCACGTGCTGCTTGGGAGCTTCTTGGCAGTTGGCAATCTACACGTTACCCATCAAGACAATATTTTCTATTACTCCGGCTATTTGGTATCTTGGCTTTCTTGGGACCATTAATCTGGTTTATGACCAAAAATCTCTAAGTACACCCTCTGTTTTACAAATCGTGTGTTTTGTTTAACTGTTCGATTCTTCAAAAATTCTGGTATAATTTTGGTAGTAATTTTTGGAAGGATGATTCAATGCTGTATTTTATTGGTTTTATAGCAATGCTATTTTTAATATTTTTTCTTGAGACCATTCATCGTATTGTCAATGACCCTAAACGATATGCCTTCCAAACGATCATTACATCATTCTTGGGTGCATATTTACTAATTTTGATTATCGATAAAGTCAGCTAATCAACAGGAATCTTTGCAAACTTACCGATGAGTTAAATTGACCGAATTCCTAAATATGGTAAAATCTCATAAGGTTAGAATCCTATTTTTGAGGTGATCCCTGATGAACCAAAGTGACATGGAATTTACCATCGTAAAAGTTAGACAAAAACTATTATTTGGAATGTTCATTTGTATCTTTTTAATGGTTCTACTCCCCTCATTTCCTCAAGATGTTGAAGAGTATTTTTCCATCACCTTTTTGGAAAGAACTATCCTTCCAACAATCATGCTTTATTTAATGATTCACTATTTGATTTTTCCATTCTGGCCACGGATTAAGGATTGGTTTAATAATTAACACCTTAACTATTGTGATAAATGAATGATTTACTTTCCTACCAACTGTCATCCAAATAAAATTAAGTAATAACTCTTTGTATCCTTAGCTGAGGTGTTCCAATGAAAATATATGAAAATAGAAACAAAAGAATTGTCGGCATCAACGGAATGAAAATTGGTGGTTGTATACTGAAACAAAGGTGTGTTGTTTGTAACAGAAAATTGGTGTACTACGACCGTTTTGACGCAGAATTTTGCCCGAACTGCAATCAATGGAATATAGAAAAATGCTCTGATTCAGATTGTAATTATTGTGTAGCAAGACCATCCAAACCCATTGTTAAGTAGATATTTAACTGGGTACACATTTTGTAAAATGGGTAGTTACTGCACTAATGCTGCTCTTTAGCTTAACAAAAAAGTTCCGATAATGAACCTTATCGGAAACATAACAAAAAATTCTCCGCAGCAAAAGTAAGTTTTTGGGTTTTCCGATGAAGTTTCATTATCTGAAAAATTAGAGAATCCAACCACTTCAGTTTCTGGGATTGTTACACTTTTGACATTCAGCGCCCCTGTCCGAATCACGAACAATTGAACAGCAAAATGCAGGGGTCAGGTTTACAAGGCATCTGCTTCTTCCGAAGAAGTGCAGTGACCTTTCGGTAGCCGTAACGAAATTTATGTTGCATGCAAAGTTGCCGAATCTTTTCAACCGTAGGATCCTTTTGCTCTAGAAAGCTTCTTGTTTTCCACCGATAATAAGTGGATCGAGAAATACCTAACCAAGCGCAAGCTTGGGTAATACTTATTTCTCCTTTGACTGCTTCCACAGACTTAGCCGCAACTCTTCGTGACACCTCCTTTCTACTTCCTTGTACTTTTTTAACACATCCAACTGTTGCTTTAAAAGCCGATTCTCTGCTTTCACTCTCTCGAGTTCAGACGAATATTCTGGACCTTTGCCATAGCTGTATTGTTTGCCAACCGGCTGCTCTAATCGATAAAGTTCACCTTCTCGATACCACTTCATCCACACCTTCAACTGAGTCACATTAAATATCCCAAGTTTATTCATGACCTCTTTTACTGGAATGCCTGCCATTCTCATTTGAATCGCTTGCATTTTCACTTCCATGGGGTAACTAACTCTTGTTGCCAACGCAAAAACACCTCCAAGATTATCTCCATATCTTACGACATGGTTCCATTCTCTTGAAGGTGTTTTGATTTGTCTCACTTTACGGGGCAGTCCCTAAAGAGGAAGCTTCTTTTTTAATGTATTATATAATTTGACCATATCTTATCATAGGTGATTCCATGTCTTTTCCTGTTTGTAACAGCTATAAATATAGAACAGAATTGCCACTTGGTTTGGCTTTAATTTAATTTTTTAGTGCTTCACTCCACCAATGTTGCAATTGGCTGTCAAAATTACCTTTATCAATACTATCCATTAACTCTTGGCCGTCTATGGGGACGATTAAAATGTCATCCTGCGATGTTCGGAGATCTGCTAATTTGAATGTGCTTTTAAATCCATTCCAAGAAATAAAATAACCTAATTTTGCTCTTCCTCTTCTGTTGAGGATTTTGTCTTTAAAAAGGATTAATTCATCCTTTCCACATTTTGATGACCAATTTTTACATTCGACCAAAATGAGTGGGGTTTCTTTCAGCCAAAATGGATTTGTTGATCTATTTAGGACAACTATATCAATTTCTTCAGTTTTGGTTCGCACGCGTTCGGATACGGTAAACCCTGGTACACTTGCGAAGAGCTTAGAAATTAACTCCTCCAGTAAAAGACCTTTTTGATTCCGTTGATCCTTGTCTTTGTTATCTATAAGCACTTTTATTTTTTCAATAAGAGCTGGAACCTCTACCAACTTTAATTTCGAATAATCCGATTGAATCCTTTTTAATTGCTCGGTGAGTAACTCTTGTGTTTTATTTACTTCTTGATCAACCCAATCTAAAACAGAATATCCGTATTTGAAGATATCGGATAGGAGACAAACGTTTTTCGGGTGAATTGCATAATTCAAAAGAACGTGCGTTCCCATATTTTCGAATTGAATATCCGAAACGTCTTTGAATTCTTGCTCCCTAAATAAAAGTAACCTACTCATCAAATCGATATGATGACTAATATTAAGCGGGAACTGCCAGTTTTCTTTTTGCCAACAGTGTGACATCCAGATAAAAGAATTACCATCGTTTATACTTATGATTCCTTCAGGAATACTCTCATTAGGCAAACTAAATCCAAAGCGACTCTCAAATTCATCCCGATGGAAAAAGAAATTTATTGCTTCTGGTACATCTTCCATCTTTATTCCCTCGGCTACTTTTTTGCAAATAATATAACTATTAGATTCGTCATCATGGCTTAAATCGTATGTTTCGATAAAGTCATCTATATCCATTCGAGTACCTCTATTCATATAGATCATTGTTTTATGCAGAAATGTGTTTCCACCATTTTGCTGTAGTCTTACTAAATAGTAAACCATGACAGGGGTTATTTGTATAAAATGAAAACTCTTCTGAAGCCAAGTTCATAAAAAACTTTCCAGAAAACATTTGAGGGTCTTTTGACATGCTCTTTTTTAGTATCATTCTTATTGTTTATTACAGGAAATATGTTGAAAGCTATTATCTGATTGAGTTGAATAAAAATATCCAATAATGAACTTTAAGGGAATCAATGAAATCTTTTAAACAATTAGATTTATTCTTCCAATAGGTAGTAACATTAACCCGTCTGATTTATAAATTATACTCACTTAACACAAATAGAGGTTGTTGAAGAAAATTAATCGGATATATATCTTCGCTTGCTGTAATAAGCGCTTTTATTAATATCCCAAATTATATTTTTCTGTAGTCATGAATTCATTACATGGTGGTTGTAAGTATATATAACCCATACTACAAGAAATAAGTGCAAAAGTATCTCTATTATTTAATTTTTCTATGTCTAAAAAATCCAATTACAGAGATGATTAGTGTCAAGATACATAACGTATTAGTAAATGATAGGAACAACTTGTTTTGGTAATATGAATTGCTTAATACCAAAGCGGATGATAAAAAAGTTAGAGAATATACAACTCTATTTCCCAATTACGTCTCCTCTTTTCTTTAATTTTTTTGACATTTCGTCAAAATCTGATTCATAATTATTCTATTGGAATTAGCTTCTCTAATTCAGCTTTTTAACTTATCTAATAATACTTAGATTACAGTATGGTGCGAATAATTTAGAAAATGCATTCCTTAAAGTTGCTTTGCTAATAATGAACCTTTACGTCACACACCTAATTACTAGATCTGAAAATTTTTGCTAACTTTTGTAGAATAGAAATATTCGATACATCATTCCATTCAATAAACTTAAAAAATAGTTCCTTGTTAATGACAAGAACTGGGCCATCCTCAATAATGCATTCAGGAGGCAAAAAGTTAATTTTATTAGTTTTGTCCTTGTTTGTCTGATTCCCAAATTCGTCAATATTAATAAAAATAGAGTTATCGTCACGAACATCAAAATTTTGTCTATGACTACGGAATAACTCACGCCAGATGAATTTTCCACGTTCGTCATAATCGTTAAATTTCCCCTCTGGAAACCAATCTGGAAGATCAAGACCGCATTCAGAATAATAGCTTTTGAATATCATTCTGGCCACATGCAAAAAATCATCAGATGAATAGAATTCTTTACAATCTTTCAGAGTCTGAGACATTCTATATGTAAAGTCTTGGAATAAAGACGAATCAATATTCGTCATGATTTCACTTAAATATTTGCTCGAACTAGACATTAATGACTTCTGGAAGGTATTGTCAATTTGGAGATAGTAGATTCGCATCGCGGTTTGTGAATTTACATCAAATCCTGTAGCATTTGTGGTACCGATTAATGCCGGGTGCTTACCCTTACGTTCATTACTAATAAACTTTATTAGACGTTCCCCTCTTTTTGCTGCCGAGCTGGTAAAAAACTTGGGATCGATCTCGTCTATTAATATCGGATTAACATTTGATGAATGGAAGTAATCCCATAAGATGTTCGCATCTTTTACTTGCTCATAGGCCATGTAGGGCTTAATGTTGCCCAATAGCATTCCAACAAATTCCAGTGCAGTAGTTTTTCCAGACATTGAACGACCCGCGATTATCAAAAAAGGTGGAAAATGACGCCTTACGCTTTCACGACCTTCCTCTGTTGCATAGTGTTCACGCATCTTCCAGATGTAGGCTGCCATGAAACTGTATATTATGATTTCACAAATTCGGGATTGGTTACGTATATCTTCGCGAGCTGTAAACAAACTATAGGCTTCAATAAATTTGTTAATAAGCTCAAGGCTTCTTAAAAGTTTTTCATGACTTCCAATTGGCTTCGAGAAGGGAATTAGCTCTTGATTTTTGTGATTTTCTTCTTTAAGTGGTTGTAAGTTTCCTGTATAAAGTAAATGGGTTACATCATTATATATAAGATGAAACCTGTTATCCAATTCTTCTGATTTTTTATGAGTCTTTGATATTATCGATTTTATTGCAACAGCCTTTTGTTTTAATTCAGCTAAAGGAAGAAATTTATATGTTTTGGATTTTGTTTCTTTTTTTGTAATAACTTCAACGATCTGTTTGAATTTAATAACATTTTCCTTTTCTACTTCAATTTTGTCAGGTAGAAGCTTAATCTTTTCCATTTCATCTTCTGATAATTGGAGTATTACCCGATTTTTAGTAATCTCATCAAGCAAAATATCTTTTATTATCTCTGGATCAGCAACCCAAATTTGCTCTTTTAGACTTCTTGTCTTTATTATTTCTGGAATATAGTCTGAAGTTTGTTCATATATCTGAAGATACCGTCTCCGATATACTTCAAATAGAGGAGAGTTATCGAATACTATAATATCTTCAAATTGTTTCTTACTCCGGAAAGCATTCTCTGTAAAATTAGCAGATCCCATGATAACCCGATTTGTATTTTCGCCTTTTAATAGATAAAATTTTGAATGCACCGAAATTCCTTGTTTTGCGTATCGAACATGATATTGATTCGCACATATATTTTCCTTTACTGATATAGGTAATGATTGAAAAAAAGTAATGCGCGCTTCTACATCAAGAAATTTATCTAAACCAGATGCAAATGGACCGGCTACATCTCCATCTTCTATTCCGAGAATTAGACTGATCTTCTTAAATTTATTAGTAATACTAAAGAAAAATTTTGGAGAAGCAACATATGTTACTGCTAGAAGTTCATCAAATAATGATGCATTAAAAAGATCTTCAATACTCATTTTTATTGGTTCCATATCCTTTACTAAATGTAAGAACTCAATATCGAAGCCGTTCTGTTGCTCATCAAAAAGTGATAATTGATTTTCTTCTACAGATAACATAGATGCCTCCTATTTTATAAATTTTTCTACCTAACAAATTCTTAACCGAAAACACTTTTCTGATCCGTAAATGCCGGAATATACGGTAAAAATAAATAGGTCCAATCTTATTTTTATCCTTCGAATACTGGGCCAAGATGGGCTCGAAGATAAACTTCAAGATCATCGAGCAAGTTAATATTTTTTTCATCGAGATAGAAATGATCTCTATCTGTAAATGCTAATAACCAATCTTTAATAGAGTTCTCATCAATTCTTTCAAACCCAAGAAAAGACCAAAGAATTTTTGATCTGATTATGCTACCGGCTAATGTACTCTTAGCGGATTTTGGGTTGTAATGTTGGGATAAAAACCTAGCATTGCTTTTGGGACCAACCTTACCAACCTTTAATATTCGGTTTGCGCCTACAGGATGAATTTCGCCATAAAATTGTGAGATTGAGAAGACATAAATCGCACACTTATTTACCGGAAGACTTTTCGGTATGTGCGGAGCTAATAACAACTCATGCTGAATAATAGATAAATCATTGGCATCCCCAGAAGCGTGTAAAAAATCGTTTATTAATTGAATTGGATTCTTAATCAAAATATTCCCTCCATTACATTTAATAGTTTCGAAATTTTCTTGAATTATTTATATTCAAGAAACCTTTCTTCCTTCGCTACTTTTTAGCGTTATCTATTTTTGTTTTCTTCTGAAATCAGAAACATTGTTTCCTAAACCGTTCTAACCCAAACAGATATTTTCTATAATCTCTTGTTTCATCACAATCATAATCATACTAATGACAAATGCTGTCAGGGAACGTTAGTTCTGCTAACAGCATTTGTCAAAATATTCTTCAGTTATACATAGAATACATTTGCTTTATCTCTTCAAGCATTTGTTCTCTGTATTTTACTGGTCCTAATAGTTCTGCATCCTTTCCGTATTGCTTCATCCAACGTAAGAATTCCTCTGAACCTCTTGTAGTGACAGTCAATGTTAATGAGCCGTCCTCATTATCCACTAGGATTGGAGCCGAATCATAGCGCTGTTCTTTAATATAACGCGCGACCTCCTTCGAAAATCTGACTGTAAAAGTTACTTCTTCTGACTCTCCTTTGATTCCCCATAGCTTATCTAAGTATGTTTCAATTTCGAATCCGTCTTCAATATAAAATCGTTTTGCGGTCAATTCAATGGAACGGAAACGATTTAACCGAAATACCCGAATGTCCTCTCTTTCATGGCAAAATCCAATTATGTAAAGGTAGCCACCACGCGGTACGAGGTAGTATGGGTCGATCATTCGATTCGTTAAATCTTCACGTGACATTGTGTAATATTGACATATAATCGTTACCTCTTTAATGATTGCCTCGATAATCTTCTCCATAATACGATCATGTTCTGTATCGATTTGATCTGAATGGATTCGAATACGTTTACTTAGATGGATAAGATTGTCATTTACCTTGAAACGAGTGAGAATTTTTTCCATTGCTGATTGAAATGACTCTTGAAATGGATGATCTTTTAATTTGGTCTGACCAGACAATACGGGATACAAAGAAATCGCTAAGTATTCTTGTGCACCAAGTTGCCCAGGAGTATGAATATGGTTCTCTATCAAAAAATACCCTTTGTTCCCTTCTAGCATGATTTGAATCCCGCATTCATCGAGTCTCTTGATATCCCTATAAATGCTTCGAGTTGAAGTATCTGTTTGTTTTGCGAGTTCCGGAGCTGTTACACCAGGGTTTTGTTGAATGGTAGTGAGTATGTAAAATAAACGCTGTATCAGTTCCATTGGTAGAACCTCCGGGATTAGGAAAATGTATACAGTAAATAAGTACTATTTTTATTTGTTAATTCCTTCTAAAAGTAAAAAACCCACAATTATTTGTGGGTTTTAATATTCATATATTTTAACTTGTTAGAGAATAGACTTTCTGCTTGATTAGATGAAAAGCATCTGAATATTATTCGTTTTATATCGTCAATCTCTCGTTCCGTGATGTTAATGCGACTTTGAAATCCAACAACTATTGGGTTATCTTGATCATCTATTACGGTTTTTACCTTAAGAAGTTCTTCATTTCCTTGTTTTTCAATCGTAAATTTAAAGAAAAATGCGCTTCCTCTTCTAGTGTAATATTGAACCTGTTTTATTTGTATTGCGTTCTTTTCCCAGAGGCTCAATGAAGGAATATACATATTGCGTTTAGTTTCCTTATTGGTTCTTGGGTTGTCGAAGCACCAGTAAACATAATTGATAAATTCTCCTACTCCTAATCCATTATATCCAGCAAGTATTTGCACGAGTTTATCCCAGTTTTTTTCTATCTCACTATCGTTTATTGATGTTATCCATTCAAAGGGATTATGATTTGCCTTTAAGCCATTTAGTTTTCTATTAAGTGGATATACATTTCCAATATAAGTTCCTCCATGTCCGGTTGAGAGAGGAATAAAATGATCAATACTTAAATTCGTACCGGAACCTGTTAGAGCACAACTATTTTTAAATTTTGAAAGTAGTTTGTTAAACTCTACGGTGCATAATTTAGAATATAGTCCTTTTCTTTTGGATCTCGATAAATGGTAAGGAATATTTGAAATCAGAGTGTTTTTCTTTTTCTTGATATGCTCGTGAGGGGGAGATAATAATTTACGAATCTGATTTTCCTTACCTGAAAATGTTTAAAAATACTTCATAAACATTTTACAGGTATATTGTGCATGATTGATTGCGCTATGTTTTTTACCAGTAAAGTTTATTCCTGATATTTGGAGAGCCTGCTGTAAACCTACTTTCCTCTTCGCTTTGATCGCTGACATGAACTCAAATTGAAGATCCTTGTATGGTAATAACCAATTAACCTTGATACTATACATTTTGCAGTTTTGCTCAAGTACAAGTTGGTCTTGTTGTCCCCAAGTCATAATCACATATTTTTCCTTACCTAACCATTTGAAAAAGTTAGTCATGATTTTTGGGAATTTTGTTTCAAAACGAAAATTGAAAGTCTTTAATCCTATCATATCAATTGTTTTATGGTTTAACTTTCGAAAAGAAGGCTTAATATACTGGTGAAATCTTTCTCCCTCTAGTAATAATCCATCGACTTCTTTTACTTTTATAGCTGCAATTTCAATTATCTCTGGGAAATCATCATATGAGGTTGGTACAATCCATTCTATATCCATAATCACATAATTCATCCGGTATCACTCCTCATCGTGGACTTCTATGAAAAGAATACAGGTGATTATGACAAGTGCTGTCAGGGAACATCTGTTTCATTAACAGAATCTTTTGTTTATAATTTCTGGATACACGGATTCTTATGTAAAAGGAGTGGTTCCTATACAAAAACCCTACGTAATCAAACGAGGAAACTCATGGTACTATCGAATAACTGTCGGTAAAACAACAGAAGGAAAGCGAAAGACAAAATCAAAAGGTGGTTTCAGAACAAAACGAGAAGCTGTTAATGCTGCAACTGAGCTACTCATCCTAATAAAGAATGGTCATTACAACGAATACTCTCAGATGCCTTTCGGTGAGTTCATGGAACAATTCTTAACGGATAAAAAACTTCGAATTCGCCCTTCCACATTGGAACAGTACACCTGGGCTGTCCGTAAACAAATCATCCCTGCTATTGGAGATGTTCCTCTTGGAAAGCTGAAGCCTTTTACCTTGCAGGAATTTTATAATAACCTTGCTAGAGAGGGTAAGGTTTCTAGTATGAATTTAAGAAAGATCCATACGCTTATAAAAGCAGCTTTGAAAAAAGCTGTGAGATGGGAATTAATTGACCGAAATGTGGCTGAGTTATTGGATGCTCCGAGAGAGGAAAAAAGTGAAATTGTCGTGTGGGATCTTGATCAGGCTAAAAAATTTATTTCGTTCGCTGAGAGTTACCCTTACTATTTAGCCTTTTTACTTGCTATAACTACCGGAGCGAGACAAGGAGAAATTCTCGGGTTACGTTGGAAAGATGTCGATTTGGAAAGAGGCATCATTTCTATTGTTCAAACACTAAGTCATGATGGAAAACGAATGAATCCTGCACCCAAAACAAAAGCTGGTCGCAGAACATTATCTCTCCCCACCGAAGTTACACAGGAATTAAAACGATGGAAAGGTTTGCCAGATCATTTAGTCGTGCAATCAAAAGCAGATACTCCGATCAATCCCCGCAATCTAAATCGTCAATTCAAAAATATCATTGAGAAAGCTGAATTACCAAATATTCGCTTTCACGATTTGCGTCATACACACGCTACCCTCCTACTCCTTCAAGGAGTTCATCCCAAAATTGTCGCGGAACGTTTGGGCCATGCCAACACAAGAATGACGTTGGATACATACAGTCACCTACTACCCAATATGCAGCAAGAAGCAGCGGAGAAATTTGGACAGATATTCTTTACTTAAAGGTTGTTATCACTCATAAACGTAAAATTGCGAACGCCAAAAGCGTTCTTTTTTTGTTTGGAATTTCATGTTTATAAACGCCTACTCTAGTCAAACATAACTATCAGGGACACTAACCATAATATCCATGGACGGTACGATAATTATCTGAACGACTCTATAACTCTATGAATCTACTAACAGAATATATATTATGTTAACTTAAAAGAAGCCAGTCATTCAAGGAACGTAAGGGGTTTGCTTCAAGTACTATTTGTTCAATATTCGTTATCGAGATTACTTATAAATTGGTTACTAAATAACCAAAAAGTCCATTTTGTATCAGGTTAATATGCATTCACTCAAATGAAGAAAAACTGTTTACCTTACACAAATACGCTATTTTTCACGTAGATTTTGTTGCATCTTCAAGCAGATAAATAAGAAATTAGTTAATTCCTAGACTAGAATTGTCAATCTACCAAAACCTCCATCTACATAGATATGAATTATTTAGGTGAAATTTATTCAATTGATATCGACAAAGACACTGAATCTATTAATTGGTACTTATCTATAGTCGGTGCTTTATCTAACATAAATTTCAGTTACTCTAAAAAAATTATTTAAAAATATGTTTACATTAAATAAAATCCGTTGTAAGATAAAGTTAGGATAAATGTAAAATAATTCCAAATTGATAAATTGGAGGTCAAGAATATGAATAGAATCGACAAAAATCAAATCAAAATTCGCCTCACTCCTCCACCCAAACGAAATCACCAGAGAACTCTAGATAACCTGGCAAGACTACTCGAACAACAAAAACTTAAAGTTTTAACATAAAAAACGACCACTATGCTGGTCATTTTTTATTTGAGGACGGTTTGTATATTTTTCTTTTACTGCGTTTTGAAGATCAGAGAAATAGGTTCAGTTGAACCCTCCGTTTACCCGAATCGTTTGTCCTGTTATCCAACGGGCTTTGTCGCTGACGAGCAACTCGATCGCATTCGCGATATCCACTGGTTCGCCAAGCCGTTCAAACGCGTTCATTCGACGGTAAGAATCAATCAACTCCTGTGATTTGCCGTTCAAGAATAACTCTGTCGACACTTGACCGGGCGCGATGCAATTGATAACGATGTCCTTAGGACCGAATTCCTTTGCTAATTGGCGAGTCATCTGCTCGACTGCACCCTTCGTTGCAGCGTAGACGCTGTACGTCGGGAGAATTGCGCCCGACACGCTGGTCGAAAAGTTAATGATCGTCCCGCCTTTTTCCATATACTTCATCGCTTGTTGGCAAGCGAAATAAGTACCTTTCACGTTGATAGCGAAATTCCGATCAAACATCTCCTCTGTTACGTCCGCGATAGCCGTGCATTCCATAATTCCGGCATTATTGACAAGAATGTCCACTCGCCCAAAGCGCTCGAGTGTCTCCGAGAATAACGCTTTGACTTCGCTCACCTTACTCACGTTGGCACAGATTGCAGTTGCGTCGACGCCGAATTGCTCAATCGTCTTTACAACCTCGCCTGCTTTCTCTTGATTCGAGGAATAATTGACGACAACCTTTGCGCCGTTTTCAGCCAATTGGATTGCCACTTGCCTTCCAATGCCCCGCGACGCCCCTGTTACGATCGCAACTTTCCCATTCAAACTCATTTCCGTTCTCCCCTTTATTTTGATTTTGGCTGTTTGGATATCTGCTGTGTTCGACCTTGCAAGTTTATTTTAGTAAATGTTTGTATTAAGCTGTTAGAACAAACCCGTTCGATCCTTGCCTAATTCTCTTCTATCTCGTTATTATTAGAGTAAACTTGATCAGTATTGGAAAGGAACTCGCAAACATGAACGAATTACTTCGCTTGGAGCAAGCCTTGCAACAATTGGCGGTCTTGATACGTCACCATGCGCCTTCGAACGGCATGCATCAGACGGCCGTGCCTGCTTTAGCGCTGATGCATGCCACACAGTTGTCGGAGCCACTTGAATCTGTATATAAGCCATCCATTTGCGTCGTAGCGCAAGGGGCGAAAATAGCCACACTGGCCAACGAAACCTATAGGTACGATCCTTCGACTTACTTGGTCACTTCTGTCGAATTGCCGATCATCGGCAGAATCATCGAAGCTTCGCCCGAGACTCCATATTTAAGTTTGAAACTGAGCTTCGACACAGACGTCATCGTAGACATCATGAAGGAGATGAATTGCCCAGATTTCGTTCCCGCAGAAGCCTGTCGTGGAATAACTGTGAACCGAACATCTCCTGAATTACTCGAAGCAATCGTGCGGCTCATGCAATTGCTCAACGCCCCTGAGGACGTTCCGATTCTGGCGCCGCTCGTCACCCGCGAAATTTTGTATCGAATACTTCAAGGCGAACAAGGCACCTTCTTGCATCAATTCGCAATCAGCGGTAGCCATGCGCACAACATTGCTCATGCGATCCAGTTGATTAACCGGCAATTTAACCGTCCGCTCGTGATCGAGCAGCTTGCAAAGTCCGTGAACATGAGCACGTCTGCGTTTCATAAACATTTCAAGCGCGTCACGGCGATGAGCCCATTGCAATACCAGAAGACAGTGCGTTTGCAGGAAGCCCGGCGCTTAATGTTGACGGAATCCGTGCAAGCCTCCGATGCTGCCTTCCGCGTTGGCTACGAGAGCCCATCCCAGTTCAGCCGGGAATATGCACGTAAGTACGGACATCCTCCGATGCTGGATATTCGGAAGCTTCGCGGTTCGATCGCAGGCTCCCATATGTTTGGCTGAATTTCAGGAAAGACCGTGTTCTCCATGTTCCGTGAAAATAAAGTTGTAGACTGTAAAATAAAGTATTAGACCGAAAAATAAAGTACTAGACTATGAAATAAAGTGTTAGACTGGCGGCCAGTTATTCAACTAACAAGCAGTTAAGCTTAAAATATAGAGGTATGGGATTTCAAATAATCAGGACATGGTTTTCCAAATTGTGATAATGTTGTGTTCGATTTGTATTTTGATCTCTTTATTTATTAAGGTGTAGTAACATAAAGTAAAAATTTTGTAGGGGGATTTTTAAATGCCTGATCTCTTGCTTGAGTTATTCTTGATTAACTTATCTTTATTTCTCTTGCACGAAATGGATGCGATAAGACGTTCTGAGTGGAGATTGTTTATCGTGCTTAAGGATATGGAAGATTCTAAAGCTTATAAAGTCTTCACATTTATTCACCTTCCTCTTTACACAATAATACTCAATTTACTTTTTAGTAAATACCAGACAGTTACTTTTTGGGTCCTAGATTTATTTTTAATCATACATGCAATCCTACACCTTTTTTTTGAAAAGCACCCCCGTAATGGATTTAAAAATACATTTTCAAGAACAATTATTTATCCAATGGGAATCCTTGCAGCTATTCATTTAGTATTACTATTTAATAACTGAGTACCAATAATATCAAAGACAAAGATGTTTGATTCGATAGCAATAATAAAACTCATATATAAAGAACTGACGACTAAGCTAACAAGAAAACGATTGTTTAATAAAGCAGAGGCAGTCTAGGACTTTATTTTCTCGTCCAAGGCTGCCGATTGTCCTTTAAACAAATCAGTCTAATACTTAATTTTCAAAAGATGCCGATTTCCAAATCAAAAATCCTCATAAGATCAATATCTCCGGTCTAATACTTTATTTTCTTTGAACACTCCATCGATAGTCCAAGTGTGCGAGTGAGCTCATCCTATTATTGTTCTGGTTTGATCATCCCAAGTTAGACTTAATCCAAAGAACTCAAAGATTGCACGAAAAGGTACTAAAGTGGTTCCATTTTCAATAATTGGCGATTCTTTCAATGGCAAGGGGGAATTATTAATATATATTTGGGGAGCTTTTTTCCCGATTGAAATTAATCCTAGATTCTCAATAACACTATAAAGGTTTCCAGATTTTCCTGTTACGAGGCAAGAACTTATATCTCCTGATGCTTGTTGGTTGTATGAATTATAAAGAAATACAAATAGCTCTTTACCTGTGGGAGATAATGAATATTGGTTACCAAAACTATCTGAGAAATAAACGTTTCCATAAATATCTGAAGTAATATCTTCTACCACTGAATAGGGTAATCCCGCCTTTTCATATTTCCATTTTAGTTTTCCATTTTGATCTACATTAATTATAAAGTCGTCGTCTTTTTCTAAATAGAAACCACCATTCTGGTCATTTGGGATGTAAAGGTTATCGATTATTTCTTGTGTTATTACCGAGTTTTTAACTTCATTCCCTAAACTAAATGGGGGATATTCGCTTAGAAAGCAAAAAGCCAAATACCTCCCCTGCAGCGGCAAAAGGGAACTGATAAGAAATTTTTGTTTTCATTGGAGAAAGATGAAGTCCCTTGGGCTGTGGGTTACCGTAATGCCCGCGATTGTAACGATACCCGCCAAAAATAAATGGCTGATTGTTTGCGATGTCTGTTTTTTTACTTTAACCATAATGATCTCTCCTCTTCTCATCTATTTGTTGTGACTGTCCGCTTTGAGCGGAATGATTACGGCCTTATCGGTTTCCTCGACCCCATTCGTGCTCGGGATGAGCTTAATGGACTCCGGCCTCTCCCTGAAAAATCGGTTCCTAGACTTTCAGAACTTGAAGCAGACGTACAAGAACTGTACGGAAGAAGGAAAAATGGTTTTGGATGCCACTCCCGGAGCAAGCCTAGTTGTTTTGTTAGTGGCAGCTGTCAAAAAGTACGGTTCTTAACGGGTATATCAAAAACGCGAAAGGAGCTAGCAATGAGCAGCCCCTTCCGCGTTTTTTTGCATGGAACCCTTTATTCAAAAATGCCCTGATCACGAGAAATCCAGCTTGTCATCAATGATACGAAACATCTCCTTGGTCCGCGCCGGATTAGCGTGTAGCCAGTTCTCTCCCAATCATCTGCGGCGCTCCAATATTTCATGATGCTTCTTAATGAGTTGCCGAAGCTGTTGCTCGTCTCCTTCAAATAGAAATGTGAGCTCGCTGTCGCTTGGTATTCGCATCCCAGTCTCCTCCCTATGTTCACCCAATCGGTCAGAGAGATTCTATTTCTTGCTATATAACGAATCTAGGAAGCTCAGCTTAACCTGTTTAACAGCGAACATTGAATTCGGATTCTACCAACTTCCTATTTATCAGTTATTACATTATCCCCAATCTACTATAAACCCTTTGAATTTGCATCGTAATGTAAACAAATTCCATTTCAGGAAATTCAAAGTCGTATTCCTCTTTTACGAATTGACCTACTTTTTGTGCACAGGAATAAGATTCTTTATATTTTTCTTTAACAATTTGCAGCATTTCTGGTCCTAAATCAAACCATTCTCCAGATTCCGAACGTTGTACGGCAAAACGCAAATGCGTGACCAATCGCTCATACGAAACGGTTTCCACCGCAATTTTCATATTTAAGTAGCTTTCTATGATTTCTATCATATCCCGTATCATCATGGCTATATCTAGTGTCTTTTCTATAGTTCCAGCATTCATCTTGGCCGTATGGATATGCAGCGCGATATAACCGACTTCATCCTCCGGGATCTCAATCCCCAGCTTTTCGTTAATCAATGCCTTCGCCCAGCATCCTAATTGAAATTCTTTGGGATATAAAATTTTGATTTCATTAAGCAAGGTATTTTTAATAAGCATTCCGTTGGTCAATCGTTCTAGGGCAAACGACAAGTGATCGGTAAGCGCGATATGAATATGCTCATTTAATGAAACACCCAGCTCTTTTTCTGTATAGGAGATGATTTCCTCGGCAATCTGAATATGTTCCTCAGGTAGCGTTGTTACTATTTCTTCGAATTTTTCATATTCTGATCTATCTTTCATAACAAAGATTTTTTCAATCCTCGATTGAATGACGGGATCGTTCTTTTTTTTCTGGAACGCGATCCCTAACCCTATGACTATCTTTTCCTCTCCACGATCACTAACCACAACCGTGTTGTTATTTAAAATTTTTTTGATTTTCATAGTGTTCCTCCTTCTCTATCTTCCAGTCACCTGTTCAATTTCATTGTGAGCAAGAAGAGAGATAGTACACCCGTGAAGTCCGTTACATCAATTTTACTGTAACTACATGATTGGCATTCATCCAATTAAATCCAAAATAGGTAAATGGATTTTATTCTTTCTCTTCCTTTATCCCCATCATCCAAGTAGCAATGAACGCAGAAACAACCGCAATGAAAAAACCAATGAGATAATGGATTAGATTAGGCATTCCAAGTGGTGCTGTAATCGCGATCATTGGAATTCCTGTCAGGCCAAAGGAGTTTGCTGCGACATGAGTATATACAACATAAGCACCGCCTAGCGCTCCTCCAATGGCCGCTCCAATAAAAGGTTTGACTAGTCGGAGGTTTATTCCGAAAATAACAGGTTCGATGATTCCCAAAAAGGAAGAAAGCGCAGAAGGGATGGCAATCTCCTTCAGTTTTTTATTTTTTGTTTTGAAAAATACCGCTAAAGCGGCCCCGCCCTGGGCAACATTAGCCATCGACCAAATGGGGAGCAAAAAGTTTACTCCAACCTTCGGATCAGCAAGCAGCCCCGCCTCAATCGCATGTATGCCATGATGCAATCCGGTTATAACGATGCACGCATATAAACCGCCAAAAAGGATTCCGGTAATGAATCCGCCATACTGAAAGACATAACCCAGGCTATTTGTAATCAGACCGCCTATCCACATACCTAAAGGCCCAATCACTAATAGAGAGATTACGCCCGTTAAGATAACAATTATGAAGGGGATCACCAATAAATCCAAAGTATGAGGCACCCATCTTCTTAAACCTTTTTCAATCTTACTCATTACGAATACCGATAACAAAATAGGAATAACCGTACCTTGATAACCGATTAATGCGATTTTAAAACCAAGCATATTCATATATTCCAGAGTGTTGTTTCCAAGTTCGGTAGGATTCAATAAAGAAGGATGTGTTAATATGCCGCCAATAACAGCACCCAAGAATGGATTGCTGCCAAATTCTCTGGCTGAACTGAAGCCAATAAGGATAGGTAAAATAATAAAGGCGGAACTAGAAAATATATTAAGCATCCTCATCCATGCACTATCAGGGGCAATCCAGTCAAATGCCCTCACCATACCGATAAAACCCATTAGTAAACCGCTGGCCACTATAGCAGGAATAATTGGTATAAAGATGCTGGATAAGGTCTTTATAAATTGAGTGATAGGTTTTCCCATCGTCTTGTTCTCTTCGATCCGGCTGGGAGGATTTCTTGATTGGGTTCCCTCCGCTTCAACCAATGCCTTATATACTTTATTTACAATACCTGCCCCAAAAATAATTTGTATTTGCCCGGCCCTCAAGTAGACTCCATCCACACTCTCCATCTTTTCAATGGAAGCTATATCAACTACTTCTTCGTTTTCAAGCACCAAACGGAGTCGGGATGCACAATGGGTCGCTCCTTTAATGTTTTCTTTTCCCCCTATAAATGGCAATAACTCTTTCACAACTTCTTTCGAATACATCCTGTTAACTATCTTTAGTTCCTCCTTCATTCTTATTGTTTTTTTATGATGTGATAAACGGTTTCCGATTATGAGTAAAAGACGTTCAGCACAATACTGAACGTCGAAATGCTCCTCATTT
>NZ_JBNCMT010000041.1:23422-47784 GCF_049846925.1 Brevibacillus nigriterrae
TCCTTCATTCTTATTGTTTTTTTATGATGTGATAAACGGTTTCCGATTATGAGTAAAAGACGTTCAGCACAATACTGAACGTCGAAATGCTCCTCATTTATTTAAATACGCCCTGCTTCTTTTCATGGACGATCTTCGTTTGGTCGCCGGTGATGGATAGTTTTAATGATGGAGCAAGCATTCCACCAAAATGTTCTATTTCATAATCTGGTGTTTGTTGGCCAATTTCATCGATATTTTTCCCGTCCACATCCACATAGTTCACAAAGCTAATCACTGTTCCGTTCGGCATGACCATCCAGGAGTATGCTTGATATGGATTGTTTTCTGGGTTTGCTATGACCAGTCCGCTGCCATTAAGCGGCTTATAGCCTGTAAATAAAGATCCTGACGTAAAACCGTATAATCCTTCTGGTGCGTCAAGACCTGGCGCAAACTTTTCGTGATGTGTTTTCGTAAAAAGATAATAACTATTTCCTTTAACGATTATACTCGGGCGCTCCAACTCGTCATTAACGCAGTTGGCTTCTAAAATCGGAGGAAGGACTTTAAATTCCGTTAGATTATCATTGACTGCTTTTGCAATCCCAATACTGCCATTGTAAGACTTGGAAGCTTCCAGAGTATTGGAACCGAGATGTTCCGATTGACAATACCTTTCTGCTAGAGCTCGTGTGGAATTGGTTTCAAATAATAGATATTCCTCTCCAGTCTTAGGATCTTGAAAAAAGTACGGATCACGAAAAGCGTAAGAAGATTCCCCTCGGCTAGCTTGATCTTGTGTTTGGTAGTATTCCCCATCCGGCTCAAGGATAATTTTATGATCAGACCAATTAGCAAATGTAACCGTAGAGGTTGTTGTATGGATATCAGCTGTTGTTGTGGCTAATCGTTGTTCATAGGTAAGCTGATTTTCATTTTTTCGTCCTGTTGCCGTATAGAAGATGTGGACTTTACCATCTTTAGCAAGGAGTGCTGATCCTGCCCATTGGCGCGAGCCCAACGCTTGACCATCGTTAAATAAGAGGCCGCCAAGTTCCCAACTCTTTCCGTCCTTGGAATAGAAATAGCGAATTTGTGATGTATCATGCCGTTTTCCAGGAATCACATCACTTGGCACGGTGAGAGCAAATATAATTTTATAGCCATTTACAACCGCTGGGTTTCCGTTGGTGTCTTGCAGCGGCCACGTATCCCAAACATGATATTGTGCTGTCATTTCTTCAAGCTCTTCCACATTTATCGTTGGTGCGGTATTCCTTTCGTTCAGCCTGACTTGGCTAATATCTTCACGTTTCCAGTTGAATACGGAAGTTTCTTGTGCAGAAACAGTTGGAATGAAAGCAGCGGTTAAAAAAGCAGATAAACCAATCATTGCTGCAGAAAAGCATTTTACAGTGTTTTTTATGCTGCATTTCATAGATTAGCCTCCATATCTTCTTAAATCTAGCAGATAGTCAATCGGCTGATACCAATTGACTATCTACTATTTGAATAAAAACATTCTATATCATTGATCTATTGTTTTATTGTTCCTGGGTCCTGCTCGTTTTCCAGTTCTGTAAGGTCTCCTTTAATGGATAACTTGACCGTAGGTGCCAAGGTACCGCCAAAGTGGCTAAACTGGTATTCCGGAGTCTGGTTGCCAATATCACCAATCGTCAAATTCCCGAGGCCACCGAAATGCGCAAAACCGACCACATTCAAGTTCGGCAGAACCATCCAGGAATACGCTTGATACGGATTCTCCGGAGGATTTGCCAGGACCAGTCCGCTTCCATTCAGCGGCTTATATCCGCCAATCAGCGTATCGGAAACGAAGCCGTACATTCCTTCCGGTCCTTTTAGTCCCTCCGCGTATTTATTGATGTGGCTATCAGTGAATAAATAGTACTTTTTATCCTTCACCACAATATGCGGACGTTCCAGTTCTTCATTCACGAAATTAGCTTCTAGAAGAGGCGGAAGCATTTTTATTTTCGAAAAATCACCATCTACTACCTCTGCAATACCAATATTCCCGTTGGCATGCACGGAACCTGCCGGCACACTATGCTGTCCAGAGAACTCAGGGCTTCCTACATATTCCGGTTTCAACTGGCGTTCGTCTGCGGCACCACCGGAATTACCTTCAAACAGCAGATATTCTTTTTGTGTTTTTGGGTCTTTGAACCACATCGGATCACGGAAAGCGTAGCCCCCGCCTTCTCCTTGCTGTGCCTGCTCTTTTGTTTGGTAGTATTTGCCATCAGGTTCCAATACAATGCGGTGCTTTCCCCAATCTTGGAAATGGACGCCTCTGTTATCCGCTACGATTTTGCCAGTAGCCATGGCAATTCGTTGTTCATAAGTCAGTCGCTGTTCCCCTTCGTGTCCAGTCGCGGTATAAAACGCGTGAATCTGGTCTCCATCCAGCATTGCCGAGCCTGCCCATTGGCGAGAACCTAGCGCGGTTCCTTTCGAGAATAGCTCACCGCCCAAAGTCCAGTCCTTGCCGTTTTTGGAATAGAAATAGCGGATTGTAGCGATATCATGAACTTTACCCGGTAGCACATCGCTCGGAGCGGACAGCGCGAAGATCACTTTCCAACCTTTGATCGAGACGATGTTCCCATCACGGTCCAATAGCGGCCATGTATCCCAAATGTGATATCCAGGCGCCAATTTATCCAGTTTGCTGATGTCTGTATAAGGCAAGGTGTTGTCTTTGTTCAACTCGATGTTGGATACCTGTTCACGGGTCCAGTTGACGGTTTGTTCTCCGCCTTCAGCATGTACCGCCAGCCCTGGGATGGTGGAAGCGGCGATGCCTGTTGCCAAAGCAAACGCGAACAATGCTTTTTTCTTTCTGCTGACCATTTTATTTGCTCCTTTCTATATAAGATTCGTTTTACTTAGCGGTTCGGGCCAAAAGGTTTGATTTCTCCTGCTTTCTGCTCCTTCGTGATTTCCGATTTGTCACCCTCCAGGTTCAATTTCAGCGTCGAAGAGAAGGTACCGCCGAATTTGACTTGTCCATTTTCATCTTTCGGTTCGTTAACGAAGCTGATTACCTGTTGATTCGGAAGCACCATCCAGGAATACGCTTGATATGGATTTTCTTTTGGATTGCCGATGACAAGTCCACTGCCGTTCATTGGTTTGTAGTCACTACGCAATCCCTTGCCGACAAATCCGTACACCCCGTCTGGACCTGTTAAGCCTGGTGCATACGTAAAAGTATGGCTGATCGTGAACAAGTAGTAATCATCGCCATTTACCACGACGTGTGGACGTTCCAACTGATGGTTGGTACCAACCGACTCGAGCAGTGGAGGTAGCAATTTCAATTTAGTCACGTCGTTGTTAAGCACTTCGGCGACTCCAATATTACCGTTATACAATTCTGCGCGGTCAGGAACTGGATGAGTTTGGCGGTACGCTTCATCCCCGATGTTCTCTGGTTTTAGATAATTTCTATCGCTACCTGCCTGTCCTTCAAAAATAATATACTCTTTACCGGTATTCGGGTCTTGGAAGAAGAACGGATCACGGAATGCAGTGATGATATTACTATTCCAGTTTTTAATCGTCTCGTAATATTTTCCGTCTGCCTCAAGAATGACTTTATGTTCACCTTCGTTGGTAAGATGTACGCCATCTTTATCGGTTTTGATGTCAAACGTGGTCTTAGCGATGCGCTGCTCAGCCGTTTCAGCCCATCTGGATTGATCCCAATTGTTTTTATCGCCAGTTGCTGTATAGAACAGATGCACTTTGCCTTTCTCGTCCATCATTGCTGTTCCCGCCCATTGCATATGACCCAAAGCTTTATCATAGTTATATGGAATGCCGGCGTAAGTCCAATCTTTACCGTTTTTCGAGTAGAACATGCCGATTCTTGCTTCCGTATGGCGGTCACCCCAACCTAGAGAGCGCGGAGCAACCAATGCAAATGCTACTCTGTAGCCGTTAACGTTCGCAAGAGAACCGTCTCTGTTTTGGAGCGGCCACGTGTCCCAAACCCATTGGTTCGGTGCGACCAGCTTGAAGTCCATATCCACCTGTGAAGCCGTTGTCTCTTTCGTCAGAGTAACTGTCTCCGCTTGCTGACGTGACCAGATTGCTGTGAAGTCATCTCCAACATTCGCTGCAAAAGCAGGGATGGCTGCAAGGCAGTTGGCTGCTACTACTGTGGTTAAAGCAAATTTTTTAAAGATGGATTTACTAGTTTTATTCATTTTATATATCCTCCTTTTAGTTTTTGTAGGAAAGTTGGAACTGTTGGTAATTTTCAAAACAGAAGTAGCGTTCCTCTGTCAGCAAACAAAAAAGACCTAAAACGCGTAAGGGAATGTACAGCGAGAAGTACAATAATCGCCCTTAACACATTTTAGGTCTTGCCTGCTTAACAGTAACAATCCTACAGTATTTTCTTTTCACCATTATTGTAGAGTGTACGACATAGTATATCAATATGATAATATTCCCTTTTAATCACAGTTAAAATAGGATTTTTCACCCAGGTAGATAGTCCATTTGTAACATTGTAGAGAAAAGGTGTTATCCAGAAAGATCTGGCCCTCCACTTTAATCGGACAGGTGCTAGCATTACCAGTATGCTTCAGGGGCTCGAGAAAAAGGGGTACATCAAACGTATCATTCCGGAGGATAACGAGCGGCAGAAAAAAAACATAAAAACGACCACTATGCTGGTCATTTTTTATTTCAGGACGTTTGTTTATTTTTCTTTTGCTGCGTTTTGAAGCTCAGAGAAATATGGTGAGTTTATCTGTTTTAGAACTTCGAATACAGCCAGCTCTTGATATAATAGACGACTCGCCAAAACTATAGCCCTGTTGTGCGTTCGTCCATCTATTTTAAGATCTACTTTCCTCAGTTTCAGTTGAACCCACCGTTTACCCGAATCGTTTGTCCTGTTATCCAACGGGCTTTGTCGCTGACGAGCAACTCGATTGCATTCGCGATATCAACTGGTTCGCCAAGCCGATCAAAAGCGTTCATTCGGCGGTAAGAATCAATCAACTCCTGTGATTTGCCGTTCAAGAATAACTCTGTCGACACTTGCCCGGGCGCGATGCAATTGATAACGATGTCCTTAGGACCGAATTCCTTTGCTAATTGGCGAGTCATCTGCTCGACTGCACCCTTCGTTGCAGCGTAGACGCTGTACGTCGGGAGCATTGCACCCGACACGCTGGTCGAAAAGTTAATGATCGCCCCGCCTTTTTCCAACTACTTCCGCTACTACCTGTTCACGTTTGCCACAGCGGGCATTAAACTAACGGGCAGATTACGCTCGTTGATCCCAAGTATGGTAAGAAAAATGCACCCTCGTGAGGTGCTTAAGCTGACACTGGGTTAAAGCATGCGTGCCGAAAGGAATGATTCCGTTCAATGTAAGTGTAAGGCTATCACAACAATAGCTCCATGGCTACGCGTTCTTTATCCGCAATCTCGAGCAACAGCTTAGACGCATTCACGAGCTCTTGGTGCTCACCTGTTCTTCCTGCATGGTCGATTGAAGCAGAGACGCTAACCCACATTGGAGCGATCTCTGTAAACATACAGTGGGCTTTTTCGATCCTCGGGTCCTCCAGCCGATCAGCACATTCTCTCAAATAATCCCTATACAGATTCCGAAATAAAGCGCCGCCGGTTCCCGCCCGTTCCATTAGCGTCGCAGTAAGACATAAATCATGTTCGAAATTGTTGCTGCGAGAAGGCCACTTCAAGATTTCATTGCTCATTTTAACAATGCCCTTATTGCCAATATTCCGAATGGGCGGGTTCAGATAGTCATGCGCATTCATGGTCAAGGATTCGCGTATAGCAGAAACAAGCGGAAGCAATGCGGCGTTTGGCTCGATCGTAAAGGAACGATTCCGGGAGCTCATGGGTCCCTTTGCATTTCTGGCAGCGGCCAAGCTTGTCAAACGCGTCTTCACAAGTCCACCCTGTTGTCTGGTGTCCGCCATGTAGGCGTATTCGTCATCTATACCGTAAAGTACCGCATAGTGACCGGCGAAGTGCACTTTGTTCTTAAAATAATCCAAGTAAAAGGCATCTAATTTAAGCCCAACCGGAATGCCGTGTTCGATGCTGCTTCGGACGTTCTGCCACGCCTTATTGACGGACGAGGTTTCTTGATATTTGACGTTCAAGCCGAGTCGTTCGGCGAGATAAGCGGTCAGTTTATCCGGTTTTACCCTTCCTCCGATGAAGGGGAAGTCCATTCCCTTCGAATCCCAGTAAATGAATCCAAGCCCTTGCCCGAGTCCGAACAACATCGGCTCAGACAGGTGGACTCCTGCATATTGCATTAAATTGCCTATGGCGGTTGTTTCGCAATGTTCGCCTTGATAAGGAATGAAACCTCCAATAATTCATGTATTAAACGGCTAACGAATGCTTGTTCGCTATCAATTAAGCTGAATGGATGCAAGAACAACGCCCTTACGTTCAGCGGCAATTCACTCTCATTGTCTAAATATGGAATTTCCAAAAACCTATTTGACAGCCTAGTGTTTTCAGAGATCAGTTTGCGAATCTTCTCGTTCTTTTCACTTTGATATTCTACTATGTAAAAACCCAACGCTACCATGGAACTTGCAAATATCCCTGAGAAAATCGTAGTAAAGTACGATCTCATTGTTTCCACTTTTATTTCAGTATGTATGTGGAGAAAGTTTTCTATTGAATTCCCAATGAAATATAAGTGATTCCCATCGATAAACTGAAAAAACGTGAATATAAAACCATTCTTCCTCAATTCCTAAACTACTTTCTGTTGAAGGGACTCATAAAATCCATCATAAGCTTCTATCCTGGGAGAACCTTGTTTACGTATCTTAAATCCGCTCAAAAATTAGTTCTGTAAAGGGGTTAATGACTTATTGTTCTTAGAAAGGTGGATGGGCCGCCGTAAGGGCAAGACCTCCGGGCTGATACTTGTACAAGGATAGCATCTGGAGGTGGGGCTATGACCTAGTGTATTTTTGATCAATCCACTTCTTTTTGTTCAAAAAACGATTTTCGTTCACTTAATACTCTGTTAGGAACCCTTTGCTCATTAGTACTGGTAAAGTATTTATTGTAAATTGATTAGGAATTCTCTCATTAACAAATACAGCCCAGTATTCGTCTTCTTCGTTATTCCCATCCCAAACATGTTCAACAAATGTTAGTATGTACTTCCATTCTTCAAGCTTTCGCCCTTGTTCCACAACAATACAAGTATCATTTACTAAGCCATGTTTTTTCTTTAATATTTGCTGCATTTCAGTTATTTCTTTTGGGCTAAAGAAGATAACATTTTCTGTAGTGACATTGTAAAATGGGTGATACCATTTTTCGGGTGTATATATAACTCGTTCACTTACAAATTTCTCCCACTCTTTTTCATTGTTCCTTACCTCTTCTTGAGTTTGATTGTCCCAATCCATATTATCTATCCAAGAACAATCAAAGTTTTGACGATATTCTTTAAACAATATTTGGTCATTTTTACTAGTTATAAAACACTGCAGGAAATCGCTATATTGGTCAAACATAAGTGTATTGAAATATTTAATTTTGTATTCTGGTGTGGAACCAACAACAATCATTTAAGAGTCACCCTCTTTTTCATAATAATATTATTAGTCTAACGATCTCCGTTAGCTTAACCATATCTTGCCCGTTCGCTAAATAAAAAAGTTCCGAAAATGAACCCCGATATGAATCTCTTGTCCCCTCGTATGTTGGGATTGTAACAGTTCCACATTTTTAATATCTATTTGTAAAAAATCGTTAGCGATTTCCAGTGGCGAACATAAACATATATAGTATCTATCATACTTGCTTACCTCACATTTGTTTAATAAAAGTAGACATCGTAAAAGAATTAATTCTAGAATCTAAAACATCCTGAGGATTCAATATATTTGATAGGTTGCCATACTAAAAGTTAACGATCTATCAAATATATTGAATAAGCAGTGAAAAGAGTTGTTATACCAATTTTTCATTTCACTTAAATAGTTGTTAAAGTTATAAACTAAGACAACTTTCGATTTGGATATGTTCAATCTAGATATTACATGGTACTCATTCCCTTCTTACTTCATTGCTAATCTACTAGAAGCGTTACTTTAGTCCATTCGGTACTACTGGTTTAGATAACCAATGTTCATCTGTCTGAACATGATTTTTACGTACGAACTTCGCTACTGAGTTCTTAAAGTCGTCATACAGAAATCGATCAGTTACCCGAACAACATACCCTTCTTGTTCACCTGCAAAAACGGAATTTCTGGTAAAGCAACTTTTAACTATTTGCTCATTCCATACACCTTTATAAAGAACTGGTGTCACTTCTACCCCGAGTAAAGTGGCCCATTCCACTGTCTCGTTCCACGGTAAACATTGATTATATTCATCCCATATTGAGAAAATATAAAAGTAACTCGTCAACTTTTCATAGTGAATGGAGTGCTTGGCAAATACATTTTCTCCGCAAATCCTCCAACCTTCAGGAATGTGGAAGGAAATCATTCCATGCAACTTTTTCACCCAATGACGAGAATCATGGTCGTTACTATCAAGCGATCTTGCATGGATAGAATCTCGATACATTGTAGTATTTTCTCCATCCAACTTCTCCGTAACAACAATTTCTCTTCCCTCAAAATGACTAACCGTTTTTAGAATTTTGTCATCATCCGTTTTACTTCTCGACCAGGGTAAGTGTAATGTTCTCGGATACTTTGTCTTCACCTTGTTCACCTCCTTATTTCGCATAGGAATCTGCTTCTTTAAAAAAGTAAAGCTTCCAGAGATTATCATCTCCTAACAAGTGATAAATTTCAGATATTTCATGCTGTGTTCCGTAGTTAATCTTCATGTGCATTTGAATTAATTAACGGCCTTGAAAATGAATTCTTCTTCAAATTGGAGCTCCTTTAAAAAATGACAAGCAATTTGGGCAGATACATATTCATGTCCATAGTACGAGTAATGACCTTTGACTGGTTTGTAGGTCTTACAGAACGGTTTCCCGGTATCGTGAAAAAGGGCAATTACCTGCAACAACAACTTATCCTCTTCATTATAAAAAGCATTGACATAATCAAATACATGATAGGTATGCTTGCATAACGTGTGTTGATGGTGAGGATTCTCTTGTTGAAAACCAATCATGTCTTGAAAAAGAGGAATTTCCCTTAAACCAAGAAACAATTCATCATAAGAGGGTTCGCTTTGAATTAGGTCGACAAAGATCTTTTTCGTAATGGAATAAGGCATTTTCTCATGAAGTAAATAAACATGATCGAAACCTTCGCCAAGAATAGGGAAATGGAAATTCTTTCTCATTTTCTCCATGTAAATCCCTGGTACTCTCCTCTTTCTAGATTGATTTCTTTCTAAGCATATGGAATACGGCACATCTAGGTAGTAGCAATCCTTTTGAACGTTTTTAAATTTTGAGAGTACGTTCATTCGTTTGTCACGATCAATGTTTGTGGCATCTAAGATGACATTATTTCCTTTTGACAGTTCATTTTCAATTCTCGAATAAACTTCATAAAATACTTGGGAGGTCTTCTTTTGTTTCCCTTCATCACCAAATAAGGTCTGTCTGATTTCATCCGTTGAAACGATGATTGCTCGTTCTTTCTTTGCAAGTTCCTTTGCCCATCTACTTTTGCCGCTACCAGCAATTCCAGCCATCAAGATCAACTTTTGCATATGTTCTCACCTCCTCTCAAAGAAAATGAGCCGGAGACCGGATTATTATTTTCAACCTCTTTTTAGTATCGAGACTTACCTTCATCCCATTATCTACATCTTATGATTGAGCCGGTATTCCCAGCTGCTGCACGTAATATCGATGTGCAATTTCCGCAATGCGATCCTGGTCTTCCCAGAATCTCTTATCAAGCTTATCCAGCCGTTCTGCCTCTTCCTCGGTAAGAAACTTTGGAATATCCCACAGCTGAGTGAGGCGGTTGTCTTCCGATAAATGCTCGATGCAGGCATATCCGGACTGGACGATTTCAAGCGCATAGATGGCCCCGATGGCTTGTAATGATCGTACCGCGTAGATATATGCTTCTTCTCCCCAATTGCAAAAAAACTGCAAAAACCCGCCGTTATACACATCGGCTTCCAGCAGCCATAAGGCGGCAATCTCTTGTTCTTGCGAGGTTAGTGTGTTCCAGCCCGAAGCATTCTTTTTCTGCACAAAGGCCGCGGCAAAATCGAACCATATGTCACGGGTATCAACCTTACTCAAATTGTAATCCCCCTTGATGTTGAAGGCTTGCCAGAACAAATCTGGATATATTTATTCAAAAGACTCGAAATAAATTAATCTTATACAATTACATAATCATTCGGTAGATAATGATTATTGTGAGATTCTGGATGTTTGAAAGTCATTTTAACGTCTAACTAGAATACAAGGAACAATAAGTGTGTGCAAAATTTCTCGCCAGCAAATCTTCCTTCCGAATATAAAATTGCAGTTCTCCGGCATCCCACCAGCAAAACCCGACTTCCTGATCCGAATCTAGCGCCAGCAGTAAAACCGTGTCGCGGACTTCCTGCTCCGCCTTGTCAGAATCGCCGTTCAAATGCGCCGTGATCTGCTCCATGGCTGCCTTCACGGAATAGTTATATTCCTCACCGGTCAACAGCCGAAGCACCGCTTCATATTCGCAATCTCCATGCTGGGTTGCCGGATAACCGAACAATACGGCAATGTCGCTTGAGTTATCTCCGGTCAACTCGAAACATAACTCTTCGTATTGCTCGTAATCATGCTCATCATCCTCCACCTGCTCGTACTCTACATAGCCGTAATTGGGCGGCTCAATCGTAGCTCTGGCAGTCACCCGGTAACCGATAAACTCCTCCTCGAGCGCCGTCACTTCGGGTGAAGGTTGACGCTTTGTTTCCTGCAGCTTCTCTTCTTGTAGATACAGCACCTTGTGTTCAATATGATAAGAAGGTTCATCCACCCCAACGAAAAAATAAAGCATGCCTTCTGCTGGAAGCAGGGAAGACTCATCATGAGACGCCAATTCATGCAGACGCAGCTGGGCCAGGAACGTCATGGGGGTCCCGTTGGAATCCAGAGGCCATTCCACGTTAGACGGCAGGTCCGGATCACCCCCTATACGGGAAGAGCCTATTTCCTTGTAAGTTTCCATCTCTTTCTTGGACAAGCGAATGCCTTGGCGCACAGACTTCTTCAAATAATCCATCGCATGTTCAAACTGATTTTTCCGAACAATTAGCTCCAGCTTTTTCTTATTGTTTTCGCTTAACATTGCTTTCACCATCCTTGTAGTTATTTCAAAAGCGTTAACTTTTGGAGCGCCAACAGTTGCTCTAGTCCTTCTTTTAGCGGCGGCTGTGCTTTTCGGGTCACTTCTGCCAGTTTCTTCACACTCCCGAAAATCCGGCACACTACCAGCTCACGTTCATGAATCTCTTTGCCATTCAGTGCCTGGACAAGTGCATCGGCAAGTTCAGGCCGGTCAATGGTTAGATTTTTGACCTGTCTTCCTTCCTCATTACCTCCTAGCAATATAGATACAATCACCGGCATATGCTCTGCCTTTACGCCATGCGCCTCAATAAATGCCTCCGGATAGCTATCCTGCACCATTTGATGCTCCGTATCCACTAGGTCCATATAGCTGCAAACCAACGGAAAATAAGCTTCACTGTACAAGCCAATGCCCAGTACGGCATAGGTGCCCGGCATGACCGATTTCTCGCCAGGCTCCACATCCTGGTACCATGCGAACTCCTCCATCGCCGTATCCGCATATTCCGCAAGCTTGGGGAACAAGGCCGGGTAGCTGAGCGCATTGGCAAAAAACTGATGCAGCTTGGACTTCGCCAGCTTTTTCAACGGAAGAAAATGCTTTTGGCTGCTTTTCAGTTTTAGATTGTAGCCTTTGGGGAAACCCTGCCGCAAAAGATGGATGATATAATCGAGAGCTTCACCGTAAGCTGCCTCCTCTTCGGAGAGGATCTGGATTTCGATCGTCTGCGTCACGTCATTGTTTCGGGCAACCACCTTCTCTCCCCGATAGGTACTCCCAAATTTTCCGCTGCCTACTTTCAAATAATTCACAGCCAGCTTGGAGCCCAATTGGACAGCAAGTTCCAGGTACTTCTGCCGCGTATCCGGCTCGGTGAAGCCGATCTGCAGGGCTGCATAAAGAAAGAAATCCATCTCTCCAGCATCTACACTAGGATGAAACGGCTCCTCCTTCAAAACCCACTCGTTTCCATATTCACCAAAACGGGTAAAATGCTGCGGTAAAAAGTGATCCTGGGCCCAATTGTTGAAGGCCGAAATGTATTGTCTGATCCAATAGTTTTTGCGCTCTTGGTTCTTATTCAGCTTGTCGGAGAGTCGACGAATCAAAGGCTCGATCTCTTCCACTTCCTGTTTCATCAGATCAGCATTGACCAAATGGCAGGCGAAAAAGAACATGTCATCTTCTCCTGGCAACACGGGTGGATCAGGCAGAATCTTTTTCTGAATAAATTGCTCCAGCGACTTTTGGAGTTGAATCAACTTGGGCACATTTAACAGTTGCTGGTTAAGGGTTACTTTTGACTTCTCCCACTCAAACTTAAATACGATTTCAAACCGGTAATCAAAGAAACGGGAACCCAGTTCCTCCGAACAGAACAAGTGATCTACACGTTCGCACAAGGCGGGAAAAAACTCTTCGGTCAAAAGTTCATCAGTCAACTCCGTAATATATGAGCTTGCTTCAATTTTGTACGAGCTGTCGCTCCAAGAGAATGGCTCGTAGACATCGATATGTATTTTCCCGTCTGCCCATGAGTACTTGCCTTTTCTCCACGCTACTTGAAGGTAATTCATGATTCCTGCTTGTAATCTGCTTTGATTTTTAAGTTCTTTGATCCTCTTGCTTTCTTTCGTGTAAATCGCTGTGACTTCCAACCATACATCGTTTAGCAAAGCTTCGACAGCCTGATTCAAAGATCTCTCCTCCCATTTTTGTATATTGCACCGATAAATTTGGGCGATTTCCTGCCCTGACGGGGCTACTTAACGTACATAGCCTGGCACCGTTTCGCCGCTAAAATCCTCTGGTTCCAACATCTCATCTAATTAAGCGGTAGTCTTGGATTCCCCATCTTACTAGGTTCTTGTTCCGATAACGATGGTAGCGTCTAGTTCATGGTCAGTTGCCACCTGCGGAGTTAACCCGTTGCGTGCGAAGATTTCGACGGTTAGTGGCACCTGTTGCTCACTAGTCTCGACCAATAAGTGACCACCTGGAATCAGCCAGAGTGCCGCCTCAGTAGCCACTCTCCGTATAACATCAAGTCCATCCTCGCCTCCGTTAAGAGCCACTAGCGCTTCATATATTCTAGCCTCTGGGGGAAGTAGCCTGATAGACTTTGTTGGTACGTAGGGTACGTTAGCGACTAGGATTTCGACACGGTTCCGCAATGTGGCGGGCAGAGGTTTATAAAGATCACCTTCATAGACGTGACCACCAGCGGTAGTGATGTTCCTATGAGCGCACCTTACTGCAACGGGGTCGATGTCTACTGCATGTAATTCGATCCGCTCTAGATTTGCGGCTAGCACGGCACCCAACGCACCCGATCCGCAACACAGGTCCACCACTACGGCTCCTGACTGTGCTAGGGCGATAGCTTGGCGAACTAGAAACTCGGTACGTTGACGTGGTACGAAAACTCCAGTGTCCACGGCTATCCTCAGACCACAGAACTCGGCCCAGCCAAGAATGTGTTCGAGCGGTAAGCCTGCTACTCGCCGGTTTACCATATCATCAAGCTCAGCCGTTGTCTGTGCTGAGGAGATGAGCAGTTGAGCCTCATCTTCAGCGAAAACACAACCAGCAGCCCGAAGCCTGTTTACGATAATTTCGCTAACGGTATCATCTACCTCCATTGGAAATTTAAGGATTTTGTACTTATTTTATCATATTCGAAAATTCATAGTTATTAAATTCAACCTCCATCGACTTCTTTTACTTTTATAGCTGCAATTTCAATTATCTCTGGGAAATCATCATATGAGGTTGGTACAATCCATTCTATATCCATAATCACATAATTCATCCGATATCACTCCTCATCGTGGAACTCTATGAAAAGAATACAGGTGATTATGACAAGTACTGTCAGGGAACGTCTGTTTCATTTGCAGAATCTTTTGTGTATAAAAAAGCTAAAAATATTTTAATAATTTATATTACATTGAAATTATTTTGTTGTAATAGGATAAATGTAAAATAATACCAAGTTGGAAGCTGGAGTTGCTTAATATGAATAAAATCAACAACAATTCAATCAAAATTCACCTCACTCCTCCACCCAACCGAAATCATCTGCGAACTCTAGATAACCTTGCAAAACTTCTTGAACAACAAAACATGAAGGTTTTGACATAAAAAAGTGACCAACGAAATGGTCACTTTTTTATTTTTAGATATTTATACTTCTTTTTTTTGCCCGAGAATTGATTCTGAAAAGGGCGCTCTGTCCCTGAATTTTGGGTGGTCTCGTACTCCGGTGGTGTCAGCTTTCTTTTCAACTCGACTCCTCATTGTGCTTGCGATCCTTCCAGGCCGTTTTGATGAAATCCTCTCGACCAGATCCCTTGCTGTAGAGCTTGTAACGAAGAGGATTCTTTTTGTAATACTGCTGGTGGTATTCCTCTGCAGGATAGAACGTGGTTGTCGGAAGAATTTCTGTTGCAATTGGCTCCGTAAAGATTCCGCTTTCTTCCAAGGCTTTCTTTGATTCCTCCGCAAGCTTCCTCTGTTCCTCATTATGAAAGAAAATGGCTGTTCGATAAGTATCTCCGCGATCATGGAATTGCCCGCCTGCATCAGTGGGATCAATCTGTCGCCAAAACAGATCCAGAAGCTCTTGATACGGAAAAACAGTTGGATCAAACGTAATTTGCACAGCTTCGTAATGGCCTGTTGTATGTGAACAAACTTCTTCATAGGTTGGATTTGGCTTATGTCCGCCCGTGTAGCCAGACAGAACTTGAATAATGCCCGGTAGTTCATCAAAGGGTTTTACCATGCACCAAAAGCATCCTCCTGCAAAGGTTGCCAATTGATATGGTTTGTTTTTCATCGACAAACCCTCCTTCTGTAGTATTTTACATAATTAGTATAAGCCAAGATGTGCACATGAGTTGCACTTTTGAAAAATGTCTTGCCTTTCAATGATAACCCAGCACCGGTGGCTCCCAAAGGATTTCTGAATGAATTTTTTTAGTTGAGGTTGCTGCGATTTAAACCACGTTACTTTGATTTCCATGGTGAGATATCACAGCATGGCGAATGCCCGAATAAGATGAAATCAAACATAACAGTAAGGAGAACAGTATGGTAATTACATCCCCACTTGATCACTCAAAAATGGTGTCTATTATCCGAAACGGGCTTCCTAAAACATCAACTCCAAAGGAAATCATCATCGTTGGGGCAGGTATGGCAGGATTGGTCTCGGCTACTCTGCTTAAAGAAGCTGGGCATCGGGTGACGGTACTCGAAGCTTCCGACCGAGTTGGAGGACGAGTCTTTACGTTGCGCTCCCCTTTTTCGGAAGGTCAATATGTTGAGGCAGGAGCGATGCGAATTCCCAACACCCATCAACTGACCTTGGAGTATATCTCGAAATTTCACCTACCCATTAACCAATTTATCAACACGACACCGAATGATCTCATCTTTGTTAATGGAATAAAAACTCGTCGGTGGATGTATCAACAGAATCCCGACATTCTACGCTTTCCAGTAGCTCCGAATGAAAGAGGAAAGACTGCTGACGAATTAGCCCAAATGGTTGCCAAGCCTATCACGGATTTCATCAGTCAGGACCCTGAAAGACATTGGCCCATTGTGATCAAAAAATTAGATAAATATTCAATGGATCTATTTATGCGATACAATCCTGTAGGCCCTTCCCTGTCCTCAGCGGCGGTCAATATGATTAAGGTGATGTCTGGATTCGAAGGATTCCCTGAACTTTCATTTTTGGAAATCTTGCGGGACTTCATCCTTTTCAGTCCCTCTACCCAGTTCTATGAAATAACTGGGGGGTTTGACAGACTGCCGCATGCGTTCCTTCCACAATTGAAGGAGAACATTTTCTTTAACCGTAAGATGACAAAAATAACCCAGCATAGAAACGATATAACGATTTCAGGCGTTTCAACTCATACGTCAGAACCATTTCAGGTAACTAGTGATTTTGTCGTTATTACCGTTCCTTTTACCGTACTGCAATTTGTCAAAGTGGAACCGTACAACTTGTTCTCTTTTAACAAATGGAATGCGATCCATCAACTTCACTATGTCTCTTCCACAAAAATTGGAATCCAGTTTTCACGAAGGTTCTGGGAAGAACAATGCCTGTTTGGAGGTCAGACATTAACAGATCTGCCCATTCGACTTGCATACTACCCCAGCCATGATTTTTGCCAATCAAGTGGAGTTGTTTTAGCCAGCTATACATGGGAGGATGACGCACTACCATGGATCAGTATGTCTAATGATGAGCAAGTAATGGAGGCACTAAAGTACTTGGCTCAAATTCACGGAAATCAAGTGTACAGTACATTTGTCACGGGAATTGCGCAAAATTGGGCTTTAAATCCTTTTTCCGCAGGCGCCTTCTCGATGTTCAAACCTTTACAGGAAACAGAGTTGTCTCCTTATCTGTCTACACCTGAGGGCAGAGTACACTTCGCTGGCGAACATACTTCCAATTATCACGGTTGGATTCAAGGTGCAATACAATCTGCCATCCGTGCCGCCTATGAGGTGAACTTCATTTGATCTTCAACGAAAACATGTTCCGGTGGAATTCCCAGCGTGCAAATAGGACTAGAAACCTGAACCTACTTTAAAGGCACTAGGAAGCGTTGCTTTTGCCGAAAAAACGCCCATTCTGAAAAACCAATTTCCCTTAACCGGTTTCTGACCACCTCAAAATCGTCACCTACTCGTTCTGGATCATGGGCATCTGAACCAAAAGTAACTTTAACTCCGTAATACAGCGCCCTTTCCAGAATTTCATCAGACGGATACCACCCACCGCTTTCTTTGGTTTTTCCCGAGGTGTTTATTTCGATGGCAATATCACATTCCGCAATCACTCGTAGTGTTTGTTCAACTGCTTCCGTCTGGATCAACGAAAAAGCAGGATAAAAACCTTTCATTGCATCAATATGTCCGAGAATCTGGAACATCCCACTATGAGCTGACTCCTGAATTAGGTTGTAATACGTCTCTTTGGCTTGTATTTTTTGTTTGTTACTGAGATTGTCCCAACGACCTTTTTTGAATATGCTAATCCCTTCCGAAAAATGGACTGAACCGATAATAAAATCAAAAGGGTATTGGTCGAAATGACGGCGATACACCCCCACATTGTCCGGAAAAAAATCGGATTCAACGCCGAGCAGAACTTCTATTTTCCCACGGTATTCCTCTTTAAGACCTAATACTTCATCCACATATTCTGGAAATTGGCTTTTCGCCATGGCAATGCCTGGAAATGCTTTGTCTTCACTGTAAGAAAAGTAAGGTGAATGATCGGAAATGCCGATCATATCCAAACCATGCTTAATTGCTGTTTCGATATAATCCCGAATGTTACCCCTAGCGTGTCCACAGCGTTCATGGTGAGTATGAAAATCAAACTTCATAGGTACCTCCAATATATCGTTAACCCCTGTTTAACTTTCAATACTCCAGCTTGTTGAAAAAAGCTTCACGAGTCTATCTATCAAGATAGATTCATGAAGCAAATTTATCCTTTCATTTGTTTTTCAATTTGTTTGAGCTTTTTCTTTTGATCACATGCCCCCTTTTGTTCACTGGCATACGGCATGTCACTTAGTTTTTGCAGTTCATTTAATATCTTCTTATCCGATGAAACATGGATTTTTATTTTTGGAAATTCTGCTTTTAAATTCTGCGCGACCTCTTTTTCAATCGATTCTAATCTGAGTCGATTAAAGTTGGTCACTTCAATTGCAACGTCCAACTCATCGTCAATATGTACCGCAACCGCTTTATCAACGCCGTTTACCAGTTGTGCAATTGCTTTCCCTTTTTGCTCCGAATCAAGTTTACGAATTGGAACAGGGTTGCATAATGGATCTTCTGCGGCAGACTTTGTTTTCGTTTGTGGATTAGACTGTTGTGTACAGCCACTGATCACTAAGAAAAGAGAAATGACTAGTAAAGTAATACGCAAACAGAAACCTCCCATCGAAAAAAATGGTACCCCAAAAATCGGTGTCATTTAACCTCGGTACAGAAGAGGCACTTCTATTTTGCACATTCGCGAAACTAACTATCCTGTTTCTTTTTATCCTTATCATGAAGTGAGGTCGATAACAGTGATCTAAAAACCAAGTGGAACTGATCCAACCAAAAAAAGAACCTGTATCAGGTAGTATCTGCACAGGTTCCTCATTATTTTACTAATCGCTATTTACGCAAGATGTTTCTCACTTGAGAGCAGTTCGAGGGTCATGTTTCCAGGCTGATCCGAGAGTAATTGTTGCCTCCTATCAGATCTTACCAATTCAATGCAGCTGTTGGTTAATACATTTTTGTTTTGACAACTACCAATCTTTCTTATAGTGTGTCTTATACTTCGGATTCGGCTTCATCTGGTCTGCCATCATTTTTAAAAGTTCCTTATTAGATAGTGTATCGAGGGGGATAGCGGATTTGCCGCCGCTCCTCCTTCCCTGCGACACCATTGCTCCAGGTAACGTTAGACCAATCTGTCGCGCTTGATATGCACAGCTTGGACATAACGGTATGCTTGGATTTACATAAACTACTTTGTAGCCGTTATCAGTAGCATATCTGATCTTTTGTATTTCTGCATGGTGACCCTTCCCCCCATAATCGATATAAGGAACATAAACTTCCCCTGGCTTAAGATTTTCTATTTTAATTTCAACGGTAGCGGAAATCATTGTAACAGTTTTCCCACTATTATCAATGGCTGGCCCTACATCTATAGTAGTTAACCTGCGTTGTTCCTCTCTTATGGTTTTCAATAGCACCTGAGCCCGAGCATCGTATTCAGCTTGGGATGGTGAAGAAGGTTCAAAAGCAGGTTCAGTCCTCGCTTTTCCATAAGCTGCACCAGCCCGAGGCTTGACTAATCCTTCTGAGGCTTGGCCAATAACTGGGCCACCAACTGCCAGACCCTGTTTTTCACTCTCAATATAGGCCTGCATGCCCTCCTCTTGGAGTTGGTTAATGTGTTCTTCAGGTCCATATCGTGCAATAGTGACAAATCTGCCATACACTCCATGTGGTTCTAAAACATTATCCATTACATCTGTTGACTCATATAGCTTCTCTTTTTGTATTATACCGGCAAAAAGAAGCAGATCCTCCAACTTGCGGAAGTTCTCATAATTGGGAGGCACCGGCCCGAAATACTCTAATAATAAATCATTAGGATCCTCTCGAGTTCTTCTCGAAATGCTCTTTTTTAATTCCTCTGTACGCTTACGGCTGGCGATTTCCTTGTCGCAAGCCTGCTGCACCCTTGGGCTTTGTGTTGCTGCAGCATTTTGCACTGCCATAATCTGGTCGTTGTTGAGTTTCTCAAGGCGCGAAGTGATATCATTGTCGCTCATGGCGTTAAGCTGCTGAGCTGCGACGTTCCAGTCGGCGTTCTTGATTGCCATGGTGTATTCGAAGTACACGGCACCAATTCGGGCAACCTCTGCTCGTCCCGCGTCAAGACTATCTAGGATGAGCTGCTGACTGGGCCAGCCGGCTAAGTGCTGTTGAACAGCAGCGCGAGTGTTCGCTGCTTCATCAACGAGGAGGCCACGGGCCAGTCGTTTAATATCGCCCTCATTGAAGCCGTTGAGCCTGGTCGCAACCTCCTGCCAGTTCCCATCATCTATTGACTTCCTCAACGCAGAAAGTAGGTCCTCACGAGTTGCACGCTGTATTAACTCGACTCTTTGAACCCGATCTAGTCCGCCCCTTGACTGTTGTATCACATGAGTCAACTCATGTGCCAGTAACCTTTTGCCTTCAATCGTCCCTGGCGAATATTGTCCTGTTCCAAACACAATATCCCGCCCTGTTGTAAAGGCAAGCGCATTAACAGCGTGTGCAGTTTGCGCCGCCCGACCGTCCGCATGAATTCGAACATGACTGAAATCATGCTCCAAACGTGGTTCAAAGAATTGACGAACCGAAGCAGGCAAAGGTTGTCCTCCACCTTTGATTGTATTGATGCTACTCTCTGCTTGTGGTGTCACTTCCGGTGTATTTCCAAGTTCTTCTTTAGCCTGAAGGAGTTGTTCTACTTCCTGACAACTAGCTGTGCACTTTCGTTGAATACTCGTCCTAGCCTGACCTGAGACCTCCTGTCTATCCGGCAAGAGTGGTTCTGGCATCCTCATCACCATATCCGCCACCCGATCCGCCTCTTGCTCAAACATATCCCCAGGCCGGTTAATTTTCAACTTCGCCTGAATGAGATGTTTGACAGCCTGATTTCCAATCGTCTTTTGAAGAGAAAGGATTGGATTAGCCGGCGAACGGGCTGATAGCATCGGTTTGATGAAATTTTCTACATTCTTATATTGAGATGCTTCTGCTGCTTTCGTTGTAATTGTTTGATGTCTCATCAAAGTATATCTCCATTTCATTCATGCCTTATTACAAACTCATCATTTAATATTTTCTAATAACTGTAAGGCTTCTTTTCAGAAATGCAGATTCAACTTTTTCTCAATCGAATGTACTGTGTCGGTTCTTCGGACTTACATATTCTCAGAAGGATAACGGAGATCATTTCAATGGTACCCCTCTTATCAATTTAGGTTAAAGTCACTTGCTTCCAAATGTAGGAATCGCTTGAGGTTTTCACGCATACATAGATAACATCCGCTACCCCTGTTCCTCCTGTTACTATTACTATTCTTCCTCTTTGACTAGCATCAGCTGTAGGAAGCACTTCCACCGATAAGGATCTACCAGGCAAGTAGTCCCCGATTTCCTTCTCGGAATGGCTAGCCAAGGCTCGGTAATACTCTAATGAAATAGGTGTTCCTCTCGATGCAGCCTGATCAACAATCGCCTTAGATAATCTTGTATTAACGTGAGTACCCATAACCCGAAATAAAGCCAAGTTAATTCCGTTTCCAGCCGTATAGGTTTGGTTACCAAAAGTCGCATTCCATACAATAACGCCAAGATATTTTACAGGATGGAAGGTAGTATTTACAAACTCAACAACGTTTCCGCCTAGGAAAAAAGGAGCTTTTCCGTCATCGCCGTTATCAGGTTTAAGCTCACAATTCACAAAGCGGATCCTGGACTGTCCTTCGCCATTTTCATAGGCATCAATAGCACTGACTTCACAGTTTTCTAGCAGTATGTCTGCATAGGAAGTCTTAGGCTGAAGGTGGAGATGCTTACAGTTTCGAATAACGATTTTAGGATAAATACCGTAAGCATCCATGTACTTACTCATCTCATCACCATTAACATCCATCCATAGATGGGTGTTATTAGAGTCCTGGGATCTACTTTGCAAGTTCGTCAACTCGATATGATCCAGCACGATTCTCACGTTTGTATCAATTTCCCCAGGAGCGATAACCCCGCCAGCTTTAGGAACATAGTAGTCATAAGGTCGTTTTAGGTTAAAGAGCTTTAACCCTGCCTTTCTTCCTCGCTTCCTTACGTTCTTAATTTCAATCTCCGTAGGGAACTCTATTCTTTCCGTAGAGTTGATGCTAAACTTCCCGAAAGAAGGAAGGCGGAACATGTATCCGTTTCCGGTACTTGTTTCTCCCACTGTGCTAAAGTCAAACATAAAGTTGTCTATGAAAATAAGCGTCCCAAATACAATCTTATATCCGTAATCTCCATCATATGGGCTGAAATTAAGGATACTGCAATCACTTATTGCGTTAACATCAAGAGTACAGTCCTTGATGATGATTTCTCCATCCCATTTAGCACCATAGTCAGATCGGAAATTCACAAAGGTGTAGTTAGTACATCTGGTGTTATCAACTCTTAGTGTTCCTCCTCCTGTTACAGAGAATCCCTTTTCCCCGATCTGAGAGTCGCGAACGAGTATGTTCCAAGCGTGGAAATGAACATCAATTCGGTTTAGCTTACAGTTCTCAACGATAAAATCTTTGAATAGATTTGTACCCTGCACGCCCCAATGGATTTCTGAACCCTCTGCCGTGAGGTTTCGAAATACTGGGCGTAATACCCTAGAACCTCCAATACCATATGTCCCTTGTGGAACATCATTTGTACCAGGCCGGTCTTTTTCCCTAGGAAATAGTTTACAGTTCTCGAGGAGAATGTCATACACTGAGCTAAACCAATAGAAGCCAGAACTTGGATTCTTATTGTTATCCGTTGCCCCAACTTCTAATCCTACAAATTGGTTGCGGATTATCGTGCGGCTCCTCGTTACATTGAATCCAAGTATCCGATAATTCCTGTTAACGTTGTCTGTCCAGTTTCCTGATAGAAGGAAAGTACCTCCGTCAATAATCAAATAGTTTTGATCAACCTTTCTTGCTTCAATATAGGAGATGTGATCCCAATCCCAAGTTACTTCCCCTATAAAGCGTCCATGTTCATCTACATAAAAGAAATCCTCCATGTCCCAACCGGAGCTTGCATCCACACCTACTCGTTTCCCTACCTTCTTGGTGGAGTCAACCACTCGGATGAAGTGATTTTTATATGCCTTAAGCTCTGCCACTAAGGGTTGGGTGTACTTCTTCAGCTTGGGAAGAACCGCGGTATGAAGGCTGGTATCCAGGTTGAAGGCACTGTCAAAGGCTGAACTTACAGAATAGACTTCGTTATATCTGTTATTTGATTCATCTATATGAATTTTAGTATGACCTAGCGTAAGGTTTGTTTGTACTGAGATCTGTCTTGAGGATTTAACATAAAAGTCGCCCGAAAGGTTAATAACGGGAATTTTGACGGAGTTAGCGTACTGGTGAGCCCTTTTCATCTGAACTCCGTCATCATTAACGCCATCACAAACAGCACCGAACATCTTGTAGTTAATGCTCTCCTGATGCATTAAATGGGCTTGTAGCCCGTTAACCCCTATAGTGATGACGCTTCCACCGTCTACAGTCTTGTTGTCAGCTTTAATCTGATACAACGCTCCTCCACTGTCGTTGGGAGAAAAATAACCAAGCGTTCTTGCAACGTCCCCATCTTTCAGTTCGGGGTCAGCAATTAGATCATTAACCGAATTGTAAACATGAATAATCGCTCCGTTTGGGGTTTTCTTATTCATATCTTCATTTACTTTATCCGTTAGCATTTTCATGCTTTTGATATGTTGCCCCCTTTTAATTGCTATTCAATGCCAACTCCGAACATTATATATGGTTCTTTGGCTTCTTCTTCCTACAATGGCTTCAGATCCTCCATCTATGATGTGAAAAATTCATGTCCGCTTTTAAAGCTAATCTCTTTTACTTCGACGTTTTTCGCTGGAATTGAAGTACGTTCCCGCAACGAACTGTCTAGATTACTATATAAACGCTCTAGCGTTACCAGTTGTAATTTAATTTCCAGTGGTAGTTTGTGTCTTCTTCTATGTGAACATGCATTGTATAGCGTAATTTCTTGCCTACAATGGCTGTATTGAGTCGATTGTGCCCGCAGATAACAACTCAGCGCATATAGCCTCCTCTATTCTATTAGGGCAAAAGTAAAAAGGGAGCCAGAGCTCCCCTTCTTTACTTCGTTGATTGTTAAGCAGTTACTGCTGTATTTCTATCTCCTTTGCGATACTTGTCGGACGAGTTAGTCGGCGTAGCCATAGGTGATTATGATGTTTTAAAATATTGGGGCTCAGTTACATCACTATTTGTATTGATATTCCATACTTGTATTTTCCAGTAGTATGTTTTCCCCGCAGTTAACTTTCCAGCTGGTACAACATAATTAACGCTAGCTGAAAGAATCTCTCCAGTGTCATACACGATGTGATCATCTTCAGCGTTATAAAAAATCACTTGGAACTTTTCCTGTACGAATCCTTCTGGATCAATGTATCTCCATTTAATTGTAGGTGTTAAAGTAGGTACTCTAACAGGATCTTCCTTAGGACCTATTGGGTATTTCGGCTCTGCCGTAGGGGCTTGCCTTGTTTTAAAATACTGGACTGTGCTGTCTTGGCTTACCTCGTCAGTTTGGTCCCATACCTTGACCGTATAATTATAGGTCGTATTCGATCGCAGTTTATTAGCTGGCACTGTGTAAGAAGGTGTG
>NZ_JBNCMT010000041.1:47884-50696 GCF_049846925.1 Brevibacillus nigriterrae
GTTTGGTCCCATACCTTGACCGTATAATTATAGGTCGTATTCGATCGCAGTTTATTAGCTGGCACTGTGTAAGAAGGTGTGTTGTTGGTGACTTTCCCGCTGTTGTCTACTTCAACTGCGCCTTCCCTAATAATGACCTGATAAGCGCTTTGCCTGTCCCCATCAGGGTCTGTGAATTTCCAGGTAATGTTCGGTGTTAAAGTCTGTACTTTCATTGGATTTGTGCTTGGACCGGCTGGACTTAGGTCGATAGGGGCGTTAGGTGCTTGCCTTGTTTGAAAATACTGGACTGCGCTGTCCTGGCTTACTTCGTCAGTTTGGTCCCATACCTTTACTGTATAATTATAGTTCGTATTCGATCGCAGTTTATTAGCTGGCACTGTATAAGAAGAAGTGCTGTTGGTGACTTTCCCACTGTTGTCTACTTCAACTGCGCCTTCCCTAATAATGACCTGATAGGCGCTTTGCCTGTCGCCATCAGGGTCCGTGAATCTCCAGGTAATGGTCGGCGTTAAAGTCGGCACTTTCACTGGATTTGTGCTTGGACCAGCAGGACTAAGGTCGATAGGGGCATTAGGTGCCTGGTTTGTTTTAAAATATTGAGGTGCAGTTACATTGCTTTTCATACCTGTAATATCCCATACTTGTAAAGTCCAGTAGTATTCTTTGCCCGCAGTTAACTCACTAGAGGGTAGATCAAAGAAAGTTTTTGATGAAGTTTTTGTAATATCTAATACCATTTCATCTTCTTCAGCGTTATAAATTTTTACTTGAAATTTTTCCTGTAAGTGTCTTTCAGCATCATTGTAATTCCAACTAAGCTTAATATCCCCTGCTGGTGTTGTACTTGTACTAAGTGGTGTAGCTGTAGGGGCTTGCGTTGTTTTAAAATACTGAACAGTGCTGTCAGGGCTTGCGATGTCTGCTTGACCCCATACCTTTACAGTATAGTTATAGGTCGTATTCGATCGCAGTTTATTAGCTGGCACTGTGTAAGAAGGATTGCTGTTGGTGACTTTCCCACTGTTGTCTACTTCAGTTGCGCCTTCCCTAATAATGACTTGATAGGCGCTTTGATTGTCCCCGTCAGCGTTAGAAAATGACCAAGTTATTTTAGGTGTTAAAGTTTCCACTTTAGTTGGTGCTGTGCTGCTTGTACCAGACGGGATTAGGTTGAAAGGTGCTTTAGGTTCATCTTCCGCAAATTGGAAAACACCAACTTTGCTGTAGAGGTTGCCTGGCCCGTGCACAAAAATTGGGGTGATACATGTCCCTTCAGTGATTCTATGAAAAAAATCAATGTCTCTAGATTCAGAAGGATCATCCCCTCTTATAATATTCCAACCGTTGTGTATTTCTAGTTTTTGAGGAATATAACTTAAACATATCCCAAACCATGGTCTTCCTGCTACTGGTGGATAAACTTCATGACAATTATACCTGAGACAATATGCTGCCTTGGAAGAATGAAATTTAGCCCCCCTTATTGTTATGGCAACTATCCAAAATTTTTCAGCCGTCTTCGATATGGTGAAGTTAGCGCCTATATCTGAAGAAATAGCTTTCTTATAAAGAATAACACCTTCGTTTTGCTCCCTTGTAAATTCTGGACTTTCTATTGCATTATTACTACAGATGCAGTGGTAGGCAATTATAATTGTGTCGCCTACTTTAGTTCCACTAGGGCAGGATATAATGTTCGAATTCATTTGGACCGGTGTATGATTTACAAAAGTAATAGGCATTTAGATTCACCTACCTTTATCTCTTGGTCTGCGTCTAAGAAGAAATTCGCGTGTCATAGCGATTCGTTACTGTTTTGCGCACAAAAAAAGATGCTGTGATATGTTGTTTTATCCGTGAAGTAATCAACGTGGTTGTATACTCCAAGAAATGATCTCCATACTTTTTTTATTATGATGTTTCATCCTTTTCCTTACTCTTTCTTTTTTTTCCAGACGCGTATCTTGGATTTTTCAGTTTTTTTATATGGACCAAAATCGTGATAATGCCCTGCTGTAGATTTTTGATCTCCTCTGTTACGCATATAGCTTCCTATCCCATAAGGAAAAAATTAAAAAGGGAGCTGGAGCCCCCCTTGCTAACTTCGTTGATTTTTAGGCATTTTAATACTGTTTTGTTCTTGCCTTCCAGGTAACTTTCAAGACAGTGTTACCGCTGTTTTTCTATTTCCTTTGCGATAATTGTCGGATGAGTTAGTCGGCGTAGCCATAGGTGATTACGATGTTTTAAAATATTGGGGCTCAGTTACATCACTATTTGTATTGATATTCCAAACTTGTATTGTCCAGTAGTATGTTTTCCCCGCAGTTAACTTTCCAGCCGGTACAACATAATCAAAATCATCGCTATCTGAAAGAATCTCCCCAGTGTCATACACGATGTGATCATCTTCAGCGTTATAAATCTTCACTTGGAACTTTTCCTGTGCGAGTCCTTCCGGATCAATGTATCTCCAATTAATTGTAGGTGTTAAAGTAGGTACTCTAACAGGATTTGCGCTTGGACCCAATGGGTATTTCGGCTCTGCCGTAGGTGCTTGCCTTGTTTTAAAATACTGGACTACGCTGTCCTGGCTTGCTTCGTCAGTTTGATCCCATACCTTGACCGTATAATTATAGATCGTATTCGATCGCAGTTTATTAACTGGCACTGTGTAAGAAGAAGTGCTGTTGGTGACTTTCCCACTGTTGTCTACTTCAACTGCGCCTTCCCTAATAATGATTTGATAGGCGCTTTGCCTGTCCCCATCAGGGTCGGTGAATCTCCAGGTAATGGTCGGTGTTAAAGT
>NZ_JBNCMT010000042.1:0-47403 GCF_049846925.1 Brevibacillus nigriterrae
CCGGTTATTTATACAGACGATCTCATGGACCAATCCGTAACAGCAGAAAAAATAGCCAATCGCTCCATTGATGCGACTAAAATTAAACATGGTAGTATTGAAACAGATTTAATTAAAGATTATGCGATTGAGAAAACTAAATTAGCGAATCATTCCGTGATCTCCAATAAAATTGCCCCTGGAGCAATCGTTGATGAGCATATCGCCAACCAGTCATTATCGGGTGAAAAATTACAGGATCGGTCAATCTCAGGTAACAAACTGATGAACAATAGCATCACTTCGGAAAAATTGGCAGATAAGACGATTGATTCCATTAAAATTGCGGAAGGTTCGATTCAATCTCGCCACATTCACGATCAAGCCATTACAACTGAATTAATACAGGATCAAGCCATTACTTCAGAAAAAATCAAGAACGGTTCGATTCAAGCAAACAACTTGGCAAATTATGTGGTGAACTCTGTTAAATTGTCTGATGGGGCAGTGACTACTGCCAAAATACGTGATGGGGCAGTCACACCTGAGAAATTGAATGATGAAATCATTGGCCCACAACATGTACAGTTGAAAGCAATCCACAACAAACACATAGGGGACGGCGCCATCCTAAGTGAAAACATTGCGTTTGAGCAGATATACGGAAGGCATATCACTGATTTTGCCATTGAAACGAGCCATCTAAGTAATGAATCAGTGACATCCGACAAAATATCTCAAAATGCAATCACTGCACAACACATCCAAGACCAATCGATAACTTCATCTAAAATTGTAAAAGAGTCAATCAGTGATACCCATCTTCAGCCGTTTTCCATTCAAACCCGCCACCTCCATGACTCTTTGATAACCAATAAAAAGATCGGCGACAATCAGGTAACGGAAGCAAAAATCGCAGATGGGGCAATTTCTGCTGCGAAGCTGGCAGAGCGCAGTGTTTATCCTCAGCATATTGTCTTTGAATCCATTCAGACTGAGCACATCAATGAACAATCGATTACAGCGGATAAAATTTCAAAACGCGCCATTGATTCACCACACTTGAAAGACAGAATCATAGATCGTCAGCACATTAATGATTTAGCCATTCAGACGAATCATGTAGCAGACCATTCCATCACGGCTTCCAAGCTAGCTGCAGAATCAGTTTCCACAGACAAATTGACGGGATCATCCGTTACAAGTTCCAAACTATCTGATTATGCGGTTACAACAGCAAAAATTGCACACGACACGGTAAAGGATTACCATATCTCGAACGGCTCGATAACCAAAGACAAACTTGCAGACCTTTCCGTTCACAGTCAACACGTTGCACCTCAATCGATTCAATCCCTGCATTTACAAGATAAAATCATAAAAGTGGAGCACATTGATAAAGGTGCTATTAGTGCTGATAAAATTCAAGAAGAGAGTGTGAGTGGAGAGCATCTCCAAACAAAGAGCGTGTATCAGCACCATATCAATATTGGGGCTGTCCAATCAGAGCACATCCATAATAAATCAATCAAAGAGCAACATATCGATTCTTCTGTCATCGAAACACATCATCTCAAGGATCAATCAATTATTGGCAGCAAGATCAGTGAAGCATCCATCGACACGTATCATCTCGGTGAAGGAGTCATTACGAGTGAGAAAATTGGTGAGGACGAAATTGGCGAGATTCACATTATGCCAAATTCAATTTACACTCGTCATTTGGTGAACGAATCAGTTACCTATGAGAAAATAGGGAAACAGCAGATAACTGAATACCATATAGCAGACCTTGCAATTACCAGTGACAAGGTGTGTGATCGAAGCATCAAAACGCAACATCTGGCTGAAGATGCGATCACGAGTGATAAAATTAAAGATAACAGCATCAAGACCTATCATGTTGCTGACCATACAATTACTAGCGACAAATTAAAAAGTGGCATAATCAATACCGAACATATTGTTAATCATGCAATTACTAGTGATAAGCTGAAAGCGGGAAGCATCCTTCCACACCATCTTGCGGACCAGTCGATTTCTAGCGAAAAATTACCCGAAGGAACGATAATGACACAACACCTTGCTGATCAAGCTGTCACCACTAGCAAAATTAGTGCAGGAAACATCGTATCTGACCACATTGCGGATCAGGCGATTACCAGTGATAAAATCAAAAACGGAAATATCAAAACCAATCATATCGGCGAGCAAGCGATAACCAGCGACCTAATCAAAGACAACAGTGTAAAGACACAGCACATAGCCGATCAGTCGATTTCCAGTGACCAACTGAAAAACAGCAGCATCAAAACCCAGCACATTACTGATCAAGCAATTACCAGTGACAAAGTAAAAATTGGTGGCATTCAAACACAACATCTTGCTGACCTGGCTGTGACCAGTGCAAAAGTAAATGATCGGAGCATCAAAACCTATCATATTGCCGATCAGGCTATTACCAGCGATAAAGTGAATGATGCAAGTATTAAATCTCATCATCTCGCTTCCGCAAGTATTACTACAGACCATTTGCAAGATCAAGCAGTGACCGAGTCGAAACTGGCATTTACCCCCATTCAAACGATTACGGGTGAAACGAAGACAGTCCAACAATGCGGGATTGCAAGCTATACATTCAATAAGAAACAAACAACAGATGACATAACCATTCGGTTGCAAGAACGTTATGCCTCTGAAGAATATGTGCTTGTCGCCATGACAAATCAGTCAAATTGCTTCGCAAGCATTAAGCAATTGTATCGTACTCATGCAGTAGTGCAGATTACTCGTATGGAGGCTAGGTCAGCAGTACAAGGTGTTCTACATTGGATTGCAATGGGCGAAAAGGCTTCGAGCGATCAGTTGGATATCATTGACACCGATCAATCGGAACTTCAGGAACAAACCGAATTAGAAGCAGTTACGGATTGTGTCGCAGAAGTTGAAACAGAAATTGATGCTGATGCTGAAGTTCAGGAAGAAGTTAAAGCAGAAGGTAAGACAGAAGTAAAGAATGAAGTCAAAGAAGATTTTATGGCAGAGGTTGAAGAAACAGTTGAAGAAGTAGTTGATGCAGTATGTGAATCAGAAGCGGTAGTTGCCGAATGGAAGGCTGAAACGAACAGTAAGGTTGAAACTGAGATTAAAATTAGAGATGAATTTGATACTAAAGCTGAAACTGAGGCAAAAGCTGATATAGAAGTGGAAATTGAAGCCGTGACTGACGTTGAGGATGAATATTTCAAACAGGATGAAGCGATCTGCGAGGCGGAAGTGGAAGAAGAAGAGGATTATGATGATGAGCTTAAGCCCGCGATAGAAATTGAACAGGAGAAAGAAGAAGAACTACAAAATAAATTAACATAAGAATTCAATCAACCGTCATTTCTGAGAAGATAACCATCCGAACAGGAATGACGGTTTTGAATTTTATTGTTTCAATCAAGAAGATTTTATTCACAATTTCAGGCATCGCTATACCAAATGAAAGCAAGGTATGTTAGGCTAATGGTGTAAAAAATGAAATGGGTAAACCATAGAATACATAACATGTATTATGTTAACTAATTAGAGGGGGTTCTTTTTTACCATGAAGCTTGCAAAACGAGTCTCAGTTCTAGCTCCGTCTCCTACTCTTGTCATTACAGCGAAAGCAAATGAACTGAAACGTCAGGGTGTAGATGTAGTAGGTCTCGGTGCTGGAGAACCTGACTTTAATACTCCTGCACACATCATAGAAGCGGCAGAAAAAGCAATGCGAGAAGGGAAAACCAAATATACAGCAACTGCTGGTATCCCTGAGCTAATCAAGGCTATTCAGGAAAAGTTCGAGAAAGATAACAACCTCACTTTTGGTCCAAAGCAAATCATTGTGACCAACGGGGGCAAGCATGCCTTGTTCAATCTGTTTATGTCACTACTCGAACCAGGTGACGAAGTAATTGTTCCTATCCCTTATTGGGTAAGCTATCCTGAAATGGTTAAGGTAGCAGATGGGGTTCCTGTGTTTATTGAAGGTCCTGAGTCTAATGAGTTCAAAGTAACGGCTGACCAGGTGAAGGCTGCAATCACACCACGTACGAGAGCACTTATTATCAATTCACCAAGTAACCCGACAGGCAGTATCTATTCCAAAAAAGAACTGGAAGAGATCGCAGATGTTTGTCTCACTCACAAAGTTTTGATGGTTTCTGACGAGATCTATGAGAAATTGGTATACGATGGTCAGGAGCACATCAGTGTGGCGAATCTTAGTCAGGAAGCTTTTGAGAATACAATTATCATCAACGGGATGTCGAAGCCGTATTCCATGACTGGGTGGCGGATGGGCTATGCTGCTGGTAATCAACAGTTAATTCAAGCAATGGTTGACTTGTCTAGCCACTCGACGTCCAATCCAACCTCGTTTGCCCAATATGGAGCACTTGCAGCGTTGACCGGGCCACAGGAGCCACTCGAAACCATGAAGGTGGAATTCGTGAAACGTCGTGACCGTGTAGTAGAGTTGCTTAATCAAATTGAAGGAATATCTTGCTTGAAGCCTCAAGGTGCTTTCTATGTGTTCCCGAATGTTTCCGAGGCAATGAAAAAAGCTGGGTATGATTCTGTTGACAAGTGGAGTGAAGCGCTGCTTGAAAAAGAAAAAGTGGCACTCATTCCAGGAAGCGGATTTGGATCGCCAGACAACGTTCGCATCTCCTATGCTGCTTCTATGGAGCAACTGGAAAAAGGCATCGAGCGAATCAAACGTTTCGTCGAAGGACAATAAGCTGAGCAAAAATACAAAGACCTGCCTGATCACTTCGGCAGGTTTTCTTGTATGGGGCCCCGCCCGACGTTAGCGATAGCTTGTGTCGGGTGGGTAATCTTGTATTCATTCCGTCACAATAGTATAATTGTAAAGGCTATCTGTAATGGTAATGGAGGGAAAAATCGAATGCTAACAACCATTGCCCAAGTAGGGCAGCATGTGGGACAAGAAGTGAAAATTGGCTGCTGGCTGTATAACAAACGCAGCAGTGGTAAAATCCAGTTCCTCCAACTGCGTGACGGTTCCGGTTTCATTCAAGGGGTTGTCGTAAAAGCGGAAGTAAGCGAGGAAGTATGGGAAAATGCAACGAAGCTGACACAAGAAAGTTCGATGTACATAACAGGTATTGTGCGTGCCGAAGAACGTGCACCAAGCGGATATGAATTGACGGTTACTGGCGTTGAGATCATTCAAATTGCGGAAGATTACCCAATTTCCCTTAAGGAGCATGGTGTTGACTTCCTGATGGACAATCGCCACCTGTGGTTGCGTACTCCTCGTCAACGTTCGGTAATGGCTATTCGTTCGGAAATTATTCGAGCTGTTTACGAATTTTTCCAACAAAACGGATTTTACAAAGTTGACCCGCCAATCCTGACTCCTACTTCTGCGGAAGGTACGACGAACCTGTTCCATACGAAGTACTTTGATGAAGATGCTTACCTTTCTCAAAGCGGACAGCTTTACATGGAAGCGGCAGCAATGGCATTAGGGCGGGTATACTCGTTCGGTCCAACATTCCGTGCGGAGAAATCCAAGACACGCCGCCACCTGATTGAATTCTGGATGATCGAACCAGAGATGGCATTTGTCGATCATGAGGAAAATCTCCGTATTCAAGAGAACTTTGTCTCTCATGTAGTGCAGTCCGTACTGAAGAACTGCCAGAAAGAATTGAAAACATTGGAGAGAGATGTTACCAAACTCGAAAATGTTACAGGAACATTCCCACGAATCAGTTATGATGATGCGATTAAACTGTTGCAGGAAAAAGGCAGTGAAATCAAGTGGGGTGACGACTTTGGTGCTCCAGATGAGACGATGATCGCTGAACATTTTGACAAGCCGGTGTTTATCACTCATTATCCGACTGAAATCAAAGCATTTTATATGAAGCCACATCCAGAAAGACCAGAAGTTGTGCTGTGTGCTGACCTGATCGCTCCAGAAGGATATGGAGAGATTATCGGAGGTAGCCAACGTATTGACGATCCGGCTCTACTCGAAGCGCGTTTCAAGGAGCATGAACTGTCTGAAGAAGCGTACAAATGGTATTTGGACCTTCGTAAATACGGTACGGTTCCACACTCCGGTTTCGGTCTTGGACTGGAGCGTACGGTAGCTTGGATTTGCGGACTTGATCATGTTCGTGAAACCATTCCATTCCCACGTCTCCTTTATAGACTCTATCCATAAGACTTACTTGCATAAATGGGAAAGGACACTCCGTTACCCGCGAGCGGAGTGTCATATTTTTTTCTTACTCTGGCACATGGATGCTTGTTATAATTAGTATGAGGTGAATGACATCATGGATAAACATATACTGCAAATTCTTCAAGAGGGTGCGACATCTGTTTCAAATTTGTTATTAAAAAAATATAAACGGATGGCGATATCCGATGAAGAGATGATGCTTATTATCCATCTATTGTCATTCCAACAGGATGGGAATCTCTTTCCTACGCTGGCAGAGCTTGAGGATCGGGTAGCCATGCCCAGTTTACGATTAATCCAAATGCTGCAAAAGCTAATGAAAGAAGAATATATAGCGATTGACGAAATGATTGACGAACAAACAGGCATGCGTTCGGAGAGATATAATCTGGAACCGCTGTACCGTCGGTTGTATCAGTGCCTGAGAGAAGAGCAGCAAGCCGTGACAGAGTCATACAGCAATTCATTGGCCGAAGTAGCTGCTACTCACTATCAACCCAATAATCTGTATTCTCATTTTGAACAGACGTTTGGACGACCACTGTCTCCTTTTGAAATTGAGACACTGCAAATTTGGCTCGAGCAGGACAAGTATTCGTCTGAGTTAGTGTTGACGGCCCTGCGAGAGGCTGCTTCTGTTGGAAAGCTTTACATTCGATACATTGACCGGATTCTCTTAGAATGGCAAAGACAACAAATCAACAGTGTGGAAGAAGCGAGAAATTACAGTATGCGCTTTCGTCGCACATCAGCAGTAGCCCAAAAGCAACCGTTGTAAACACAAAGTTTCCAACGGTTTTTTTGTGTTTAGGAAACCATTAACCCATAGTTATTCGCCTACATATGCTATTGTAGAAGGAGGAAGGACTATGGAAGATCGTAAAAAACACAGCCTGTCTCATCGGTTAGCGCCCGACGTTTTTTGCGGAGAAATTCGGGAAGCCGTTGGACAGTACAATTATGTCAAACGAGTAGAAAAAGCCGTGTCACATGGCAAACTGGAAGATTTCATGGAAGTAGTAAAAAATTATACGGAAGAAGTGCGAACACTGCGGAATGAATTACTTATTCGAGATCAAGAAATCCAGCGTCTCCGTGATTCGATACAGGAGATTATTTCCAACAATTCCAAGGAAAGAGCACATTTGTATCAAGTGGTACTTTCACTCAAAAAAGAGTGGGAAGCAATTAAATAAGATTCAAACCCGTTTGAAAAACACCCTTTCAGGCGGGTTTATTTTTTTACAGAGGGATTATTTTGCCGGATATACGGTATTTAACCATATCCCCGTGGGGTTGTTCCACATATGAATAGCACATTGATCATCTGATGAGGGAGAGTGCAATGGGCCATTATCCCGAGACAATCTGACTGCCCAGGATTGTGTCGTTATTCTAGTAAATCATTCGAATGTACCCTATGAAGATATTTTAGCCCACAGCTCTCTTATTTTTGACACAAGAAATAGTTTGCCGCAAGCCAACCATGTGACTAGGCTGTAATTGCCTACGCCAAGTAGGAAAAAAGCCGAATCGTTATCTTCGTCTATTTCTACGAGAAGGAAGTACCTTCTCTTTTTTTATCACATAGGATATAGCGGATAAGCGAGGAGGGAACGTATGAAAATTGCTATAATCAGCCCAGGGCCCTTTACGGTGCCACCAGTAAAGGGAAGTTCAGTTGAGCATGACATTGATGAAGTTAGCAAAGAGCTCGCACGGAACCATCATGTTATCATCTACTCGCGAAAAAGCAATGCCTTCCCGCATTCTCAGCAGAAAGGAAATATCCACTATATACGAGTTAAGTATAAGGGAGCAGATGATTACATTCGTCGAATTGCAGATGACCTCACCAATCAAAATCCAGATGTGATCCTGATTGAAAATCGCCCCCTTTATGTCCCCACCGTACGGAAGAAAATGCCCAAGACACCGATCATATTGAATATGCACTCCCATGTGTTTGCCTCTTCCTACCACATCTCCCCCCATAAAATGCAAAAAGTAACAAAACAGATTGATGCAATGATTACGAATAGCGAGTTTCTTCGCAAATATTACATCGACGAACACATGATAAACGAATCCAAAGTGCATGCCGTTCACCTAGGTGTTCAACTGGAGCCGTATGCAAGAGCTGCATTCTCGCCTGAAGTCGGAGAAATTCGAAACAAATTTCGTATCACCCATGATGAACGAGTGTTGTTTTTTGCTGGGCGAATTATGAAAGAAAAAGGAATTCATTTGTTAATTAAAGGATTTCGCACCATTGCAATGAACGATCCACGAGCTCGCCTGGTAATTGTTGGCGGGACCGGTTATGGAAGTAATCGTAAAAATGCGTATGTACGCTATCTTCATCAACTAGCAAAGCCAGTAAAAAACAGGGTAACCTTTGTCAATTTTGTCCCTTCAAAAAAAATGCCGATATACTATCAGTTGGCTGATGTCGTTGCTACGCCTTCTGTCTGGAAAGAAGCATTTTGCCGGGTGAATCTGGAAGCGATGGCTGCTGGTAAACCCGTTATTTCTTCCACTCAAGGTGGAATTTCTGAGGTCATCATCAATGAAGAAACAGGCATTCTAATTCCCGTGAACAAATGGGTAGATGACTTGCCGGAGTGGTGGAGACTCATGTGGAGCAGAAAATACATTCAACAGGAAATGAGCAGAAGGGCATACCTTCGTGCAAGGCAACTAAATTGGGGAGCTACAGCGGAAGGATATTTGAGGGTTTTTTACTCTTGCCTTACGTGAAAAAACAAAAAATCTAGCACTACTTAGGTAGAAGTCCACTCCACTTGTACATCGAAGCATACCTTGTAACTATGTCAGATGTTACGGGAGTGATTACATTGAAAGGGTTAATTTTATGTGCAGGTCGTGGCACAAGACTCTATCCCTTATCATACTCGCAACCCAAAACCCTACTCCCAGTCGCTAACAAACCAGTTCTTCACTACTGCATTGAAAAACTTATTAGTCTTGGTATAACCGATATTGGAATTGTTGTTAATCCTTCACAAATACAAATTCGCGAGTATGTGGGAGATGGAAGCAGGTTTCAGGCATCAATTACATTGATAGAGCAAAGCAAACCGCTCGGAATCGCACATGCAGTCCAATTAGCTGAATCGTTTGTAGATAGCGATTCTTTTATCGTCTTATTAGGAGACAATCTGTTGATGGACTCTCTGCAAAAAATCTACCAGACATTCCAAGATTCGAACGCATCTTGTGCTGTTATGCTTCGGGAGGTAGATCGTCCGCAAGATTACGGGATCGCTGAAATTGAGAATGGAAGCATTGTATCGATTACTGAGAAACCTCAGGTTCCCAAGAGCAACCTTGCCGTAATTGGTGCGTATCTTTTTACCCCGGTTATATTTCAAGCAATTCATCAGTTGAAGCCTTCTTCTCGCGGAGAATACGAAATTACTGATGCCATCCGCACGCTACTGGAACAGGGTAAGGAAATCGCTTATACTACGACAAATCAAAATTACTCTGACGTAGGTACAATGGAACGATGGTTGTCAGCGAATCGTTGGATGCTGGATCGGCAATTTGAAAACTATGGTATGGGAGTCGATACCATTGTAGAGAATTGTCAGATCAATCCACCCGTGATAATCGGGAGTAACTGCACGTTGCGGAACAGCAAAATTGGTCCCTATGTTTCGATTCAGGACGGTGCAACTGTTACGAATTGTAAAGAAATTACGAACAGCATCTTGCTGGAAGATACCTCACTGACAGGAATTGACTGGGTAATCAAAGATAGCGTATTTGGTCGCTCATCACAGATAATCGGTACACCATCGAATGAATCAGGTGTTCTTATCGTTAGCGACAAATCGTATATCTCCATACCAATTCGCAAAGGGGACCCGGCCAATGAGTGTTGAATTCACTGTTGTCATTCCAACCTACAACCGAGCAAATTTTGTACAACGGGCTATACGAAGTGTAATCAGACAAACGTACTCGAATTGGAAAATCCTCATTATCGATGATGCCTCCACAGATAAAACGGAGAAAGTCGTCCAAAAGTATTTGTACCATCCGAATGTTTTTTATCATCGTCTGCTCAAAAATGTAGGGATATCCAAAGTACTAAATGAAGCGATGAACCTGGTTACAACGAATTATATGGTTCAGCTTGATTCGGACGACTGGTTGCCACGTAAAGCACTGCAGCGCCTTGCCAATGGAATTATCAGAAACAAGGAAAAAGCAGCGCTATACTACGGAAATATTGCAACTTGGAAGTATCATAATGGGCAATTCAGCTTTAAGTCGAAGGTCGTACACAGGCAATTTAAGAGCAAATATTCCTTCTTGCGATTTACCGGAGTCATCATGGCTCCACGTTGTTATAAAGTAAGTGCGCTCAAATCAGTGGGAGGATGGGATACTTCTGATAAGTTCGGTGGCAGATACATGGAAGACAGACGAATCATCCTTCGCCTGATTGAACGGTACAAATTGAAATGGATCAACAAAACAATGTACAACCGAACAAAACATGAAAAACAACTGACGAATCCCAAGCATATAGAAAAGCGCAATCACTTGCGTAAACGAACTATCAGATTTTATTTAAAACGTTGGGGAAACAAGTACAAACCAATATTCGGCTTCCGTAATAAATATGTAGTTGTTAAACGACTCGTGAAGCGCAAGAAGAAATGACAGGGGGGAGAGAAATGAGGAAAGTCTTGGTCACAGGTTGTGCAGGATTTATTGGATCGCACCTGACAGAGCATCTCCTTGGAGAGGGTAATACAGTCATCGGCATTGACGGCTTCCTGACAAATTACGATGTTACGATCAAACATCGCAATCTTTCTTCATTTATTAACCACCCCCGTTTCTCCTTTTATTCTTCTTTGTTACAAGATAATCAATGGGATCAATGGTTAGACGGAGTTGAAATTGTTTTTCATCAAGCTGCTTTGCCAGGCGTACGATCAAGCTGGGGCAAAGCATTTTCCACATATATCGATCATAATGTCGCTGTTACACAGCAGTTACTAGAAGCATGCAGACGAGTAGAGTCAATTCAATCGATCGTCATTGCTTCTTCTTCGTCTGTCTACGGAACCATGAAACCGGGCTTCACCAACGAGGAGGCACCGCTTCATCCGCTGTCCCCATACGGTGTGACAAAGCTGGCGATGGAATCACTCTGTCAAGTATATTCAGAGGCATTCCATTTACCAATTGTGCTGTTGCGTTACTTTACGGTCTATGGTCCAAGACAGCGACCCGATATGTCATTTCATCGTTTTATCCGACAGATTGCTAACAATGAGGCGCTTCCCATCTATGGAGACGGAAAACAGACGAGAGATTTTACCTTTATCAGCGATGCAGTCATGGCGAATTGGTTGGCTGCAAAAAATGGGAAACCGGGTGAAGTGTACAATATTGGGGGAAATCGGGAAGTTTCTTTGCTTGAAGTGGTTGATTGCCTAGGCGAGTTGATGGGACGAAAACCAGTTCTTCAATTTCTTCCTGAGCAAATGGGTGATTCCAGACACACTCGTGCGGATATCTCCAAAGCACAACAACAGCTTGGGTACCAACCGAAAGTCTCTCTTGAGACTGGATTGCAAAAAGAAGTAAAAGATCTTGCTACACTGTATGGATTAAAAAAATTCCAATGATTTTCTCGCAAGGAGGATCAAATGGATCGTATCCTTTTATACCGTAGAAATTATTTGCCAATCAGTGAGACGTTCATTTATCAACAATTAATCGGACATACAAAAGTCAAACCGATTGTCTTGTCGAGAAGCAAACCAGTGAATTTGTCCTCATTTCCTTATGACCCAATTTATGTAAGAAAATCACTAAAAGGACTAAGTAGTTGGCTTAAAAGGAAAAAAATCAGAGTGATGCATGCCAGGTTTGGACCTGCCGGACTGGATCTTCTCTCCAAAGCCAGAAAAACCAGAATTCCCTTGATCACTTCATTTCATGGTGTCGATGTTTCCAAGCGTGTAAAACAAAATCGAATCTATCGAATCAGACTAAGGAAATTGTTCAAAAAGGGAGATGCCTTTACAGTCGTAAGTGAGCACATGCGAAACAAATTGCGAAAACTGGGGTGTCCGGATAAAAAAATTACGTTGATTCGCTCAGGTATTGATTTGAATTACTTCTCCCAAAAACCATTACCTCCCGTTAAAAATGGGGAGTTTCGCTTGTTAAGTGTTGGACGTCTTGTTGAAAAGAAAGGAATGGATATCCTGATCAAATCCTTCGCCAAGTTACGTCGTGTCTACCCACGAGCGAGGCTGACCATTGTAGGGGAGGGAGAAGAACGAAGAAGGCTGAAACGGTTAATCAAAAAATATAAATTGGAACGCTACATCACGATGAAAGGTGCGAAGACAAGAAGCGGAGTCCGTAGAGAAATGGAAGCTTGCCATCTGTTTGTCAATGCAAGCAAAACAGCCAAAGATGGTAATCAGGAAGGCATCCCCAATGTTATTATGGAGTCGATGGCGGTTGGACGACCGGTTGTCTCAACATTTCATGCAGGGATACCCGAACTGGTGGATCACCAGGAGAGCGGATTTCTCGTAAAGGAAGGCTCTGTGTCTGAACTGTCCGACATGATGATGCAAGCGTTGTTTCAATATGAAATGTGGTCAGAGATCATCGATAATGCGAGAGCCAAAGTAGAGAAGAATCACGATATTTCAAAGCAACGACTCCTTCTTGAAAATTTATATCTGGATTTAATTCGTCGTCGTTCTTCTAGAATGTAACCTCTGGAGGTTCATGATGAAAATAGCGGTTATCGGTACGGGATACGTTGGATTAACAACAGCGATATCCCTGGCCATGTATAATCACCAGGTAACATGTATTGATATGAATGAACAAAAGATCAATCAGCTCAATCAAGGTATCATTCCGATCTATGAGCCAGGAATGGATGAAATGCTGCAACAAGTGGTTAAAGAAAAGCGAATTCGATTTACAACATCACTGGATGAGTGTGCTTTACAGGCAACGATCTTTTTTATCTGTGTCGGTACTCCGTCTGATTATTCGGGAAAAGCCGATTTGCGATACGTATACCAAGCAGTATCTGATGTAAAGAAAGCCCTCGCTCCATCCGAGGAATATAAACTTATCGTGTTGAAAAGTACTGTTCCAGTTGGCACAGCCGATCAAGTAAGCCGCTTATTGGGGGATCGTAGTGATATCTTGCTAGTATCCAATCCGGAGTTCTTGCGGGAAGGAAATGCCATGCACGATTCTCTTCATCCTTCACGCATTGTCATTGGATCAGCCTCAGATGCTGCCAAACGAATAATGGAACGAGTTTATGCTGGTTTTGAGGCTCCAAATCTGTTCACAACGACCAACAATGCAGAGATGATAAAATATGCGTCCAATGCGTTTCTTGCAACGAAAATATCTTTTGCAAATGAGCTTGCCAGACTGTGCGATAAAGTGAATGCCGATATTCGTGTGGTAACCCAAGGGATGGGATTGGATAGCCGAATTGGACCAGAATTTCTCCATGCTGGGATTGGCTATGGGGGATCCTGTTTTCCCAAAGATACGGCAGCTTTGGTTGAAGTTGCGAAAGAAAATGACGTAGAACTCACCATCATTGAGAAAGCGATCAAAGTCAATCGAACGCAACCAGACTGGTTTTTATCAAAGCTGTCAACTCATTTTCAGGATGCAAAGGGTTTGCGAATCGCTCTGTTAGGTTTGTCATTTAAACCGGATACTGATGACATAAGAGAAGCTCCTGCATTGACAATCATTGAAGCTTTGCTTGAGAAGGAAGCAGAACTGACCGTCTATGATCCAGTAGCATCGGAACATGTAAAGGAACTTTACCCTCGAATTCGGTACGCAACCGAACCTTACGAAGCGCTTGCCAATGCAGATGCGGCTATTTTGGTAACAGAGTGGAAACAACTGCTTGAACTGGACTGGAATCGAGTGATGGAAGTGATGAGCAATTCAGTTCTGTTTGATGGTCGCAATGCATGGCCCGTACAGCATTTACGGTCAATGGGATTTACGTATTTCGGTGTTGGCAGACAAACGCCCTAGTCAAATGATGGGCGTTTTTAATTTTTTACGAAAAATGTGCGATCTCTTTGATGTGTTCGTACAAGAGCGATTGGAAAAGCAGTAATAGAATATTGCGAAAGGTGATGGTAAATAAAGGGAGGAATGACATGTGCCGTCAGTAATACTAGTACCAGATGATCAACCCACAATAACAGCAGCAATTGCAGCAGCAGATCCGTTTGATACAATTCGTGTTGCCGCAGGGGTTTACAACGAATCAGTTGTCGTAAATAAACCCGTTCAGTTGCTTGGTGCCCAAGCAGGTGTAGACGCTCGAACAAGACCTGGAACAGCGTCAACAGAATCAATCATTTCTATTGATAACGTTTCTGGGATCGTACAGGTAACCGATGAAAGAGTAGTTATCGACGGATTTACGATCCAGGATAATACATTAGGACCTGGAATCACTACATCTGCTGCAGACTCAGGATATTGGATTTTCAACAATATTATTCGCAACAATGTTTTCGGAATCTATTTGCTTTCAAGTGGTACACTTGTAACTCAAGTAAGACACAATTTTTTTCAAAATAATAATCAGTCAGGAGCAGGTAACGGGAATGCAGTGTTCTCGGAAAGCGGTTCAAGTTTTTGGATAGATGAGAACCTGTTTTCGGGGCACGTTACTGCATCTGTCAACTTGTCACCAGTTGCACCAACTCAAAGCAATTCAATCATTTCAAATAACACAATGATCTCCGATAACTCGATCGCACTGACCAACACTAGTAATGTGAAAATTGCAAATAACGTCTTAACCAACTCACAAGGAAGTGCCATTTTCTTTGGGGGGAATACGAGTAATACAGATATAGAGGGAAATGTCATACAAAACGGGGTGTCGAACGGGATAAGAATAACAACAACATTCGTTGCTACCCCCAACACCAATATCCGCATAAAAAACAACAATATTTCAGGTAACGCTGTAGCCGGGTTGAATGTTGCATTGGGTGCGTATGATGACGACCCACCAAATCTGCAATTGGATGCTACAAATAACTGGTGGGGTTCTGCAACGGGTCCTTTCCCAATTGGTACAGGAGATGCGGTGATTGACCCGAATGCAGCAGTAGTCGATATAGCGGTACCTTTCTTGACGCAGCCAGCAGGTACATTTCAAGTACCGCAATCAGTGTTGACGACGGGCCCAATCATGGTAGCGAGCTCACCGATCAAAACAGCAGCAGTAATTGTCTTAAACGATGATACTGTTTCTGAGGCAGATATAACCATTACAGTATTCAATCTTTCGACTGGTGTGAAAACACAGATCACGCAAACCAGTCAAACACTTCAACCACAAAGGGCTAGTTATCAGGAGTTTAGCGTTAGTGCAACCTCCATTTATGAAATTGTGGTCAACGTGTCTGGGACCAATCAAGTAGCGGTTTCCGTTTGGAATCTCGATGCATCAAAAATCCAGGTAACCGCACAACACCTGGTAGCATCAGAAATGTACTTTCTCGAACGTTCATTTCCTGTGATCGACTAAAAATTGACTCGTAAGGGCTACTAGCTGACAATGGGACATACCATTGTCAGCTTTTTTCGTAGTTTGATACTCGTTCGTTTGAACAGGATCTGAATTGACGTGAGGAATATTTTGGGATACGTTATGTGTAATGCTGTATTGGCATACTATTCTATGGGCAAATCATCATCATTTTATTGAAGGAGTGAAACAATGAATAAGACGCAGAAACTGCCAAAACGTGATGAAATTCCGAATCAATATAAGTGGAAACTAGAAGATATCTACCCTTCCGACCAAGCATGGGAAGAAGATGTAAAACAAGCTAAGGGACTGATGGAACAGGTTCAATCCAAACAAGGGACATTGGCTAAGTCAGGTAAAGATCTATTGGAAGCATTATCGCTTCAAGATGATTTGACCAAGCTGCTTGATCAAATCTATGTTTATGCGAGAATGCGCAGAGATGAAAACAATGCAAACGCCACATATCAGGCATTGACCGATCGTGCCTCATCGCTTGCCACTCAAGCATACGGTGCAATTTCCTACATACAGCCAGAAATACTCGCAATCCCAAGTGAGCAATTAGAAGAAATGCAGCGAAGTGAATCGGGCCTTAACCATTATCGTCTGGTGTTGGAAGAAATCACACGTCAAAAACCACACACGTTGTCTGCTGCTGAAGAAGCACTCCTTGCACAGGTAAGCGATATTTCAGCAGCACCTTCAACGATTTTTGGCATGTTGAACAATGCAGACATCAAATTCCCGATGATCAAAAATGAAAAGGGAGAAGAGGTAGAGGTAACCAAAGGGCGTTATACACAATTCATGGAAAGTAAAGATCGCAGGGTTCGCAAAGATGCCTTCGAAGCACTCTATGAAACGTATGGAAAACACCGAAATACGATTGCAGCGACATTGACCTCCGCTGTGAAGCGTGATGTATTTTATGCACGTGTTCGTAAATACAAGTCAGCTTTGCAAGCATCTCTGTTTGCAGACAATATTGATCAACAGGTATATGACAATTTGATTGCTGCTGTTCGGGAACAGCTTCCGTTGATGCATCGTTACGTTGCGCTGCGCAAACGCTTATTGGAACTGGATGAATTGCACATGTTTGACCTGTATGTTCCGATTGTGAAAGAAGTCCATATGGAAATACCATATGATGAAGCAGTTCAAACCATCAAGGAAGCGTTGAAACCACTCGGCGAAGACTACGGAAAGGTACTTGAGGAAGGCTTTACCTCTGGCTGGATTGATGTTTATGAGAACGAAGGTAAAACAAGCGGTGCGTATTCCTGGGGTTCCTATACTACTCATCCGTATGTACTGATGAACTATCAGGATAATGTAAACAACATGTTTACATTGGCTCATGAGATGGGTCATGCCCTTCACAGCTATTTTTCTAACAAGAACCAACCGTATACGTATGCGGAATATCGAATTTTTGTCGCTGAGGTAGCCTCCACTTTAAATGAAGCACTGCTCATGCACCATATGTTGGAGAAGACTACCGAAAAAGAGAAGAGAATGTATTTGCTCAACTATTACATGGAGCAATTCCGGGGGACCGTCTTCAGACAGACGATGTTTGCGGAATTTGAGAAACTCATTCACGCCAAAGTAGAAGCAGAAGAGGCGTTAACTGCTGATACCTTAAGCGAGATGTATCGAAAATTGAATGTGGAGTACCACGGTGATGCGATGATCGTGGACGATGAGGTAGATCTGGAATGGGCAAGAATTCCTCACTTCTACAACAATTTCTATGTGTACAAATATGCAACTGGTTTTTCGGCTGCGACCTCTCTTTCCAAACAGATTCTCGAAGAAGGGCAACCAGCCGTTGACCGTTATCTTGCCTTCCTCAAGAGCGGGGGATCTGACTATCCGATTAACCTGCTCAAAAAAGCTGGCGTGGACATGAGTACAGTAGACCCGATCCAGGATGCATTGCAAGTATTCAAGGAACTGCTGACAGAGATGGAAGAACTGGCTGGAGTGACAAACATAGAATAGCTTAGGGGAAACAATCACTGACAAAAGCTCGCTTAAAGGCGAGCTTTTTATTATGTCTAAAAATGATTTCACTGGGCAAACTAACCGCTGATCGTTTTGTCTCAGGAGGTGGGTACCTTGGAGAAGATCGAGAAGCGGAATGCTGCCATTATCTATTTCGTTTTATTCGGCTTAATTTTTTATAGTCTGGCTGCTGTGTATATGGCAACGAAAGCTCATCCACTATCTACACTAGCAATCAAACAGGTAGTATGGATCGGCATTGGATGTTCATTTATGTTGATGATCAGTAAGGTAGATTATCGTATTTGGTCAAGGTATGCTTTCCTTATCTATGTAGTTGGAATTGCAGCTATTTGCAGTGTCTTCGTGCTCGGGAAAAAAGTAAACGGGGCGCTCAGTTGGATTGATCTGCGAATTCTAAGCGTACAGCCTTCGGAACTAACCAAATTGACGACACTCATCATGCTTGCCCGGCTTTATGAGAAGCAAAACGGCAGCTTTTTTCAGTTGCGTCAATTACTGTTGGTCGTAGGGACAATAACATTTCCGATGATGCTGGTTCTGATTCAACCTGACCTCGGGATGGCGTTGGTTTATCTGTCTTTACTGGGGTGTTTTTTTGTCATGACCCGAGTATCTTCTTGGGTTCATATTGCCCTTGTCTCTGCGATTGTTGCCTTATTCGTTGCCCTCTATTCACTTTATAGCTACTCGACGGATATGTTCTATCAGATCATTCGGCCTCATCAGTTTGAGCGACTTACCTCATTTTTGCACCCGGAAGACGATCCGCTCGGCAGTGGCTATCAGTATATCCAAGCCAGAAAAGTCGTCGGGAGTGGTCAACTAGGCGGTATGGGCATTTTACAAATCCTCAAAACCAATCAAGAGAAACTACCAGAACAGCATACGGATTTTATTTTTGCTGTTATCGCACACCAATGGGGGTTTATGGGAGCAAGTGCGTTATTGTTCCTGTACTTTCTCTTGTTTTATCAGCTTATTCACTGGGCCATAGAGACCCCCGACCTGTTTGCCAGCTTCTTTATCAGCGGGATGGTAACGATGTGGTCATTCCAGATTTTTGTAAATGTGGGGATGAATATTGGTCTGTCACCTATCACAGGCCTGACGCTGCCCTTCATCAGCTATGGAGGCAGCTCATTTATCACCAATTTGATAGCTTGCGGATTCCTGCTAAGCATGCGTGAGCCGTCGCCATTTTGGGAGTTGGAACATTAAATGTTTATTAATTTTTATCTTTTTACTTGAAATTCCTCTAGATTTCAGACGTAATGGTAATTGTGGAAAAAATGACCAACGTCACTCATCTCCGTCTTCGGATGGAGATGATTTCCTTCCAGTGACCGTTACCGCGAGAGGGATAAACTGGCAAACTGGTATTACTGAAATGAGTCTGGAGGAATTAATCGTGAAAAAAGGATTGGCATTTTGCCTTGCTGCGGTTCTAGTAACAACGACCGGTTGTGGAGCAGCACCAGCCGCAGATGAGCAGAAACAGGAAGTAAAGCAAAAGGTAGTAGAAACATACAAGGTGAAATCACAGGCAACGCAGATTTTACTTACGGCTTCGGGGATTGTTGAGCCAAAAGAGGATATTATTCTCTCCTTTGGAACATCCGGAAAAATAACACAACTGGGTGTAAAGAACGGCGATCAAGTGGCAAAAGGGCAAGTACTCGCCTCCCTTGACACAGCCTACTATCAACAGGCACTCGCAGCAGCCTCCGGTCAGATTGATGAAGCCAATGCCCAACGTTCCAAAACATTGAAAGGCGCATCACAAGAAGCAATTGCCCAACAAAGACTGCAAGTCGCCAGTGTGAATCAACGTCTGGAGAAAGCAGAATCGGATTATTTACAAGCAGAGAAGCTGTACTCGGGTGGGGCCATTTCACAAAATGAACTAACTGACAAAAAGAGAGAACTTGAGCAGGCCAAAATTTCGGCTAAGAACGAGCAGATCGCTTTGGATAAACTGTTAAAAGGAGCGGAGCCGGAAGATATAGCAGCCGTCAATGCCTCTGTTAAACAAGCAGCAGGCCAGGTAGCACAAGCCAAAAAGACACTGCAGGATACAAAACTGGTGGCACCTTTTGCAGGAACGATTGTAAATGTCTCACAAACGATTGGTGAATCATCGAATCCAGGCCAAGAGGTTATACACCTGGTTGATTTGTCTGAAGTTACGATACATTTTGACGTTTCCAATGAAACGATCGCACAATACCGTGTGGGAGAAGAAGTGTCTGTTACCAATTCAGGGGGAGTGAAGTCCAAAGGAAAAATCTCCTTCGTATCCCCTGTAGTTGATGCCAAAACCGGAAAATACCGCATCGAGGTTACTGTTTCCAATCCAGATCGTAGCTGGAGGGGCGGCATGATCGGCCAAGTCGAAAAACCGAGAAGTGTCAACGGACTTGTAGTTCCATTGGAGAGTGTCGGAATCAATCAGGCCAACCGCTTTGTCATGGTCATTCGTGACGGGGTCGTAAAGAAACAGGAAGTGCAAGTGGGCCACGTAGTAGGAGAATTTATGGAAATTCTCTCAGGCGTGCAAGTCGGCGATCAACTGATTCGCTCGGGAATTACGTATTATGTTGACGGCGAGAAAGTTGTGCCGAAAGGAGAGTAGTCATGGAAAACTTGATACAGTCTTTGCTCCGGCACAAGCTCATCGTCTTTTTGGCGACGTCGCTGATCATTCTTGCCGGATTAGGTTCTCTGTTCAGCTTTACAGTATCTTTGGTGCCCAAAACCAACTTCCCGGAAATCAACGTATCCATCTCAGGGGGCTCGCTACCACCAGAAGAAATGGAAGAAAAGGTGACGGAGCCCATTGAGAAAGAAATTAAATCAATTGCCGAAGTGAAAGACTACTCGTCAACGTCAAGAACGGGCCATGCATTTATCAATATTTCAGCTGAGGAAAATGCAGGCGAAAAAGTAAAGCAAGAGGTTCAAAGTGTAGTTAATCGTTTGCGAAATGATTTTCCCAAAGGGGTAGACAACATCACTATTACGCAGGACAGCTTTGGTGATGACAGTTTAATTGACTATGCATTGTCCGGTGCTGATCCCCAAGCCATGCTGACTATTGCCAAAACTACGATCACAGATCGAATTGAGTCAGTACCCGGAGTCAAAAAGGTAGAAGTAGAAGACAACGGCTTTGAAAACAAAATTGCTATCACACTTCAGCCAGAGAAGATGTCTGCTTATAACATTACACCTAGTGAAATCGTTGATCAATTGCAATCATCGAACTGGAAGCAAGCTGTCGGTACACTGGAGAATTCTGGTTACGACACAGTACTCATGATTGATAATTCTTTTAAAACGGTTCAAGATGTGGGAAAAGTAATGATTCAAACAGCATCAGGCCCTGTCTCCATTAGTGAGCTGGCAGTGATTGAAGATTTGCGTGGCAAAACCAAAGATTCCATCGGACTGCATAAAGGAAATCCGTTCGTTTGGTTAAGTGTGAAACGGACATCCGACAGCGACTTGATTAGCACGCAAGCGGCAGTTGAAAAGGTCGTTTCGGAAATCAACGCAGAAGCCAATGGCAAGTATAAGCTCAATACAATGTTCGAGTCGGTTTCGTTTATCAAGCACGCAGTCAACAACCTGAGTCGTGACGTTATCATCGGGGGATCATTGGCTATCCTCATCCTGATTCTCTTCTTGCGCAACTGGCGTGTCACCCTGGTCATTGCAACGACATTACCGCTTTCTGCTCTTATGACTTTTATTGCGATGAAAATCGGTGGTTACAACATCGATTTGGTTACCTTGATTTCGTTAAGCTTATCTGTTGGTCTCATCGTTGACGCAGCGATTGTCGTGCTGGAAAGTATCTATCATTTCCGGGAAAAGGGTGAGCCATTGGAGAGGGCGATTGTCCTCGGTACCAAAGAGGTTATGACACCCGTTATTGCTTCCCAGCTAACACTAATTATCGTTTTCCTGCCGTTGGTGTTCGCAGATTTCGAAGATTGGCTCAAACCCATTTTTACAACCATTGCGTTTACTGTTACTTCAACGATTGTATCTTCAACAGTTGCTGCATTCTTCTTTGTCCCTGTGTTTGCTGAACGATTTTTACGCAAGGATAAACACGGAAGTTTGGGTACCGATGATTCGACAAAAGAAAACAAAATTATACGAGCGTTTAATAACTTGTTGAAAATTGCTTTGAAGCACCGTATCAAAACACTTCTTGTTGCCTTCGGATTGTTTGTCGGAGCGATTTTCCTTGCACCTATGATCAAAATGGGGGCAGGTATGAATCCCAATGAAAACTTCATCTATGCCAATGTAAAGCTGGCTGAAGGAACAAGAGCTGAAACAACCATCACAGCATCCAATGTAGGAGAAGTTTCCCTCAGACAGGTGCCGGAAATTATGGATGTATTCGTTATCGTGAACAATAATCAAGCCGAGTATTTCATTAATTTGGTTGGAAAAAGAGAACGACAACGAGAGAAGGAAGAATTAACGAAGGATATCAATGATCGTTTGAATACAATCCCTGGCGTTGATAAAGTTCAGATGTCGTTTGGCGGTCAGGGAGAGAAACCGCCTATTGAGTTGGAAATTGTCGGTAAGGATTTGGAAACAGCACGTCAACTGACTGCGGAAACAGAGAAAATGCTTGCAACGATTCCGAGTATCTCCAATATTCGCAACGACTTCCAAAAAGGATCGGAAAAAATCACGCTCGTTCCGAAGCAGGATGTCATGGATCAATTGCAAGTAAACGCACGCTCGATGATGACGCAAATTGGCGGTTTTATTGGCGATCAAAATATTACATCAATCACAACGGATGGCATTGAACTGGATGTGGTTGCTCGTTATCCACAGGATTGGATGAAGCATCCTGACCAGCTTCGTCAAATCATGATTACCACACAAACAGGAAACAAGGTACCTTTGACCGATCTGGTTGAGTGGAAATACACGAAGTCGCCAACTTCGCTTCGACACCAAAAAGGGGAACGGATTGTAACTGTCTCTGCGGAAGTGATTGGTGCTGATTTGGGCAGTGTCGGACGTCAAATTGAAGAAAAGCTCGATCAATTGGCGATTCCAGCCGGCTATAAAGTGGAGATTGCAGGTAAACTGAAGGAACAAAGCTCGAATATGATGTCTGGGTTAATGGTATTCTTAGGTGTACTCGCATTAATCTATGTGATCATGGTAGCTCAGTTCGGTCGTCTTTCTCATCCAATGATTATTATGCTCACCATTCCAATGGCTGTCGTGGGTGTTGTGGTTGGTTTCGTTCTCACACAGCGGGAATTTGGTGAAATGGCGATGATTGGTATCATCATGCTCGTTGGTATCGTTGTATCCAACGCCATTCTCTTGATTGACCGAATTAATCTGTTGCGCAGTCGCGGGCTTGATCTTCAGACGGCGATTATTCAGGGAACCAAAGATCGTATTCGTCCGGTTATTATGACCAAAATGACAGCAATCCTCGGTATGCTTCCGATGGCACTTGCGATCGCTGAAGGTTCGGATATGGAGGCACCGCTTGCGACAGGGGTTATCTTTGGTCTGGCATTCCATACAGTAGTAACATTGGTACTTGTTCCAGTTTTGTATTCCTTGTTTGAGGGCTTCTTTGCATGGCGCAGGGAACGCAAAGAGCGCAAACTGGCGCAAAAGCTTCAACGTGGCCTGGTAAAAGAAATGAAAGCAACAGAAGTATAAATATGAAAGTGGGGAGCTCGCTCCTCACTTTTTTTATCGCAATTTTACAGTTTCAGCAGGAATTTCATTTGACAAAATAGGCCGAATCCACATAGTATGTAATCATCAGCAACTCTCTTTTTTTACCTAAAAATTTGCCTTAGTGCAACAAATTCGCATGAAAACAACTTATTTGTAAGGTGGAAAGTGTTGTGAGCCAAGCAAACTTATTGACATTGTCGCAACTTCACCCCGGCCAAAGGCTGCGCATTGTAAAATTGGAAATTCAAGGCACGCTGAGACGTCGTTTATTAGATTTAGGATTTGTTCAGGACGAAATTGTTGAGGTGCTCTATAAAAGCCCTTTAGGAGACCCTGTCGCTTATCAGGTGCAAAACACCACCATTGCTCTGCGCAGGGAAGAAAGTTCACTGATTTATGGAGAAATCGTAGGAGGTGACTGAGATGAGCAGCTATCGTATTGCGTTGGCAGGTAACCCTAATACGGGGAAAAGTACGCTATTTAACCTGTTGACAGGCTTGAAGCAACATACAGGCAACTGGACTGGAAAAACGGTACTGCGGGCGGAAGGTGAATTCTCCTATCAGGATAAACTATTCCAGATTATTGACCTTCCGGGCACTTATTCACTCTATTCCAATTCAGCCGACGAGGAAGTTGCCCGAGATTATATTATTTTCGAACAGCCGGACATTACAATCGTTGTACTGGACGCAACCGCTTTGGAACGCAATCTGAACCTTGCCCTGCAAGTGCTTGAGATGACTGACAAGGTGGTCATCGGGATCAACCTGATTGATGAAGCAGAAAAACTGGGCATTAAAATCGACGACAAGAGCTTGGCGAAGAAGCTTGGAGTTCCGGTCGTGAAAATCTCTGCAAGAGAAGAGATTGGTGTGAATCAATTGCTTGATACAGTCATTGCCGTAATCACAGGAAAACTACACCCGACACCATTGCAAATCAAATACAGTGAGCAAATCGAAGCGAAAATCGATAAGCTCATTCCGTATATCAAAACTATTTTTGGCAATCGATACCCTGCAAGGTGGTTAGCATTACGCTTCCTGGATGGAGATGCAAGCTTAATCGCTTCATTGAAAGATCAGCTTTTTCGAATGAATCAACAGGAGATGAAGACTTATGGCCAATCGTTTGGTCTCAACACGTGAGAAGGAATGGAATGCCCTTCTAAGCCAAGCGAAAAGTATGGCTCCAGAGACATCCATCCGAGATACGATTGTAAGTGATATCTATCGTACGTCGAAACAGTTGTGCAACGGTGTCATCCAGTATACAGACAAGGAAAAGCGGAAAAAGCAGAATCTCGATCAAGTGTTGACCTCACCTATCTGGGGATTCCCCATTATGTTTGCCTTGCTGGCTATTGTCATCTGGTTAACGATTGTCGGTGCAAATGTACCTTCCGACATGCTTGGACAATTCTTTGGCTGGCTGGAAGGATATATTACCATCGGTTTTACTGCTGTCAATGCACCCGATTGGTTGTACGGTGTTCTTGTGCTTGGCTTGTATCGAGGAATAACATGGGTTGTTAGTGTGATGTTACCTCCGATGGCAATTTTTTTCCCAATCTTTGCACTATTGGAAAACTGGGGATACTTGCCACGTGTAGCTTTTAATATGGATCGTCTGTTCAAAAGCTCTGGCGGTCACGGGAAGCAGGCATTAACCATGGCCATGGGATTTGGTTGTAATGCGGCAGCGATTATCTCTACACGAATCATTGAATCGCCAAGAGAACGCATGCTTGCCATTCTCACCAACAACTTTGTTCCGTGCAACGGCAGATGGCCGACCTTGATCCTGCTCGCCTCGTTGTTTATGACAGTTGGCTTTGCAAGCTCGATGCATACCTTGGTAACAGCCGGCGTGGTGATGGGGATGGTTCTAATCGGCATCATCGTGACATTAACAGTGTCCTGGGTCTTGTCAAAAACGGCACTGAAAGGTATCCCCACACATTACACACTGGAATTACCGCCGTATCGCAAGCCGCAGATTCTTCGGACGATTGTGCAATCTGCAAGGGATAAAGCCTGGTTTGTGTTGAAGCGTGCAGTGAAAGTAGCTGCACCTGCTGGGGTCATCACCTGGATTTTGGCGAACATTACCGTTTCCGGTGCCAGTGTCCTTGAGCATATTGCGGCATTCCTAGATCCGTTTGCACACGCATTGGGCATGGACGGATTTATCCTGATGGCATTTATCCTCGGGCTGCCAGCAAACGAGATTGTAGTACCGATCTTGCTAATGGGTTATCTGGCAACAGGCGCAATGACAGAAGTAGACAACTTGAATGACATCAAACAAATCTTCCTTGATCATGGCTGGACCTGGTTAACTGCATTGAACATGATGTTGTTTTCACTGCTGCATTATCCGTGTGGAACAACCATCTATACGATTTACAAAGAAACTAACAGCGTGAAATGGACTTTGATGTCGGCATTAATTCCAACAGGGATTGCGATTGTTGTTACGTATCTCGTTGCTCAGATTGTGTACTCTTTGGGCTTGGTTTGACTGCATGAATGAATAAGCCTATAAACGAAAGTACCATCTCTAGAAGATGGTATTTTTCTTTTGTAAGAAACTGTATATCATTTGAATCGTATGAGATAATGTGGTTACGTTTCCATACAATACGCAAAAAAGAAAGGTTGAAATCATGTTACGATTGCAGTATAAGCTTTTAAATCGAGATAATGTTTTGAATTCAGCCATCCTGCGCGAGGTAGAATGTCCGCTAGATGAGCTGCATGTGCGTAAACTGGTCGATGCAACGCTTTTTTCCGGCAAAGTTTATGAACATACATCAAATGCCTGGGAAAATGGTGAAGTCGTTTATCTGGAAGCTGGCAATGGAGTTCAGTTGCCCAAACATCCGATGAAAGTATATGGATATACCATTGAATATCACGAAAACGTACAGGGGAATCTGCGACTCATTCAAAGTCAGAGCCATGAGAACTTTTCTTCGATCGTTACGAGATTACTGGACCATTACACCGTAGTAGCAGGGAAGGACTATGAGCTAAAATACTCGATTCTTGATGAAGACCGTGGAGTTGTCATGATCTACGTAGTGCCCGAAGCCTAAAACGAAAAAAAGAAAAAGAAAGGAGAACCAGTCAAATGAAATGGAATGAATGGGTAGAGGAAACGTTTGAACACGAACTAAAGAAACAAAAGACCGTCACAGATGAAGAGAAGTCACAAATCATGGGGCGAATTTCCTTTAACAAAAAAGCACTTGTTGTAATGGGAGTCGTTTCAATGGCAGCTGTTGTTTCGGGTTGCAGTGATTCAGAACCGGTCACTGCCACCGCATACGAAGAATGTCAGTGGGAAGATGCAAATGGGATAGAGCATAATTGTGATGATGACAACGACTCTTTCTATAGTTCAAAAGGTTATAAAAGCAAAAAGGCACTTGTTTCAACTTCTTCCAAGTATTATCAGCACAAAGCAAGTCAAATGAGCTCGTCAAGTTCCAAAAGTGGAATCGGGGGTGGAGGCTCTGGAACTTTCGGGGGGTAAGGTTATTCAGCTTCCTGCTACTCACGAAGAGGCGTTTGCTTCCACCCGTAATTGGTGTGATTGGGACCGGATGTACGGAAAACAATACCTGGTTCCTTCTCTCCTTGTTTTTTCCAAAGAAAGGGTTAAGCAGTATGCGCGAATAACAGAGCAAGCCTATCAGCTTTTCCAAAAAGCACTTCGCTACACACAACAATATATACCTGATGCGTATTTGATACACCAATTAGGAGTTCCTGAACCACTTGTCCATGCAGCAAGAAAGTATGTACCGATTGATGCTATTACCCGATTCGATCTGGCGATTTGCGGAGATGATGTGTTCATTCTCGAATACAACGCTGATACGCCAACAGGGGTAGTCGAAACAGCGTATGTTGCCGAGTCTGTCATCCGCAGGTATTCAACGTACCAGAACCCATCGGGACATATGAATGAAACGATCAAGCACGCAATTCAACAATCAATCAAGTACTATCGTTCAGAGGGATTCGACGGAAAAATTGTGTTTAGTGCGACCAAGCACAGTAATGAAGATATTGGCACCGTTCAATATGCGCAGGTGATGAGTGAGGTTGATTCGATTTATACACATTTGGAGGACTTGCGACTTCGCCCCGATGGATTATATACAAATGAGGAAAGAGCTTCGATCTGGTATCGACTGTATCCGTGGGAGCATCTTCCTCACGATCAGGATATTGATGGTTTTCCTGTTGGAAAGGCATTGATCGAATGTCTAAATGAAGAGAGGCTCGCTACGATTTCGCCGGTTCAATCGATCATTACACAATCAAAGGGATTTCAAGCCTTGCTGTGGGAGTTGGCAGAGCTGCGTCATCCGCTTTTTGATGAAGCTGATTTGGCTTTTATGATGAAGCATATGCTGCCCAGTTTCCTTGAGTCGTCACCGTTCACCAGCAAAGGAATTCCGTTTGTTTCCAAACCCTTGTTTGGTCGGGAGGGCGGAGCGGTTACACTCTACGATGCTGCTGGGAAAATCGATGAAAGCGACCAATCCGAGCATTACTGGGAACAGCCATCTATTTATCAGCAACGGGTTGATCTTCAACAGCTTCGCATCCAGACAGATGAAGGTGAAGTGGACGGGTATCTTTTGCTTGGGGCATTTTGTATCGGTGGAAAGTTTGGAGGATTGCTTCCCCGAGTGGGTGGTCGCATTACCGGAAACCTGGCGTACTTTATGGCGGCAGCCATGGAATAAGCTCAATACTTTAGGAGGTATAACTTATGGCTATGTTTTTTTTGTACTCATTTCTAGGATTTTTATTGCTGGTGGGCAGTATTTTTCTCATTCCGCTTGTGACTCCGCATAATGAATGGGAGTTGATCAAGCAAAAGAATCGATCAGCAGTAATTGTATTTGCAGGTCAAATCTATGCCATTTCCAACAATCTGTACTCTGCGATAGCAAACAGCGTGAGCATCCCGGATTTTCTCATCTTCGGTGCGGTAGCTATCATCTGGCAAATATTACTCTTCTTCCTTGTTGAAATTGCGACTGCATCCATCTTCTACAAACAACGCTTTTCACAGTTGATCGTCAATAATCAATTGGAGCCTTCCATACTCTTTGCTGTATTTGCTGTTTCCGTCTCGAACGTGATCAGCCCTAGTTTGATTTCTTAATCGGATAAGGTAAAATATACTAATGAACAATTTCCAATGATAAGGTAGAGGGGGCGCGGTTCTAGTGGATTTACAACTGTCTGGGCGTACGGCAATCATTCTTGCTTCAACAAAGGGATTAGGAAAAGCAACTGCTATTGCTTTGGCAAATGAAGGGGCAAATGTAACCATTTCAGGGCGAGATGAAGCTGCCCTGCAAGCTACGGCTAGTGAAATTGAACAAGCAACCGGACGCGCACCGCTTGCCATCATCACCGATATTACCAAAAAAGAAGATATTGAAAGCCTCGTTACACAGACTGCCGAAACATATGGTTCTGTCGATATTTTGATCAATAATGCAGGTGGTCCTGCTGCGGGAACCTTTGATCAAATGACCGATGAGCTATGGCAGCAGGCATTTGAATTGAATCTGCTCAGTTTCGTACGTGCGATTCGTGCCGTTCTTCCTCATATGAGGGCTCAAAAGTTTGGGAGAATTGTTAATTTTGCTTCCTCTTCTTTTAAACAGCCAATTGACAACCTGATCCTCTCCAACACGTTCCGCACAGGCATCGTCGGTTTGGCCAAGACACTGGCAACCGAGTTGGGGCCTGACGGTATTTTGATCAATACGCTTGGACCTGGACGAATTGCAACAGAAAGACTGGGTGCCCTGGATCAATTCAGAGCCAATTTAACAGGTAGTACAATGGAAGAAGTCCAACAACAAATGAAGGCACAAATCCCACTTGGACGTTACGGAGAACCAGAGGAATTTGCCAGAGTTGCAACTTTCCTCGCATCTCCGGCGAACAGCTACGTAACAGGGCAGGCTATTCTTGTAGATGGTGGAATGGTACGTGCCATCTAAAGAAAAATGATGGATCGCAAGGGTTTGTAAGGAGGTATTTCGATGAGTAAAGAAAGTTCGTTTGATATCGTATCGAAGGTTGATATGGCAGAAGTGACCAATGCCATCAACACAGCAATGAAAGAAATTGAAACTCGCTTCGACTTTAAAGGAAGCAAGAGCAACATCTCGTTGGATAAGGAAGAGATCGTCCTTATTTCCGATGATGAATACAAGCTGTCACAACTAAAGGATGTCCTTCTCGGCAAGCTGATCAAGCGTGGGGTCTCGATTAAAAACCTGGACTACGGCAAGCTGGAGGCAGCGGCTGGATCAACTGTTCGCCAACGGGTGAAGCTCGTGCAAGGGATTGATAAGGATAACGCAAAAAAAATTAACACCATCATCAAAGATGCCGGATTGAAAGTGAAAACACAGATTCAGGACGATCAAATCCGTGTCACCGGAAAAAGCAAGGATGAGCTGCAAACGGTCATTGCCGCTCTCAAAAAAGCCGATTTATCTATTGAACTGCAATACATCAACTATCGCTAAAAGAGCACAGATTACTATACATACATGCCTAAGCAGGAGATTACTCCTGCTTTTTTTTCTGTTTCCTAGTCTATGTTTGTACATTCTTGCGTAAGCATGTACAAATGGCAGGAAAGGGAGAATGGATGATGAAAGTTTTTGTGATTAGTTTACGAAATCTCATACTGGCAGGAGTCATTGCTCTGGTAGTAATACTCGGCGCAGTAGTTCTTCTTGTGCAAGACCCTGCGGATGTATCCAGTACGTATAAAGACAATCTGAATGCAATTACTACCTCAGGGGCAGATCCTTTTGATTCGCCAAAGCCTCAGCTTCATGTGGAAGCTACAGTAGAAGGAACATCTGCTAATGTAAAACTGACGACGCAAAACTTTCAATTTGAACCCAAAGGAACAGAAACAACAGAGAATCTCACCCACGGATTGGGACACGCCCATCTATATCTGGATGGTGCCTTGATAGGCAAAGTCTATGAATCCGATTTCGTGCTCAAAAAACTTCCAAAGGGAGAGCATGAGTTGCGAATTGAGCTGGTGTACAGCAACCACCTTCCATATAAAGTGGAAGCGGTCAAAATGCTTCAAGTGAAATAACGCTCCTGTGATGGGGCGTTTTTTCCTTGAAAAGCCATACTACATATATCAACCACTTTTTCCCTAGCGTACAGGTGGAGCATTTTTTTGCTTTTCTTCGTCAAATAAGTAGATAGAAATGACAGAGGGGGAAAACAGCAAATGGAAAAGATCCTTGTCTACACAGTTATGTCTGTTTTGGCACTCTTGCTTGCTTTTTTTGGATTAGGTCCAGTAATTTTGGCAGATGGCTCCATGATCGAGCGAATCGTTACTTTGCTGATTGTGCTTGCTCTGTATGGGGTACTCTTCTTGTTATTTCGTTCCTGGCAAAAGAGAAGAGCACAAAAATGATTCAATTTCACCAGCCAGTCATTTCTCAAGCAGGAATGACTGGTTTTTTTGGCGAAAAAATATACTGATAATACAGAATAATGAATCGAACGGAAGGGTGAGTTGAATTTGGCTCAATTACGCTCTATTACCATTGGTGACTTACTAGATGAGACTGCTGCGCTGTACCCGACAAAAGATGCGGTCGTTTACCAGGAAAGAAATGTTCGATACACGTACCAGGATTTCCAACGTCTTTGTAATCAAGTGGCAAAAGGGATCATGTCTCTTGGAATTCAGGCTGGGGAAAATATTGCGATTTGGGCGACAAATGTGCCGGAGTGGGTAACAACACAGTTTGCTTCGTCCAAAATGGGCGGAGTACTTGTCACCGTGAACACCAGCTACCGTAGTCATGAGTTGGAATATCTGCTGCGTCAATCCGAATCTACCACGCTGCTCGTGATTGATTCCTATCGAGATGCCAATTATTTGTCCATGGTCAGAGAAATATGTCCTGAACTGGATGAATCAGAGCCAGGACAATTACAATCGGCTCGACTTCCTCACTTGCGAAATGTGATTTTTCTCGGAGAAGAGAAGCAGGCGGGCATGTTTTCCTGGCAAGACCTATTAGAACGATCAGCATCTGTGACCGATGACGAGCTGTATTTGCGACAATCCTCACTCCATCCAGATGATGTGATTAACATGCAATATACGTCTGGAACGACTGGTTTTCCCAAAGGCGTCATGCTATCCCACAACAATATCGTAAACAATGCCATTCAGGTAGCGAGTTGTATGAATCTCGGGCCGGAAGATCGTGTCTGTTTGCCTGTACCTTTCTTTCATTGCTTTGGCTGCGTAATGGGGACGCTTGCTTGTGTGGCTACGGGAGCCGCAATGGTTCCCCTGATTACGTTTGATCCCGGACGAGTGCTGTCTATTGTTTCTGAAGAGCGCTGTACGGCTTTATATGGTGTGCCGACAATGTTTATTGCCGAATTAAATAATCCGAGCTTTGATTCATACGATTTTTCCACCCTGCGCACAGGCATTATGGCAGGTTCGCCTTGCCCAATCGAAGTCATGAAGAATGTAGTGGAAAAAATGGGGATTCGCGACATTACCATCGCATACGGTCAAACCGAATCATCTCCCGTAATAACGCAGACCCGGCCAGACGATTCCATTGAACGAAGAGTTGGAACAGTCGGTCGTGCTCTTGGTGGCGTAGAGGTGAAAATTGTTGATCCGATTACAGGAGAAGAACAGCCGACAGGCGTCCAAGGTGAGCTCTGCACAAGAGGCTATCACGTCATGAAAGGCTATTACAACATGCCGGAGCAGACTTTCAAAGCAATTGATCACGATGGATGGCTGCATACCGGAGATCTGGCAACGATGGATGATGAAGGATATTTCCGCATAACTGGACGTCTCAAAGATATGATCATTCGTGGCGGTGAAAATATTTATCCTCGTGAAATTGAAGAATTCCTCTACACTCATCCGAACGTACTCGATGTGCAAGTAGTAGGTGTTCCCGATGAAAAATACGGAGAACAAGTATTAGCCTGCATTAAAGTAAAAGAGGGAAGTGCACTTACCCAAGAGGAAATTAAGGAATACTGCGAAGGAAAAATTGCTCGTTTTAAAATTCCGCATTACATTCAATTCGTAACAGAATATCCGATGACGGCATCAGGTAAAATTCAGAAGTATAAACTACGGGATCAGGCGATACAAGCCCTAGGATTGGAGCAAGCAAGAGATATTGAGACGGCGTGAGTAACAAAAAAACGGCCCCTGAAAATGGGGTCGTTCTTCCTTCCGAGCCTTATTGCTCATCCGGCACATTGTAGGCAAATAGATAAGTTGGCAAATTACGGTTTCGTTGATTGTTGAATATTTTTTCAAGACTCATTCCAAGTTTAATGGCAACGTTTTTTGAGCGAATATGATCTACCGCCATATTGGCACATAGCCGCTTCATCTGCAATTTTCCAAGTGCATATTCTTTACAAGCAGCAGCTGCCTCCATTGCATATCCTTTTTTCCAATGATGATGATCGATGATATACCCGAGATCATTCTCTATGGTTCCATCAATACTAGCAAGCTTAATCCCACAGTCTCCGATGAATTGATTATCTTCTTTTAGAATGATGGCCCATCGACCAAATCCCAAATCGTGATAATTTTTGATATTGATAGTAACCCATTCGGATACCTGATCACTAGTTAGAGGCGAAGGCCAAAAACTCATGGTAACAGGGTCGGAAAGAATAGCGAATAGTTTTTCAATATCTTCTTGCGTATGCTCTCGAATAATCAATCGATTCGTCTCAAATACGACCATGATAGAATCATCCTTTCAGGTGCTTTTTACCGTTTATAATACAATCAGTTGATAAGGTTAAACATTACTAAAAAATCAAAAATGAGGTGTTGTGAAAATGGGATATATCAAGAAAGTATATGGCTATGTAGTTCGAATGAGAGAAGGAGAGCCAGAAGTACTGTAGTGTATTATATAGTATCACATAAATTCCATAAAATGGAGAAGTGATGTGGAATGACCTGGTTGATTGTTGGTGGAGCGATTGTCGGTATTGCCTGGTGCATGCGAGGGTCAATTAGTCTTCGAAAACGGGATGAATACAGTGCTCAGAATTTTACGAACGATGCATACTATGCACAATTTCACAGTATGAATAATCATAATAACCATTGATAGTACGGATTTAAACGATTGAGAAAGCGAGGCACATGTTGCCTCGCTTTTTTTCTGCTTCTATGAACGATTGACGCTTGCTCTATGCTCGCTTCGCTTCAAATGCAGCAATTTTCTCTTCTTGAGGGTAAGACCAATATCATCCAAATCGTTTAAAAAACAATAACGACGGTAGGAATCCAAAATCATAGCTAAACATTCTCTTTTAGTTGATTAAACTCTTTTTTTGTCCCAAACATTTCATTTACAAACGTAGCTCCCAAAATCAATATACCTCCAAATATTTGTAAAAGAGTCATTTCCTCATGCAGAAAAAGACTCGACATTAGGATGGCTGAAATGGGGTCAATATAACTGAAAGTAGCAATGGTTTGACTGTTCAGTTTCTGTATGGCAGAAAAATAAATGAAGTATCCAATGCCCGTATGTACAACTCCCACGATAATAAGTAGTACTATGGATAAATTGGAAGCTGTAGACATTTGAAATCCATCAGTAAGGAAAACATATGGGAACAATGAAATGGCTGAAACTAACAATTGTATGAAGGTACTTTCTATTCCTGAGATGTTTTTTAAAAATTTATTTATAATAATAATACTGGCATATAAAGCTGCTGCAGCTAGACCGTAGACTATTCCTAACGTATTATTTGTTCCAGTCTCACCGTTATCCATTCCGACAATACAAAACATGCCTGCCATAGCAGAGAGAATACATAGGACTGTGATCTTCTTTAAGCGCTCTTTTAGGATCAACGGGGATAAAAACATGACAAAGATTGGCGCAAAGTAGTAACATATTGTTGCATTTGAAATTGTCGTATAATGATAGGATTGAAATAAGAAAATCCAGTTTATTCCGATTGCGATTCCAGATGCTAGAAGCAGCCATAAATTAGGGCGTATTCTTGTCCAAGAAATCCTGTGTGTAAATAGGAAACTGGCAAGGAATAAAAAGATGGTGCCGACTATTCCTCTCTCTAACGCAATCTGACTGGATGAAAAAGGGATATTTCGTACAAACAAACCTATGCTACCAAAAATCAGCATAGAAATGATCAAACTGATTTTAGCTCTGTCCATAGTAGTGCCCTCCTTAGAAACATAGCATCTGTTTGCTATTCAACGCATTTGTTCGTACAATATACAGTACGTGCGTTAGTTATGTTTGTTGTTATACATATTGTACGATTGTTCGTTATAACTGTCAAACAAAAAGGAGTTATTATGAATCTGAATGATGTTATTTCTAGTAATTTAAAAAAACTGAGAAATGAACGAAATTTAAGCCTCGGCCAATTGTCTGAGTTGTCCGGAGTAAGTAAAGTTATGCTTTCTCAAATAGAAAAAGGTGAGTCAAACCCCACCATCAATACCATTTGGAAAATTGCAAGTGGATTGAAAGTACCGTATACAAAATTGATTGATGAAGCGATTGATCAAGCAGTTGTGATACGAAAACCCGACACAAAGGTACAATTCGAGAATAATGACTCATTTCGTTCCTATTGCTACTATACGAGCAATCCAAATAGAGATTTTGAATTTTTTACAGTTGAAATGGAACCAAACTCTTCAAGAGAATCTGACGGTCATTTACCAAAGACACAAGAATATCTTTTGGTGATAAAGGGAGAACTAACACTAAAAATTAATACTCAAGAATATGTATTAAAAGAAGGTGACTCCATCACCTTCGACTGTTCTTTCCCACACTCATATGTAAATAATCAAGATACTCTCCTTGAATTTATAGATATGATCTACTATTCTTGAAAAATTATAGTTTGTTTAAGAATCTACTAGCATCCAATTGAATCGTCACGACTACACGTCCATTTTCTCGTCATACCGAAACTTACGTAAGCTTGATGCGTAAAATAAAGTAACAAAATGCTTCCATAAAATGGAGGGGGTGCGGCGGAATGACCTGGTTGATTGTTGGAGCAGCGATTGTGGGTATTGGTTTTTGTATGAGAGGGTCAATTAGTTTACGTAAACGAGATGAATACAGCATACAAAATTATACGAACGATGTGCATTACGCACAGTTTCAAAGTATGAACGATTATAATCACCATTGATCGGATAGGGAGATACGCTAAAAAGCGAGGCACTTGTGGCCTCGCTTTTTTCTGCTTGGATAAACAGTTGACTGATCTTTATGCTCGCTTCGCTTCAAACGCCGCAATTTTCTCTTCATGCTGGAGAGTAAGTCCAATATCGTCCAGTCCATTCAACAGACAATATCTGCGATAGGAGTCAACTTCGAATGGGAAGGAGAGGCCGTACTCATCTTCGACTACTTGTCGTTCCAGATCAATTTTAAGCTGGTAGCCTTCGTACTTCTCTGCTCTTTCAAACAGCTCCTGTACTTGTTCCTCCGAGAGCTGAACAGGGAGAATACCGTTTTTGAAGCAGTTGTTATAAAAAATATCCGCAAAGGAAGGGGCAATTACAGATTTAAAGCCGTAATCAAGTAAAGCCCAAGGCGCATGTTCACGAGAAGAGCCACAACCAAAGTTATTGCGAGCAACTAAAACAGAAGTCCCTTGATAGCGGGGGAGATTCATGATGAATGAATCAATTGGTTCTCCCTCGGGAGTGAAGCGCCACTCATAGAATAAAAACTGTCCGAAGCCGGAGCGTTCAATGCGTTTTAAGAATTGCTTGGGGATGATTGCGTCCGTATCTACATTCACCCGGTCAAGGGGAGTAACAACGCCTGTATGAATATCGAATGGTTCCATCGGTTTTTCCTCCTATTTTACAAATGTACTATACCGTTGCCGTTTCTTTCAGCCATTCACGCACATCGACGAAGTGACCGGCGATTGCAGCGGCAGCAGCCATTTCCGGACTAACAAGGTGAGTACGTCCACCACGACCTTGACGACCTTCAAAGTTACGATTGGAAGTGGAGGCACAGCGTTCGCCAGCTTCCAAAATATCCGGGTTCATTGCCAGACACATGGAGCAGCCGGATTCACGCCATTCAAAGCCTGCTTCCATAAACACGTGATGCAGCCCTTCTTCTTCAGCCCGTAATTTAACTGCTTGTGAGCCAGGAACTACCATGGCATGTACGTGTGGAGCAACCTTTCTGCCTTTGGCAACGGCGGCAGCACGGCGTAAATCTTCCATTCGTCCATTTGTACAGGAGCCAATAAACACACGATCGATCGGAATCTCACTCATCGGCGTTCCTGGTGTAAGTCCCATATAAGCAAGTGCATCTTGTGCGGCTTTTCTTTCGTTGGATGTAGGGAAGTTCTCTGGGTTAGGAACGGTGCCTGTAATGCCTGTGCCCATGCCCGGACTTGTGCCCCAAGTTACCTGAGGGGCGATGTCAGCAGCTTCAATCTCAACTGTGCGATCATAGGAAGCACCTTCATCTGTAACAAGTGTTTTCCATTGTTCCACGGCTACAAGGAAATCTTCCCCTTGTGGAACATGGCGACGACCTTGCAAGTAGGAGAAAGTTGTTTGGTCTGGTGCGATCAGTCCTGCACGAGCACCTGCTTCGATAGACATGTTGCATACCGTCATTCGTTCTTCCATGGTTAATTGCTTGACTGCTTCACCTGTATATTCAATAACATAGCCAGTCGCGAAATCTGTACCGAATTTTGCGATAATCGCCAAAATTAAGTCTTTGGCAGTGACACCGGGAGGAAGCTCGCCTTTTACGTGAACTTGCATGGTTTTTGGTTTGTGTTGTTGTAAGCACTGAGTAGCTAATACGTGTTCTACCTCACTCGTTCCGATACCGAATGCGAGTGCACCGAATGCGCCGTGAGTAGACGTATGGCTGTCACCACAGACAATGGTTTTGCCAGGATGAGTGAGTCCGAGTTCTGGTCCGATAACATGCACAATCCCTTGATCAGGGCTGTTCAAATCAGCAAGCGGGATTTCAAACTCGGCACAGTTTGTGGTCAACGTATCCATTTGCTGGCGGGAGATTGGGTCTTTTACATTAAAGCGGTCAGCAGTTGGAACGTTGTGATCCATTGTCGCAAACGTAAGATCAGGGCGACGCACTTTGCGGTTGGCAAGTCTCAATCCTTCGAAGGCTTGTGGTGATGTTACTTCATGTACGAGATGCAGATCGATATAGAGCAAGCTTGGTTTTCCTGATTCTTCATTGATGACGTGGTTATCCCAGATCTTTTCAAATAACGTGCGTGGTTTCATAAGGGAACCTCCTATTTCTTCTTCCTGATAATCTGTTATGTATAGTTGTATCATGCGTAGTATAATAGTTCAAAGATATAATAATTATCGAAGCGATAGGAATTATCTATAGGGGTGAAAGCAATGGAGCTAAGGCAGGCTCGTTATGTAGTAGCAGTAGCCGAAGAGCGAAGTTTCTCCAAGGCAGCTATGCGATTGCATCTCGCACAACCATCCTTGAGTCAGCAGATTGCGAAGCTGGAAAAGGCGTGGGGAGTTACTCTTTTTCACCGTCTATCCAATCAAATCGAGTTGACTGATGCAGGTGAGCGATTCGTGCAGGTGGCAAGAGACTTGATTGATCAGGCAGAAGGTTTGGAGAGAGAAATGAGAAGTTATGCAAGTGTAGAGACAGGTAAATTATTAATAGGAAGCTTGCCGATCACAGGAGCGCATGTTCTGCCCAAGGTTCTCTCGCAATTTCATCAACTGTATCCCGGGATCGAACTCCAGCTCGTCGAAGATCGCTCCAGTGAATTGGAGTCTCTGCTCCTGCGTGGTAAGCTGGATGTCAGTTTGCTAACGATGCCAATCACCGATCCCTTCCTACGAATTGAACCAATTATTCATGAAGAAATCTATCTTGCTGTGCCGCCTCATCACCCTTTAGCAGAGCATGATGAGGTAAGTCTGGAATTGGCAGCAGATCAACCGTTTATTCTATTAAAAGAAGGACAAGGGTTTCGCCAAATCTCCTTGAACTTGTGCCAACAGGCCGGATTCAAGCCACGAATTGTTTTCGAAAGCAGTAACATCCAGACGGTACAATCCTTAGTGGCAGCCGGAATGGGAATATCATTTGTACCACAGATGATTACGAGATCCCCATGGGTTACCGACACACCTGTCTACATCCGGTTGCAATCACGCCCGATGCGAACGCTTGTTATGGCAGTTCATAAAGACCGACATTTATCAACGGCTGTAAAAGCATTCATGGATATCCTTCGTCAGGCGACCCATTCGTTCTGACGAATACCTTCGCACATTACATTGTGAATATGGTAAACTTATCCGTAGAACTTTCAGCTTACCTATGAAAGGATGGACTCAAATGAAAGAGTTGAAAACCCAAGAAGAATTCGATCAAACAATCGCCTCCAGTAAGCCGGTTGTCGTGAAGTTTTATACAGATTGGTGCCCTGATTGTCACCGCATCGATCCTTTCATGCCAGAAGTAGAACAGGCCTACCAGGATAAACTGGATATGGTTGCTGTGAATCGTGATCAATTCCCAGAGTTGTCTCAGCAGCTAGAAATCATGGGAATCCCGAGCTTTGTCGCCTTTCAAGGCGGGAAGGAACTGGTGCGTTTTGTAAGCAAACTAGGTAAAAGCCGTGAAGAAATTGAGCAGTTCCTGGATCGTGCGGTTCAGGTGAGTGAAGCATTAAATCAATAAGAAGGCGTACATAAAAGAAACCTGTTCGCGGGTTTCTTTTTCTTGGTCATAGGAACATAACATGGGGAGGGATTGTCGTGGGGAATCCATGTATTGCACATCGAGGCTGGTCCGGCAAAGCGCCTGAGAATACGCTTGCCGCTATTGTAAAAGCATTGAACCATCCACAGATTGACGGGATTGAAATTGATGTCCAGTTATCCAAAGACGGAATTCCTGTGATCATCCACGATTTTACTTTGGAGCGTACGACGAGTGGCCGTGGAAAAGTAGGAGACCAGACTTACGCTGATTTGGAGAAACTAGAAGCTGGTTCATGGTTTTCCCGAGAATATGCGGAAGAGAAAATCCCTTCCCTTGAGCAAGTGCTTATCGCTGGCAAGGGAAAGAAAACGATTAATCTGGAGTTGAAGAAAGCAGGTAACTTGTATCCACAGCTGGAAGAGATCGTGATTGAGCTTGTTCGCAAACACGGGATGCAAGACCAGATCGTATTGACTTCTTTTGACCATTTTTCTGTTCAAAAGGCGAAGGCACTTGCTCCCGAAATAAAAGCTGGGCCAATCATTAGTGGAAATCTTGTCCTGCTACAAGAACAACTCAAAGCAATGCAGGCTGATTTGGTATCCATGGATCATGAATTTCTCACATCTGAACGAGTGGAGCAGCTTTTTGACTCGCAAATCGATTTGATGGTTTGGACCGTGAACCATCCACATCAGATGCAAGAGATTCGTTCGTTATCCGATCAAGTCTGGATTTGCACGAATCATCCAGACCAGTGGTTCACCTTGTTATCGTAGAAAGGATTGTATGTAATGATTCGCATGACCCGAGATGGTGAGTGGCTGACAGGTCAACTGGAAACACCACAACCAGAGCTGACATATGGAGATTTGCTAAGGGAACAATGGGGTTTGCCTAAAAAAATGGCTCATCTGTTGTTTCAACATAAAGAAGTGTTGCTAAATGATCAACCAATAAACCAAAACCATAAAGTGACGGAAACGGGGACGCTTCGTATGCGTGTTTGTCTACCAGAAGAGTATGGTGTTGAACCGAAAGTGACCAATCTAGAGATTTTATACGAAGATGATCATGTACTGATCGTGAACAAACCTGCTGGAATGCTGCTACATCCAACAGAAAGCTCGCATACCGAAACGCTCGATCACTATATCGCCGGACTCTTGCAACAGCAAGGAATACAGGCGAAAGTACGCCATGTCCACCGGTTGGATCAGGACACATCCGGTGCAGTACTCTATGCAAAACATGCGTTGGCCTCATCGTTATTAGATGAAATGTTGAGGCATCGAAAGATTTCTCGTATGTATATGGCCGTTGTCCAGGGAAAAATCCCACAAGACACTGGAAAAATTGATGCTCCGATTGGACGTGATCGCCATCATCCAAGCAGGAGAAGAGTAACTCCGCAAGGCGAACATGCTGTCACACTCTACCGGGTTATCAAGCGATTCCCGTATGCAACACAAGTGGAATGCTCCCTCGAGACGGGCAGAACGCATCAAATCAGAGTTCATTTGAGTCATCTCGGCTTTCCACTGGTTGGCGATACGTTGTATGGTGGCAAAAAGAACGGAATCAGTCGTCAAGCATTGCACGCCTTTAAACTATCGTTAATCCATCCCTTTGGCGAAGAAAAAATCACAGTGGAAGCTCCAATGCCACAAGAACTTCAGCAATTAATCTCTCGTCTATCGTAAAAGTATGATTGCTGACTTCCATGCTTGGGCGAACCTTGCCTAGCTGTATCTGAATACACTGCCAAGGAAGGAATGAATGAAAAGGGTGATGGTGTGAATAAACCCATTATCGGCATACTTACTTGGCGGGAGGGTAATCGATTTCTTGAACCACAATATTTTCGCCGACTGATTCAGGCAGGCAAAGAATTGGGGACCATTGTCTTCTTGTTTTCACCTGCGGATGTCTACAGGGAGAGAGGTCAGGTGAAGGGGTTTGTTCCCTCATTGAATGGGGGATGGCTGGAACGGTTGTTTCCTATGCCGGATGTCGTCATTGATCGGTATCGCTATACACCAAAACAGTCGTTTCGAGATTATGTCCAGTTTCGCAAAGACTCTCCATTGCTCTTTACCAATAATCGCCTGGCAAATAAATGGCGTGTCCATCAAATACTGTGGCAAGACGAGCAAATGAGGAAATGGCTGCCTGAGACGTGGAATTACCAACCGATGAAGTTTCGTGAAATGTTGGCAAAACACAAATATGTATTTGTGAAGCCTAGCAACGGAACGGGTGGACGGGGAATTTTGCGGATCAAGCAAACGGCAAAAGGATATGAACTACTAGGCAGAACCAAAGAGCGCAGCAAAGTCCAACATATTCTCAACACTTCTCAGGCAGTCATGTCGAAAGTTCGTAACTGGGCCAAAAATGAATTGTTTCTGGTTCAACAAGGCTTGGACCTTGATTTGATCCCGAAACGCACGGTGGATATTCGCTTGCTGATTCAAAAAAACGGGGAAGGACAATGGAGCGTAACCGGTTTGGGAGTTCGAATCGGGGGGAACAAAAGTGCAACCTCCAATCTTCACGGGGGAGGTAAGGCAGTTCCTGTCAGTGAATTTCTTACCCCGAAGTTCGGCTCCCAACAATCCTATACGATTATTCAGGAGTGTCATGATTTAGCTCATCAAACAGCAAGTGTGCTGGAAAATCACTTCGGCAGACTGATCGAATTGGGTCTGGACATCGGTATTGATGTGAACGGCAGGGTATGGCTGATTGAAGTAAATCCAAAGCCAGGTCGGGAAATTTTTCGCCATCTTGGTCAGCAAACGAGATATGAGCAGGCAATCAAAAGACCGATTGAATACGCATTGTATTTATCTTCCATTCATGAGAACATCAGAAAGTAGTAATGAAATCCAATCATAGGGCAGATTCTTATCCCGTGTGCAAGGAAAAGCGGGGTGGGGATCTGCTTTATCATTTTCAAAAATAGGGAATAGACCAGAGAATCTCCACAAAAAAGATCTTATTATAAATAGAATCACTCGAAAGGAGGTTTAAATCATGCCGCTTCGAATTGTAAAGCTCTTTGTTTCTGCAACAACGACTACAACGACTACGACCGTTCCAACTGTAAACCGTTTTTATTATGTGACAACAGCTCAGACAACAGCAGGCAATACATTAACCATTGCCGTAGGAAGTTTTGATACTGATGCAGGTACTGCCGCAACAACTTTGCCGACATTGGCAACCAATAACAGCTACATTGATGTGTTTGTCAATGGCGTGCAAGTAATGAGTGACCTTCTTACCTATACGGCGGGAGCTGCAGGTTCACTCGAAATTGATGTTCCAGCAGGTTCTGAACCGATTGAAGCAGACACTCCTGTTGTACTGGAAGTGGTCAATTATGCTCCATCATCCACTTCTACCACAACTGTTATTACGTAATCAGTGAGTCATCCGATGTCTATGAAATGTAGAAGTAGACGAATTTCCATTAAAGTAAAAAGTAGATTGGTCATTCACGAGAGAAGTGGCTGCAAATCGAGTTGTAAAAGGAAGAAAAAGAAACATAGAAAAATCATTAAAAAAACAGATACAGTTTATTACTATGCAACCGCTAATGGAGTAAGCCGAACCTTCACGAATAAGGATGGAATCAAGGGTTACAGCACACAAGGGATTCCCAATCCAGCCGGGTTTTCACTCATAAACCTGTTTATCAACGGTGTCCTGCAACCACAAGCCATGTATCTTGTGAAGAAAGGACTTCTCATTCTGCGATCCTCGGACATTCCCCAGAAGGGCGTTCCAATTATACTCCAGATGATCCGAATTTATTAAAGAAAAGGGATAATCTTCACTGGTCAACAGTTTGGATTATCCCGATTATTTATTCGATTAGTAGATGCGTCGAGCACCGAGATAACGTGGAGTCCAGTAAGAATTGTTTACCATGGACTGAACATAAACGCCTTTCGAACTAAGCGGCGAGATGAATTTGCCATTTCCCGTATAAATCCCTACATGGGAAACATTTGACGTGCGTTCGATACTGAAGAATACTAGATCACCTGGTCGTAGCTGATCTTTTCCGATTTCCTTCCCCATTTGGTACAAACCAGTTGAGGTTGTCCGATCCATCACAACGTCGTGTTCAGTAAACAAATAGTAGATGAATCCAGAGCAGTCAAAACCTGTAGAGGGATCAGATCCACCCCACAAATAAGGAATATTCAAATAGTTATATGTATCATCAACGATCTCTTTTTTAACAAGAGCATGAGCGATTTCAGTCGCTGTCCTTGAACCCACAATGCCGTCTGCTTTTAATCCATAATCAGTTTGGAAAGCAACTACAGCAGTTTTGGTTACACTGCCAAAATACCCGGTAATACTAGGATAGGTATAATAGCCAAGAGTCTCTAAATCTTGCTGCAATTGTGTAACATCATCACTTCTCATTCCTTGGTACATAACGGAGGAATAAGAGCCTGCTTCAGCATGGGCTGTTGGTAGTGTGATCATTGGACAAGCAGTAAACAGGGTCAATGCGGCAAGTAGAGCGATCGATTTCTTCATGATGTCCTCCTTAGCTGTGTTTAGTAATATGGTAATACAGATAAAATTTTCATTCTATGCGAAAAAATTGGTAGATTTATGATGTGTAATTGTGGGTATAGTACCATTTTGATGGGGGAAAACAGGAAAAGGATTTGACAAGAGTGTTCACATGTGAGAAAATCCTAACTAACGGTAGGTAGGTAGCTGATATGAGGCAAGAGTAGGAGTTGAAGTGATGACGTCATCTCGAATCAAAGAAATTGCGCTAGTTCATTTTGCTCAAAAAGGATATGAAGGAGCAGCCTTATCACAAATTGCCGATGAAGTCGGGATTAAAAAACCATCGATATATGCTCATTTTAAAGGGAAAGATGATTTATTCCTTGCGATCATCCAAGATGTGGTGCAAGCGGAGCTAACGTATGTGAACAATTATTTAACCAAAGAGAGAAATGATTCGCTGCATGATTATTTATTTCGCTTTTTGGAAAATTACCTGGAGAGATACGAAAACGACAATGGAACCAAATTCTTTTTACGAATTTCTTTCTTTCCACCTGAACACCTACACGATCAAATCATGACTTTGCTATACGGTTACCTCGATAAATTTGAAGAGTTATTGCTACCGATATTTACGAAAGCTCTTGAGGATAAAACGATCGGTGTGATAGATCCAAAAGATGCAGCGATTGCATTTATCGGTTTATTGGATTCTGTTCTCGTTGAGATGCTGTACGGTGGTCCAGATCGATATGCGAAGAGATTTGAAGCAGCTTGGAAAATCTTTTGGAGAGGATTGTCCCGAGAATAGAAAGAAATGGGGAGGAGAGACAAATGAATCAGTGGCTGCTGCTCTTGATTGCAGGGCTTTTTGAAGTTGTATGGGTAACAGGATTGAAATACTCAGCTACCTGGTGGGCTTGGGCTGGTACGATCATCATGCTTATCCTAAGCTTTGATCTATTGCTTCGTTGCTCCCGGAAATTACCTGTGGGTACGGTCTATGCGGTATTCACTGGAATTGGAACTGCAGGAACAGTAGCAACGGAAATGATCTTTTTTGGCGAACCACTTGTTTGGAGCAGGCTTGCTCTCATTCTGTTACTGGTTGCGGGTGTGTTGGGATTGAAAGTCGTGACACCTCATCCGAAAAAAGAAAGGAGTGAGTAAACCATGGGATGGTTGAGTCTGATTTTAGCAGGAACATTTGAAGTAGTTGGTGTGACAGGCATTAATCAGTTGAATCGAAAAAGAGATTGGAAGTCCTTGCTACTGATGGTCGGCGGTTTTGCCTTAAGCTTTCTTTTTTTATCCCATGCCATGAAAAGTATTTCTATGGGTACTGCCTATGCGGTTTGGACCGGGATCGGAACGGTAGGGGGCGCCATTGTAGGAATGTTATTTTACAAAGAATCAAAAGACTGGCGAAGAATGGTTTTTATTGGCATGGTATTGTCTGCAACAATCGGGCTGAAGCTTTCGGCCTGATCTTTTTTTATCCTAGTTGAAATATATCCCGTCACGCTCTTCCATGTTAGAATAAGGTAGCATACAGCAATTATAGGGGAGTGAACATGCGTGATTGATTTTTCCAAACTACGATCACTCGCAAAATTAGTATCTCGATTAGAAAAAAACATGAAAAGTGCAACCATGACGATTCTCGCCCAGGATCATGCCAAAGAGGTTACCCAGTATTTGCAGGAAGGGTTAACAGAGGACGACCCGAATGTGTCGTTAACAATCCAAACCAGCTCGGGCGAATATGCGAATCATCTGGCCGTCCTTACTGTTGGAAACAATAAATATACGTTTGCTAAAGATTATCAAGAGCCATATATTGCCGAAATGAATTACTATTCTTCTCGGATTACTGCAGATGCCAATGGCGTGCTGGTCCACCATCGAGATTATCCAGGTGTTGTGTATGATGTGTCTCGCATTCTTGCCGGACATCAGATCAACATTTCCAAACTGAATGTTTCTCGTGAACAAAAAGGAGAAAATGCATTGCTTGTTTCTTTGACGGATGAAGAGATTACGCCAGAGGTGCTTGAGAAAATTCAGCAATTGCCGCAAGTGACACAAGTGATCTCCTTACGTTAACAGATGCTTTGTTTTCTTCTGCTTTTCTCCCAGCAAGAAAGGGATGTTGCTTTATCAATGAATGGCTGATTGGGTTACTGGCGAGTGCGATTATTTCATTCGCTGCATATTGGAAGCGTTCTCTTTCAGGATCTGGTGTTTTCGGTGCAATACTGGTTGGTACCATTCTTTATGCCGCAGGTCATTTGGTTTGGTACGGGGTCCTGCTCGCATTTTTTATTACGTCCAGCCTGTTGACCAAATGGCGCCATGACAAAAAAGCTCAGATAGAAGAAGGGTATGCCAAGACGGGACGACGTGATTTCGGGCAGGTATTGGCGAATGGCGGGATTGCCGCTGCCCTTTGTTTATTGGACTTCTTTTGGCCGCATATGTTCTGGTACTTTGCCTTCATCGGAATCATGGCGAGCGTAACCGCTGATACATGGGCAACAGAAATCGGCAGTGTAAGCAAGCGACCGCCCCGTTCCATATTGACAGGAAAGCTGGTTGTACCTGGTACATCTGGAGGGGTGAGCACGGTTGGACTGTTGGCAAGTTTTCTCGGAGGAGTATTTATCGGGGGAGTTGCCGGGCTTCTATCGACTGTGGGAACTTCATCCATGCTGGTACAGTGGTGGAAGCTTCTCGTTGCAGGGGGAATATCAGGATTGATTGGTTCTCTTTTCGATTCACTGTTAGGTGCTACATGGCAGGCTACGTATCAATGCAAGGTTTGTGGCAAAGCAGTGGAGAGAAAAATGCATTGCAATGAACAGACGCTGCACACCAGTGGATTACCCTGGTTAAACAATGATCTCGTAAACGTCATCAGTTCCGTGATTGGTGCATTGTTTTCAGTATTGATTTTCAGCATTTTACTGTGATGGATAAATTATCGACAGATATCACTCAAAATCTGTCAAAGGAGAGAGACACATGAGTGAGTGCAAATTGGATCATAGCACAGAAGACGTGATCAAGAAATTGGAGGAGCAGTCATCTTTTCTACCACAGGACTTGTATGCTGCTTTGCAAGCTTATTTACAAAACGAGCGTGAACAACAAACGCTAAACGAAATTTTTCATCTGCTCAAAAAATACGATCTGTCTTCTGCGGAAGAGCGTGAGCAACGTAACCAAAAACTGCAATGCTTCGTGTAATGTGTAATGTGTAATGTGTAATGTGTAATGTAACAAAAGATAGGGGTGCAAGAACGATATGCAGCATCAACAAGTAGAAGTAGGAACCCGGG